>JAMJQL010000140.1 GCA_023554245.1 Gemmatimonadota bacterium
TCGATTCGCCCGGCCGTCGTCGTCGGGCTCGCAGCGGACCCGCACGTCGAGACCGTGCGAGGAGAAGATCAGCCAGGTATCGGAACCGACACGCCGCCGCGTCACAGGCTGTCCGAGCCTCGATTCGAGCTCACCTTCCGACAGATGGATCAGTCCAGCGCAGTCTCCGGTCGTCACCCGATATCTCCTGGCCCGTTCTGCAGACCGCTCCTCATCATCGACGGCCCGACGTGAACTCGTAGAGTCCGATTCCCCCCGGTCACTGGATCGTGTTGATGATCCCGAATATCGGAAGGTACATGGCCACGATCATGCCGCCGACGACCGTACCGAGAATCACGATCATCAGAGGCTCCATCGCCTTGAGGAGCGACTCCACGGCAACGTCCACTTCCTCGTCGTAGAAGTCGGCGACCTTGGAGAGCATTCCATCGAGGTCACCGGTTTCCTCACCGACGTTGATCATCTGCGTCACCATCGGCGGAAAGACGCCCGATGCCTTCAGCGGTTCCGAGATCGACTCACCGCCGGCGATGGAGCTGCGGCTGTTCATGATCGCATCGTGAATCACCCGATTCCCGGAGGTGCGCGCCGTGATCTCGAGTCCGTCGAGAATCGACACACCCGAGCTGAGCAGCGTGCCCAACGTGCGAGTGAACCGCGCGACCGCCGACTTCCGCGCCAGGGGTCCGAGCACGGGAAGGCGGAGCATGATCCGGTCGAACATGAGCCGCCCACCAGAGGTGGAGATCCAGCGACGGAAGAGCCACGAGCCTCCCGCGATGCCAATTCCCAACGCCCACCAGTAACCCTGCAGGAACGCCGACATCGCGATTACGACTCGAGTCGGGATCGGGAGCTGCTGGTCGAAGCTCTGGAACATCGTCTGGAAGGTCGGAATCACGAACAGAAGCAGGATCACGATCGCCGACGCTGCTACGAAACCGATCACGGCCGGATAGATCATCGCACCCTTGACCTTGCGGGCCAGAGCTTCGGATTTCTCCAGGAACACGGAAAGCCGCAGCAGAATGGTGTCCAGGATACCACCGGTCTCACCGGCGGCGACCATGTTCACGTACAGATGCGAAAAAACCTTCGGGTGCTGGCGGAGCGCATCGGCCAGCGTATTCCCGCTCTCGACGTCGTGCAGGACTCCCTCCAGAGACGATTGGAGGATCGGGCTGTTGGACTGCTTCACCAGGATGTCCAGCGCCTGGACCAGGGGAAGGCCGGCATTGATCATCGTCGCGAACTGACGGGTCATGATGACGAGATCACGACTCTTGAGCCGGGCGCCGAACGAGAGATTGACCCCCTTCGGCTTCTCTCGCACCGAAACCGGGATGAGTTTCTGTGCGCGAAGGAACGCGATCACGTCATCGCGTGCCGGCACATCGATCTGATCGCGCTTCAGTTCCCCGCTGATCGTGCGGGCGCTGTAAGTGAAGACTGGCATCTCCGATTACCCCTGTCGCCTCTGTGAGCTCTCGCCGCTTGCGTTCATCGGGCCATCGCCGCGGTCGGCTCGACCTCACCGATCATCCGCTTCAACTCGATCGGGTCGGAACTGATCCGGACGCATTCCTCCATCGTGACTTCGTCGCGCATGTAGAGGGAGTAGAGGGCATCGTTCAGCGTCTGCATGCCGAATTTCTTACCCGCCTGCATCGCCGAGTAGATCTGGTGCACCTTGTCGTCCCGAATCAGGGCACGAATCGCGGGGGTGGAGACCATGATCTCGCAGGCCACGATCCTTCCCTTGCCGGTTCGGCGAGGAAGCAGCGTCTGTGTCACGACACCTTCGAGAACGAACGCCAGCTGTGCCCGCACCTGGTCCTGCTGATGAGAGGGAAAGACGTCGATGATGCGGTTGATCGACTCGGCCGCCGAGTTGGTGTGAAGAGTCGCGAGCGCCAGGTGTCCGGTTTCCGCGATCGTCAGCGCGGCCTGTACGGTCTCGAGGTCCCGCATCTCTCCAACCAGGATCACATCGGGATCCTGACGAAGAACGTACTTCAGTGCGGCGGCGAAAGAACCGGTATCACTTCCGACCTCGCGTTGATTCACGAGGCAGTTCTTGTGTCGATGCACGAACTCGATCGGATCCTCGACGGTCACGATGTGCCCGTGACGCTCGCGATTGATCTTGTCGATCATCGCCGCGAGGGTCGTGGACTTCCCCGAGCCGGTCGGACCGGTGACGAGCACCAGTCCCCTCGGCTTCTCTGCGAGACCCGCGATCACCGGTGGGAGTCCCAGCTCCTGGAAGGTGAGGATCTCGAACGGGATCTGCCGGATCGCCATGGCGACGGTACCGCGCTGACGGAATACGTTTCCGCGGAAGCGGGACAGATTCTGTACCGAGAAGGAGAGATCGAGCTCGTCCTCCTGCTCGTATCTCTTTTTCTGCTGTTCCGTCAGAACGGAATAGGCCAGCGACTGCGTTTCGCGCGGCCCCAGACTCTGCTGGCAGGCGCTGTCGGCGAGCTTGCCGTCGATGCGCAGCTTCGGCACGTCTCCCGCCGAGATGTGGAGGTCCGATGCGCCCTTCTCGATCATCTCTTCGAGCAGGCTGCGCAGGTTCATCGGCGTCGAGTCGTTCATCATCGCTTCCGTCCGTTTCTCGTAATCCCGGGACCGCCTTCAGCGCTCCCGGCAGATGCCCCTTATTGGGCCGTTTCCTTGATCACTTCTTCGAGCGTCGTCACCCCGCGACGGACCTTCAGGATCCCGTCCTTGCGCAGCGTGATCATTCCTTCGGCAATAGCCTGGCTCTTCAGATCGTCCGAGGACGAGCCCGCCAGTACCATCCTCCTGAGTTCCGCCGTCATCGGCATCACCTCGTAGAGGCCCTGTCGGCCTGAATAGCCCGAACCGTTGCAGGCATCACACCCCTCACCGCGATAGAACTGGATACTCGCGGCTTCTTCACTGGTCAGATTCGATGACTCGAGGACCTCGGGGAGGTACGTCGTCTCGACCTTGCAGTTGGCGCAGATGCGCCGGACCAGGCGCTGCGCCGTGATGATGTTCACCGCCGAGGCCACGTTGAACGGCTCGATTCCCATATCGATCATGCGCGTAATCGTCGAGGCCGCATCGTTTGTGTGCAGCGTCGAGAGGACCAGGTGCCCGGTGAGCGCAGCCTTGACGGCGATGCTTCCGGTCTCGAGGTCCCGGATTTCCCCGACCATTACGATGTTCGGATCCTGTCGGAGGAATGCCCGAAGTGCAGCGGCGAAGGTCATCCCGATCTCGGAGCGGACCTGAACCTGGTTGATCCCCTGGAGGTTGTACTCGACCGGGTCCTCGGCCGTCATGATGTTGACTTCGTCGGTATTGATCCGACTGAGGGCACTGTAGAGCGTGGTCGTCTTACCGGACCCGGTCGGACCGGTCACCAGGACCATCCCGTAGGGTCGCGAGATCGCTTCGAGAAAGTCCTTCTCCGACTTCGGTTCCATCCCGAACTTCTCGAGATCGAAGGTCAGATTTCCCTTGTCCAGAATTCGGAGCACGATCTTCTCGCCGAACAGGGTCGGCAGGGTCGAGACACGGAAATCGATGACCCGGTTGCCGATCTTGAGCTTGATTCTCCCGTCCTGCGGCACCCGCCGCTCGGCGATATTCAGGTCGGCCAGGATCTTTACACGTGAGATGAGAGCCGCCTTCATGCGTGTGGGCGGCTTCATGATCTCCTGGAGGGCACCATCGATCCGGTAGCGGACCCGAAGTTCCTTCTCGTAGGGCTCGATGTGAATGTCCGAGGCCCCCCGACGCACGGCGTCGGTCAACAGGCCGTTGATCAGCCGAACGACGGGCGCTTCCTCCACCTGGGCCTGGAGCTGCGTCGTGGAGAGCAGCTCCTCCTCGTCCTCGACGACTTCGACGTCCTGTTCCTCGAGCTCTTCGAGAAGCTCACCCAGACGGTCGGTCGACACCTCGTAGTACTTGTCGATCGCCTGCCTGAGGGAGTACTCGCCTGCGACGACCGCCTCGATGTCGAAACGCGTGATGAACTTCAGGTCATCGATCACGCCGAGATCCGAGGGACTCGCCATCGCGATGGTCAGGGTCCGGCCCACCCGTCGCAGAGGCAGGACGAGGTGTTTGCTGGCGAAGTCCGCGGGAACGAGCTTCAGGATCTTCGGATCGACCTTCGTCGTCTCGAGGTCGACCGCAGGTACCCTGAACTGGCGGCTGAGAATTCGGGTCAGGTCAGTCTCCGACACCGCCCCGCTGGCAACGAGCGTGAATCCCACCCTCGCGCCGTTCTGGCTCTGCTCGGCAAGCGCGCGGTCGAGGTCCTCCTGGCTGATCAGGTTTTCCCTGACCAGCAGCTCGCCGATTCGGTCCCTTCCGAGAGCTGCAGATGCCATAAGTGTCCAAGTCTTCCGGTGGAACTCGCTGGTCGCCGCGCTCTGCAGCGACTCGATTCCGCGGCGGGCCGAAGTGTGTCCCGAATCGGGTGCCACCGCGCGGTTCGTCGGGAGCAAGAGGTGTGCCCGCCTCGAATGATCTCGTTTCTTCCTGTATTTATGCGGGTATATCCCGATTCGAGCGCTGCGGCGGATCCTGCTCCAATCACCGGATCCGCACACGATTCCGGATTTTCTCCACAGTGGCGGGGCCGATTCCGGGGACTGCGAGCAGGTCGTCGATCGTGCCGATCCCGTTTTCCCGAGTGCGGAATTCCAGGATCCGGTCAGCCAGTTCAGGACCGATGCCCGGAAGCCGCCTCAGCTCCTCTCTCGTCGCCCTGTCCAGGCGGATCCGTGTGTCCGAAGCCCGGACCTCCGACGGCCGGGACGTGAGGGTCAGCATCGGGGCCAGTCGAGATACCGTCGTCGGGCCGATGCCGGGAACCCGCTCCAGTTCCTCGAGGGTGCGGAAGGGCCCGTGCTCCCTGCGGTACCGAACCATCGCGGCAGCTTTCGAGGGTCCGATTCCAGGCAGGCGTCGCAGGTCGACCTCGTCGGCGAAGTTCGGATCGATCCTCTCTCCCTCGTCCAGAGGCGTGCGTGCCCGATCTTCGGAGGCGATGCCGGAGTCGACGGCACCCAGCAACCGGGACGTCGAGATCGTCTCGATCGGAGTGTCGCCTTCCCCCGGGGGTCGCCAGGCAGTGTCAGCCGTCGTCGGACCGAAGCCGAGTCGGACGGCTGTCCCGAGCAGCACGAGACCGGTGGCCGTAGCCAGCGATCGTCGCTCCATCCGATTGAAGGAGAGCATCGACGGGTACGTTGCGGGAGGGCATCAACCTCCCGTCAACGAGTGACTCAGCGTACGGGCGCGGGTCCGGTGTCTGAACGGAGGGCGAAGCGGCCGAAGATGTTGAAGTTGAACTGATTCGACGTCTGCTGGCGCCCTACCGCGCTGCCCCGGTTCGACCAGGTGAGCTGCATGCCGACCGTGTACCCGGTGAAATCGGAATCGAGCGTGATCGCTGCCGCCTGCGTCCTCTGATCCACGTGCGCCGTGCACCCGGATCCGACTTCGATTCCCGGAACGCTCCCCCCGAACCCCGCGCCGCCCAGTTCCCGACAGTCGAAATTCCCATTGTAGGAGTACTCGGCCGCGATCCTGATCGGTCGCTGCACGAACGAGAGGAAGGAGGGCGGCGGCAGCGTACCTGTCAGTCGCAGGCTGTGGGATATGCGGTCCGCCTCGCTGGTACCGGTCTGGTCGGAGCGGTCGGTCTGCGAGTTATCGAGCTGGTAGGTGAGGTTGAATCCACTGCTCAACAGGAAGACGAAGCTCAGCGAGCGAGTCAGGGTGCGCTGACCCTGGTCCTGCCCCGTGGTGGTTCCCACCCGTCGGTCCCGATCCCGCCAGGTCGCCGTGATCGACACGTTTCGGAACAGGTTGGACAGGCCGTCCGGGTAGGGCACCTCGCGCCAGCGCAAACTGACCCAGGGCCATTCCGTGTCACGGGTCGAACGCGTGCTTCGTGGCGTGATCACCTCGTTGTCGGTGATGGCGTAGTTGACCTCCGTCTCCAGGTCCCAGGGCAGTTCGTAGCCGCTGCGGGCGGACCAGCGGGTCGCACTGCCGGCGGCGGATGCCGTATCCGAGCCGTTGATACGAAGATCGTCGAAGCCGGCGAGCACGAGCTGCTGTCCGAAGGACGGGTCGATGTCGCGCCGGTCGTAGCTCGCGTTCACTACCCGTGACCAGTCGAGGCGGACCGGCAGGATGCGATCCCAGATCTCGCGGAATCCCTTCCAGGCACCCGACGCGTTCCGGTGTTCGGGCACTCCGAACGCCGTGGCGAGGCTGAGCGGAAGTACATCCATGTTGATGCCCATATCCCGCTCGAAAGCGACATCCCTGAGGAGGGTGGAGTCGCCCGGAACGCCCTCCAGGCTCTCCGGGGCCTCGATGTACGAGACATTCCTCGCACCGCGGTACAGCGTGTTGATTGTCAGGCGTGGCTCGAACCAGGAGGACAGATCGGGCTGCCAGCTCAGGTTTCCACGCACGTTGCGCGTCGTTTCCCACCCGGTGTTGATGCCGAACAGTGTGTTCGACTCATCCTCGAGAATCGAGCGGGCGGTCTCCCCCTGTACCCGGAGGCCCGGATCGACCAGGTCGCGATTCGAAGTCCATGCGAGTCCAGCGACGATCGAGGGGAATGGCTGGAGCTGAATGCCCGCCGACGGAGTCAGCACGAACCTGCGGTCCACCGTTGGAATCACGCTGGAGTCGCTCGCGGTCCAGGCACTGGTGACGAATCGCCTTCGTTCATCACGCGATTGCGTGAGGTTCATGCCGAGGCGGAGATCCCGGGGCGTCCAGCGGAACCGCAGGTCGCGCAGATTCCTCATCAGAACGCTCTGTGACAGGAAGGACGGCAGCCCGTCGATCGCCGATTTCAGGAACCCCGGAAGGAGTGAAAACGAAGCATCTGCAACCGGTCGCGACCAGTTCGCGACCGCATTCCAGCCGGTTCCGTCGGCCTGTGTCTGCGTCGTCGTCGCCGCCGAGCTCCGATAGGAATAGCCGAGCCGAAGGCCATCGATCGTTGCGCGCGCGAGCGTGCTGTTCGATCGGGTGTCTTTGTAGAGCCCGACGTTGAACCGGGTCAGCTTGCTGTCGGGTGTCCTGAGATTCTCGATCTCCGAAGCGAAAACATCGGTTTCCCGCAGGAAATACGGGCTCTCGGTCGCGCTCTCGTGCTGGAACTCGAAGGGAATGGCAAGGCCCGTTCTCCCCGGGAGGAAACGACCCAGCTTCGCGGCCACGCGCGTCGAGTAATCACTCGTGTTAACGTACGGCGGCGCCTCTCCCAGCTGACGATAGAATGGATCACGCCTTCCGTAGGTGCCCTCGATCGTCATGACATCGGAGAGATCGACCCGGAGCGTGCCCCGCAGCGCCGACCCCGTCTGATCGGCGGCTTCGTCGATCCGGATGTCGTCGATCCATACGCGTCCCTCACCGACGGCCGTTCCCCCGGGATTCTCGATACCGAGGGCGATCTCTCGAATCGCGGACAGATTCGGGGCGCGTGACCTGTCGTTGATCACGATCGCGAGCGTGCTGTCTCCGTCCGGGAACACGTCCACGTCCCAGAGAATGAACGTGGTGTCGTTTGGAAGGGAGGATCCCGCATCCACGATCCTCTGCTCCGCTTCCGTCCGCAGTCGAATCCAGCGTTCGAGGTCGATGAACGTCTCGGGCAGCCAGTCATCCCGGGTGGGGGCTCCGGTCGGTGGCGTGAGCTTCGTCCGATACAGGTAGAAGTTGTTCGCGTCGAATCCCATTCGCGTGTAGAACCAGAGCGGGGAATCGAGCCCCCATTCGCCTTCGACGGCGAGATTCCAGATGCGAAGTCGGCGATAGGTGAGGAAATCCCGCGGGCGCTGCGTGTACCGCCGGTACACCTCGATCCTCTCGCCGGACGGGATGTCGGAGAATGCCACCTGCAAAGACTGCTCGTTGATCGTCTGCGTCGAGAGCTGCAGTTCATCCGTCGCGTCGGCCTCCTGGTCGCCGATCCCCGGGGGCGAGACGTAGTCGGCATCGGTGGTGGAGATCGGGCCGACGACCACCTGCTGCGCCGTGCCCGGGGTGTCGCCGATGAATCCGTCGAGGCTGCCGGTGTCGGCACGTTTGAGCCACGGGGACCCCGTGAACTCCATGCGGCTGAGCAATACGGTAGCCGCCACGTCCGACGTGAAGGTCATTCTCACGTGGCGTACGTTCTGCTGGTTCTCCCCCGTGGCGTTCACCTGATAGTCCGGGAGCCGAAGCGGGACACGGTACAGATTGAACTCGAATTCGCCTCCCGTGGGACGCACCAGGTACCTCGACGCGACGTTGAGCGGGATCACGTAGCGGAAATACCGTTCCTCCCGGTTCAGAAACGCATCCCGATTCAGGTCTTCGGAGTCCTCCAGCCCGTTCCCGCGCGTGCAGTTCGCACGAGGGTCACCCAGCGGATACGCCGTCTCGTCGGGCGTCGCCGTGCACCCCTGGTCCCAGATTCCCGTGTCGTCCTGGTTGCCCCACACGCCGACCAGCGGATCGACTTCCTGGTCCAGCTGCCCGAGTCCCGCCGGGAATCCGAGTGAATCGAGGACGAACGCGTCCTCGGAAACGGTGCCGACATCGATGATGATCGCGAGGTCTTCGTCGGTCGTGCCGAGCGTGCTCGCATAGAACTCGAGGAATTCGGTGGTCGTGAGGTCGATCCCGGATTCGGAAAGTGGATTGGTGACGGAATACCAGCCGTTTTCACCCGTGGTCGGTGGTTCGGTCAGGGAGACCCACAACACCGTCTCCGCCGAACCCGCGCTGAGGACCCGCAGTGCCGGGTCGATCTGCTGTACCTGCAGAGGTCCCTGAACCTGAGTCCCCTCCAGCCACTGGGCCTGCCAGACGGCGTCCAGCTGGTTCGTCGCGTCGGGCACATCCGGAAGGTAGTCTCCGCTGCCGTCGCTCCCCGGCTCGGATACGATGGATCCGTTGAGCCACGAACGGGTTCCGAGGCCCAGCCTCAGCCGGGAGCTGCCTTCGAAGTCTTCGATGTAGGTCACGCCCTTGCGGTTGGTGGTAGGATTCGACCCCGCCACCTCACCATCGAAAGAGATGCGCGACTTGACGTCCGAACCCGTGCCGGGCAGTGCATCGGCGAGTCGATCGAGCGCAGCCACCTCGAATCCGAGTCGCGCGACGACACCGCCGAGCAGCACTCCACCGGGCTCGAGTCCCACCTCGGGCCGATTCAGTACCGTTCCTTCCCGCTGGTTCAGACCGATGAAGTCGATCGCCCCGATCTTGCCGAGCGACCAGGTGCCGGTGAGCCCGAGGATGCTGCGATTGGCCAGCTGGAAGATCGGCTTCTGCTCGAACACGACCTCGAGATCGGGGTTCTGTGCACCCGCCAGCAGCTCTTCAGGTCGCAGCAGCGTGAGTTGGCCGATCTCGTAGTCGATCGTGTAGTCCTGGCCGTAGACCAGATCCCGGTCGTTCAGGCGAACCTGTTCGCTCCCCTGCCGAATGCCGATCGCACCGAGCGAGAATGAGCTCGCCACGCCGCTGCTGCGGGCGCGGTAGTTCAGGTTCAGGCGATACAGAAAGCTCGACCCCCTGACCTGGTCGACCGGCTCATCGTAGATGGCGAAGTTCCTGTCGCCATCCGAAAGCGGGAATGGATTCCCCTGCACGGTCGCCAGGCGGGAGTCCTTGATCGGCGGAGGGTCCTTGAACGGTTCCAGCGCCGGAAAGACCAGATAGCTGCCTGTCACCACGTTCGAACCGGCGAACTCTCCCGAGGCGGCGGGGCGCCAGATGCGGGCAACGTCGACGATGTCGTCGCGGGGAGAGTCGTCCAGACCGAAGATCTCGAGAAAGGCGAATTCCGTGCCCTGCTCCACGCGGACTACCGGGCCCGACTCGACCGGCCCCTGGGAGATCACGAGGTCCACGGACCCGATCTCGAGATCGTCAGCGGAGGAGATCCGATAGATCTGGTGCATCTCCTTCTCCCACGTCAGCCCGCCCGGCCGGTGCGTGGGCGGATCGCGGAGCAGGGACAGCCGCGGCAGCTCCCCGCTGCCCGTGTTCGCATAGTCCCGGAAGATCTCCTCGGCGTCGTAGTCGCCGACGCTGTCGCCGGACACCGTAATGTACGCGACGGCCAGCGCTTCCTCCCGCAGGATCCGCGACTTCATTACGATCCAGAGCCCGCTGCGGTGAACGATGTAGTCCTCTCCCTCGATCAGCGGACGGAAGAACCCGTCGAACGTCGTGCTGTCCGGGAGCGTGGGATCGGCGTTCGCCGGACGGTAGGAGACGGCGCGAGCCTGGATCACACCCGACTGGACGTTCTGCTGCTGGAGAATGCCCACTTCGTGTCGGTACAGCTTGATCGACGAACCGGGCTGGAGCGCGGGAGGTGCCTCCGGACCCTCGAGATTGATGACGTCAACGTAGGGATATCCCTCGAGCTCACGCGGATCCACCACGAAGAAGAACTGGCCGCTGTTGTAGCCGGCGTCATCGAGGATCACCTCTACATCCTGGTAGGTGCCCGCGTCCGGACCTCCAACATCGAGCGTGATCGCCCGGGATTCGACACTTCCCTTCTGCTCGGCGAAAACACCGCGCAGATTCAGCGGTCCGAGCCGCGCGTCTCCCCTGACTCCGAAGTTGCCTGCCGGAACGGCCTGCGAAATGAATCGAGATCGGGGCAGCGGCAGCGTCACCTGGCCGAGCTCCACGAATTTGAGAATCTCGTCCGACTTTCCCTCGTAGTAGACGTTCAGGTTGTTCGTCGCATCGAACTCGCGCGTCTGGTCGAAGTCCACGTCGAGGTGCACGCGCTCGGAGATCGTGCCGCGGGCTATGGCCTTGAGCTGGAATTCGGGGGCTATGTCCGGCACCGCGCCGGCGTTGCAGCGCTGGCCGCTACCCAGCAGACACGGGCTGTACAACTGCCAGCGAGAGTTCAGCTGGCCCTGGCCCGAGATCTGGAGATCGAGGTCGGCGATACCCTTGAGCGCATCCGGGATGATCTCGATCCGTTGCTGGTCACGGACCTCGAAGGGGATTCCCGCCTCCTCCATCTCAGGCGCCATTCGATAGAAGCGTCTGGCTTCGAAATCCGGTGGCAGCTTGTCCAGGGTGAGCCCGGCCAGCCACATCGTGTCCCTGCGGGCGGCCAGCGTACGATCGAGATCTCCGAGCTCGGTCGCGAGCCAGACTTCAGCCGTATCGCCGGGCCACAACGGCGTCGGATCGGTCCAGCGCGGCGGAAGGAGTTCGATCTCCCAGGGGTAGGGAATCGCTGACAGTCCGAATGAGAGACTCGGGATGTCCTGGACCTGAGCGGCGTCGAGAGGCGCCTGCCCCGCTTCCTGTGCCTGCAGCGAATCGAGGGACGGGGTGGATATCGAGGCCAGCGCGGCGATCGCCACGAGGAGCCTCGGGACGCGCCCCCCCGGGATTCGAAACAAGCCCGTCAAACCACCCCGACGCAAAGTCTGTGGGCGCAACGGGAGCCCCGGAAGGCAGCGTCATCACTGCCTCGGCCAGCGTCCCGGCGGGAGCCCGCCGTCCGGTTGCCTCGGGGTTTCACGGCCATGAGGCGGGAATATAGGGAGGCGGCGAACGACCGGAAACGACGATCCCGGTCGGGAGGCGAATCGGGCGGTCAGTCCCCGGGGGGTCAGAAAATGCGGGTGATTACAGCCCAGTCCCGCACCGGACGTCCATTCCGGAGAGCCGGCTTGAATTCCATCGCCATCGCCGTCTCGATCAGCTTGCGATTGAAGCGATCGTTGGGAGTCGGCGGCTCCAGTTCGACGTCCACGGCGTTCCCACGCTCGTCCACCAGGACTCTCATCCGGACACGCATTCCCTTCACTTCATTCGGCGGATCCCAGTCAGGGATGATCACACGGGGTTCCGGTACCGTATTCCGATAGCGGCCTTCCGCGTCGGATCCACCGTCGCCCTCGCCGGTTCCACCCGGTAGCCCGGGAGAGAAGCCAGCCTGCCTGCCCGCCATCGATCCCGGCCGCTCGAGCTGTCCGGTTGCGAAGCTCGGCGGGCGCGTCTCGACGATCGTCACCTCGGGCGCGTCGAGGCTGGGAAGAGGGGCTGGAGGAGGCGGAATCTCTATGCTCCTCACCTCGGCGAAGGAGATCGCCTGCAGTGCGCCGCTACCGGCCGCGGCGTTGCTGTCCCCGGCCCGGGGGCCGGCAGCGACGGTAGCACTTCCCTGAGGGCGATCCGACCGGAGTGAGAAGAAGAGAGCGAGGTGGGCCAGTAATGAAATGAGCAGACCGACGCGCATCGCACGTCGGTGTTTCCGATCATTCCGACCTGCTGTCGTTCTCGGACGATCCACAGCACCCACTTCCTCACCGGCTCCCTGGAGAGCTCGACCGTATCGGGCCGTCGCTCCGCCGCGCCTCGACGGTGCCGACCATCAGGGGATAACCGTGTGTTTGTATCGCTCCTGCGTGGCACAGGTTCCGCTTGCCCTCATTCCTGACCGCGCGCATCTTCGCCGGGCGAGGAAGCCCCTCGCATGGTCGCGAGAGCTTCTTCGCCATTCATACCCCGTGCACACGGAGCCGGATTTCTGTTCCGCAGCTCGCTCCCCCTGGTCGCTCTGCTCGCGTTTTCCGCCTGCTGGCGGATCGGTGAGCCCACCGAGCACCCGGCCCAGGTGACGTGGGCTGCGTACCCGGATACCGTGGTCACGGGATCGGTATTCTCGTTCGAGTTCGCCGGCCCCACATCTCCCGACGCGTGTGGCCGCCTGGACACCGTGGTGGTCGCTGTCGGTGATTCGGTGCTGGTTCTCTCGGGAACGCGCAGTGTATACGATACTATGTGCGCCGACAGCAGGGTCAGCTTCTACGAGGCCCGGCCACTTCGGATCCCGACGGCCGGGCGCTGGACCGTTCGCACGGCGGAAGGGCGGGAACTCGGTTCTCTGGTCGCGGTGGACTCCGGCACGTTCTCACCGATGCGGGCCGTGGGGGAAGGGACGCTCCACGCCGCGGGGGGCTGCCTGTTGTTCGGTCCGGGCTGGATCGGCAACCAGCGCCCATTCGCACTGCGCGGTGACACCACGGGACTCGGACGGCACGCGGGAACCGATCGACGGGTCGTGATCGATGGGCATCTCGCCGGCTTCACTACCTGTGGAGCCTGGGGCTCGCGGCCCGTGATTCGGGCCGACCATTACCTGGTGACGGACAGCACAGGGGCGCAGTACTACACCCAGTAGCAATCACGGCACACGGTAGTCAGGTTGAGGGCAGAGCAGATTATGGTCGGGTCGCCGCGGTCGGACCGGCCGACGGCCAGAACGGAGGCGCCAGCATGACCTTGTACGAGGAAGGGGACGTTTCCACGAGCCCTGTCAACGAGGGGCTGAACCGGCGACTGTCGAGCGAACTGTCGGAGATGCGCTCGCAGGGTGTGCTGAAGCAACTGCAGCACATCTGTGGCCCCCAGGGTCCGGTAGTGGATCTCGAAGGGTACGGCGAGACGATCAATCTCTGCTCGAACAACTACCTCGGCCTGTGCGATGTGCCTGAGGTCGTCGCGGCCGTCCGGGACGGGGCGGACCGCTACGGCGCGGGAACATCATCCGTGCGGTTCATTTGCGGGACATTCGACGTGCACAGGGAGCTGGAAGATCGAATCGCCGACTTCCTCGAGACCGAGGCCTCGATCACTTTCACATCCTGCTGGAATGCCAACGAGGGACTCTTCGCTCCGCTGCTGGACGAGAAGGATGCACTGATCAGCGATGAATTGAACCACGCTTCGATCATCGATGGAATCCGGCTATGCAAGGCGAACAGGCACATCTACCGCCACATGGATATGGACTCCCTCGAGGAAGCGCTCGAGAGTTCGCAGTCGGCGCGTCATCGGATGGTGATCACGGACGGCGTGTTCTCGATGGAAGGAGAGATCGCTCCGCTGCCGGAGATCCGTGAGTTGTGCGACCGGTACGACGCGATAATGGCCGTCGACGACTCGCACGCCACAGGCGTGCTCGGAGATACCGGACGCGGCACGCCGGAGCACTTCGGAATGCACGGGGAGGTGGACATCATCACGTCCACTCTCGGGAAGGCGCTGGGCGGCATGGCCGGAGGCTTCATCGCCAGCAGCCGGGAAGTGGTCGAGTATCTCGTACAGCGTTCACGAACTCAGCTGTTCACCAACGCCATTCCACCTCACTCGGCCGCCGGAGCCCTCGCGGCGATCGAGCACCTGGAGTCGCACCCGGAGATGGTCACGCGGCTCCGCGAGAACGCAGAGTACTTCCGGGCGGGCTTGAAGGAACTCGGCTATCAGCCGATCGAAGGAGATACACCGATCATCCCCGTCATCATCGGTGAGACTGCCGACGCGATCGCCCTCAGCACGCGTCTGCTCGATGAAGGCGTGTTCGTGATCGGATTCGGATTTCCCGTAGTACCGCACGGGACCGCGCGGATCCGATCCCAGATCTCGGCCGCCCACACGCGAGAGCACCTGGATCGGGCGCTCGAGGCGCTCGACCGGTCGGGCCGTGAACTCGGCCTGCTCTGATCCGATCTGATTCGGGAGATCCATGAACGACAAGATCATCGCACCCTCGCTGCTCGCGGCCGACTTCGCCCGGCTCGGCGAGCAGGTAGCCGAAGCTGAAGAGGCCGGCGCCTCCTGGTTCCACTTCGATGTGATGGACGGGCATTACGTGCCGAACCTGAGTATCGGGATTCCGGTACTCGAGTCGTTGCGTGCCGTGACCGAGTCGTTTCTCGACGTGCACCTGATGATCGACAATCCGCAGATCTTTCTCGAGCCATTCGCGAGGGCGGGCGCGGACATGATCACCATCCACCAGGAGGTAGCGGTCCACCTGCATCGAGACCTTCACGAGATCCGCCGACTCGGCGCGAGAGTCGGGGTGGCCCTGAATCCCTCGACGCCGGCCGAGACGCTCTCGGAAGTCCTTCCGCTCGTCGATCTCGTCCTCGTAATGACCGTGAACCCCGGGTTCGGGGGTCAGGCCTTCATCGCAGCCGCGCTTCCCAAGGTTCAGCGGGTCCGCGAGATGGCCCTCGATATGGGCATCGAAGGTCTTCACGTGCAGGTGGACGGTGGCATCGGACCCGAGACTGCGCCCCCTGCGGCACGAGCTGGAGCCGATGTACTCGTGGCCGGCTCATCGGTCTTCAGGGGTCCCGGTTCAATCCGGGAGAATTACGAGGCAATTCGGGCGTCGCTCTCGGTCCGTGTCTGAACACGGTGAACCGCGATTCGAGCCCCTGCCGCTGTCAGCGGAGATCCGCGACCACATGGCGCGCCAGGTGGAGGCGGCCTACCCGGAGGAGGCATGTGGAGCGCTGTTCGGACTCCAGACGGGCCGATCGATGCCCGTCGTGACCGCCGCCGTGCCGCTGCCGAATCGGGCTCCGCTCAGGCGTGAGGGTTTTCGTCTCGAGCCCGGCGAGCTCGAGCTGGCGTGCCGGACCCGGAGTGCTCTCGGCGAGTCACTCCTCGGCTTCTACCACTCTCATCCGGACAGAAGCCCGATGCCCTCGACATTCGATCTGGAGCGGGCGGTGCCCGGCCTCTGGCAGATCACGATCCCCGTGATCGAAGGACGCAGCGGGGCTCGTCGCGCCTGGCGTACGGAAGGAGCGTCAGCGTGCCGGAGGTGAGGATCCGGATCCCGGCCGCGCTCCGTTCGCATGCCGAGGATCGAGAGGAACTCCGGTTCCAGGCCGCTTCGCTCGACGAGCTGTTCCTGCAGCTGGCCGGGTCCGAACCGCTGCTGGCCAGCCGGCTGCTGGCCGACGACGGGACGCAGCGCCCCTACGTGCGTCTGTTTCTCGACGGCGAGGAGGTCGATCTGGCAGTCGAAGGGACGGCGCCGATCATCCGCGACGCCGTTCTGACGGTCGTCGCATCGATAGCGGGAGGAAACAGCGACCGGGACGGGTCCTTCTCGCCGGACGAGAGGTTCCGGTACCATCGACAGCTGATACTCCCCGGATTCGGAGAGGCAGGGCAGGCGCGACTTCGCGAGGCGAGTGTGCTTCTCATCGGAGCAGGGGGGCTGGGGTCCCCTGCCGCGCTCTATCTCGCCGCGGCGGGAGTCGGACGCATCGGCCTGGTCGACGCGGACGCCGTGGATCTGTCCAACCTGCACCGCCAGGTACTGCACGACACCGGTTCGCTCGGTCAGGCGAAAGTCGAATCTGCCGCGGCCACTCTGACCCGGCTGAACCCGGAGGTCGAGGTCGTACCGCTGGCTCGGCGCCTCAGCGCTGAGAACGCCTTCGAAGTACTCGATGGGTGGGACGTGGTGATCGACGGAAGCGATAACTTCCCGACCCGGTATCTCGTCAACGATGCGTGCGTGCTGCTCGGAATCCCGCTCGCATACGGCGCGGTGTTTCGCTACGAGGGACAGGCCTCGGTGTTCGCTGCCCCGGAAGGGCCCTGCTATCGTTGCCTGTTCCGTGATCCACCTCCGGCAGACCTGGTCCCCGGTTGCGAGGAGGCAGGTGTGCTGGGTGTGCTTCCGGGGATCATCGGCACGATCCAGGCGACCGAGACCCTCAAGCTCCTGCTCGGCGCCGGTCGCTCCCTTTCCGGGCGCCTCCTGATGGTGGACGCGTGGTCGATGGAATTCCGGGAGATCGAGATTCGGCGGGACCCCGACTGCCCGCTGTGCGGAATCGATCCGACCATCACGGGACTGATCGACTACGAGGAGTTCTGCGGATCTCGCGTGACTCCCTCAGCGGAGTCGGAAGCGGGCGCCGGTCGATTCGAGGCGGACACCGACCCGCCAGACCTGTTGGACGCGGCTTCGATCGATGCGAACGGCGTGCCCGAGATCGACGTCGAGCAGCTGAAGGCGATTCTCGACTGCGGCGGCCGACCCCAGCTGGTCGACGTGAGAGAGGCGCACGAATGGGAGATCAGCAATCTCGGCTTCGCGGGCGCGAAGCTGATTCCGCTGGGCCAGCTGTTCGATCGGCTCGATGAGATCGAGCCGAAGGAAGACGCGGTGATCTACTGCCGGAGTGGCAGCCGTAGCGCCATGGCGGTGAAGTATCTGCAGGCCCACGGATTCGACCGCTCGGTAAACCTGCGCGGCGGGATCAACGACTGGGCGGCGCGGATCGACCCGGACATGCCTCGCTACTGACCAGAACCCGCTCGAGCGCCCGGCGGAGATCTCCGAGACCCGCTTCAGTCGCTCAGGTCCACCTGACGCACATCCAGTACATCGTCGAGCGCGACGAGCTGCTCGACGAAAGCGGGCGAGAGACCGGCGTCGAGTCCGATCACGGCGAGCGCCTCTCCGCTGTCTGCGTCCCGGGACTGGTGGAACTCGCCGATATTGACCCCGGCGTCTCCGAGCTTCGTCCCCACCCTTCCGATGACGCCGGGCACATCTCGATTCCAGACGAAGAGCAGAGAGCCGACCGGGCTCACGTTGACCGGATACGCATCGACACGGACCAGTGTGGCCGACCCATCTTCGCGCAGTGAACCTGCGATCGTCCGGTCAGCCTCCCTCCCGTGCACCGAAACCTCGATCCACGCGGAGTGCCCGGTCAGCGGCTTCACGCGCGATCGGACGATTTCAATCCCCCGTTCCTCGGCGAGGAGCAGCGAGTTGACGAGGTTGAGCGGTCCCGCGAGCGATCGTCGCAGGAGACCCTCGGCCACGGCCGAGGCAACGAGTCGCAGACCACTTGGCATCTGTCCCGCCAGCCGAACGCTGACCCTCTCGATTCGGCTTTCCGAGAGCTCGGCCGCCACCATGCCGAGCCTGCGGCCGAGATCGATCACGGGCCTCAGCCTCTCGAGGTCGGCGGTCCCGGCCGATGGGACGTTCACCGCGTTGCGCAGTTTCCCTTCGAGGAGCGCATCGCGCATTGCGTGAGCGATCTCGATCGCGATTTCTCGCTGAGCCTCCGGGGTCGAGGCCCCGAGGTGCGGGGTGAGCACCAGGTTGCGTACGTGTCGCAACGGATGGTCGGCCGGAAGGGGTTCGACTTCGTAAACGTCCAGTGCTGCCGCGCGAAGTCGCCCTTCCTCGAGGGCGGCGACCAGTGCCTCTTCATCGACCAGCCCGCCTCGGGCCGCGTTGATCAGCACTGCCTCAGGTCGCATGAGCCGGATCCGCTCCTCGTCGATCAGGCTGGTGGTTTCCTCGGTGAGCGGAAGGTGGAGGGTGACGTAGTCGGACCGGCGAAGCAGATCATCGAGGTCCGCGGCCTCGACGTTGAGATCGGAGATTCTCTCGGGCGTCAGGTACGGATCGGTGACGAGGACCTGCATACCGAATGCCCGAGCCCGCAGAATGACTTCGGTCCCGATCCGCCCGGCACCCACCACGCCGAGCGTCTTTCCGCTCAGCTGAGTGCCGCGGATGCGTCCGCGATCCCATCTGAGCTCGTGCATCGAGCGATCGGCTTCGGCGATCCCCCGAGCAGTCGTGAGCAGCAGGCCGAAGGTGAGCTCCGCCGTGGACAGCGTATTCCCCGCCGGTGCGTTGAGCACCGCCACGCCCTGTCTGGTGGCCGCGTCGAGATCGATGTTGTCGGTGCCGACACCTGCTCTGCCGATCACCTCGAGTCCCTCGGCCGCCTCGATCAGCTCCCTGTCGGCCCTCGTTCTGCTCCGCACCACCAGTCCCGCAGACCCGACCAGCCGTCGCTTGAGCTCCTCACGCGGAAGCGAGGAGAGGTCCTCGACCTTTATCGCGCCCGTCTCTTCGAGAATCGCCACACCTTCGGCCGACAGCGGATCGGCCAGCACCAGCCGCTTCGGATCGCTCATCGCAGCGCTCCTTCCTCCATGGAAACGACATCGCCCGACGCGAGCTCTCCGATCACCTCCCCGATTACAGCGAGCAGCACCTCGAGCTCCTCGATGGTGTGATCGCCCATGTGACCGATTCGAATGCATCGATCCTTCAGCTCTCCGTAACCGGGGGCGATGGTGAACCCCCTGCTCTTCACGGAAGCCACGACCCGGGTTCCCGAGATCGACTCCGGGAGCGTGACGGCGGTCACGGTCGGCGATCGGAAGCCGGGCAAAGCCAGAATGCCGAATTCGGAGCCCAGGTTCGCCCGGAGCTCGTCGACCCACTCGACGGTGCGCGCCGCCATTGACGCGTGCCGGTCGAATCTCGAGCCGAGCCCCTCGGTCGCGATCCGGTGGAGCTGTCTGTCGAGCGCGTAGAAGAGGGAGACGGCCGGCGTATTCGTGGTCTGATACTCCCTCGCTCGTCGATCGAACGCCAGAAGGTCGAAATAGAAGCTCCGGGCCGGAATCTGTGTCGCCCGCTGCAGTGCTCGATCCGACGCCACGCCGAACGCCAGCCCCGGCGGAAGGGCGATCGCCTTCTGCGAACCGGTCAGAAGAAAGTCGACGTCCCAGTCGTCGAATCGGATCGGAGTGCCGCCCACTGAGGTCACGCCGTCCACGGCGAGCAGCACGTCGTCGTATCGCCGGACGGCCTCGGCGATCTCCGCGACAGGATTCAGAACGCCGGTCGAGGTCTCCGAATGGACGACGGTCACCAGGTCCCAGCGACCCGGATCGTCGGCCAGGGCCAGCTCCAGCCTCCGTGCCGTGTTCGGTTCGCCCGGATCTGCCCGAATCACGTCCACCGGCCGGCCGCACCTCTCGGCGATCGCCCGGAATCGATCTCCGAACGCACCGCACACCAGGGCGAGCACGCGCGTTGCCGACAGGTTCATGATCGCCGTTTCCATCAGTCCGGTTGCGGAGCTGGTCGACAGGTAGACCGGACGCTCGGTGCCGAACAGCTCCTGCAGGCCCGGCTCCAGCCGCTCGAGGAGCTCGCGCATTTCGGGCCCGCGATGGCCGATTACCGGCCTCTGCATGGCGGCCAGGACCTCCGGATGCACCTCCGTGGGTCCCGGAAGAAAGAAACGACCGAAATCGTGTGAGGGGCTCATCGACGCGACATCCGTTGGATCCGTTGGAATCGGGGGCGAGGATTTCGACCGCAGGAAGATCCGGTGCGAACGCGTGGCGGGCAAGGTTGACGAAGCCGCACCCCGGTGGGAAGTTGCACCCACGCCGGGCGCCGGCGAAGAAGCGTGCGGTGCCGACGCCGCCAGATCGGCATTCAATCGGAATTCTGCCATCGGACCTTGAAGATGCGATATCACGTGATGACGGAGGTTTCTCCGGAAGAAGTCCTTCAACGCGCTCGTGAATGGTACACGGGCAGCGCCCGCCTCGAGGTCGAAGAGCTGGGTCCCGACGCCCTCCGTGTTTCCGGAGAGCTCGGCGTGGCCGAAATCCGGGTCGACCGGCATCACGGCCACACGAATGTCCACGCCGACACCGACCGCGTGACGGGCCTGGACATCACGGACCTGACGAAGCGATTTCTCTATACACTGGGGCACGTATGAGTCACGACACTCCGACGGCGGCGGCGGAAGGAGCGGCGCAAGTGGACACGGTCACCGTCCGACTGGTGATGCCGGATCGCTGGCTCGAGCACGTTCAGCTGCTCCCACTGTCCACCACACTTCGGGAAGCCAAGACACTCGGCCTTCGCACCCTGCTCCAGAGATCCACGGACGATCCGTCCGACTACTACGTGGAATACGCGGAACGTCGGATCAGGGACGAGGGACTGACACTGGCCGATCTCGGATTCCGTCCCCGGGAAATCCTCTCGATCCGTGCCTACGACCTGGGTCACTACAAGAGATTCGAAGGCTGACGGGATTTTCTGCGCCGTCGACGCATCCACCGGGAGCGAACTGTGACTGAGAACGAGGGCGGCGGCATCCATGGCGTCGCCGACCGGCTCGGATGGGCTTCGGTGCCGGAAGTCCTCGCCGAGAGCGAGACCGCACTCGGCAGGGGGCACCATCTGGCCCTCGTCGCCAGCCAGGGATCTGGCCTGGAAGCCGTCTACGCCGCAGCGGCGCTTCTGCTCGACGCGGAGAATGAGACCCTGGACGTCGGCGGGGCGCGGGCTCTCGTTCTGTGCCCGACCGACGAGAGGGCCGGGCGCGTGGCGCGGTTGATTCGAAGGGCCCTGGGGCCTGGCGGGGGTGGCGTGTTCCTCGTCGGCGCCGGGGTCGAGGACGAAGGCGTTCCCGACGGAGCCCGAATCGTGGTCGCGCGACCTTCCCGGGTCCTTCCCGCCATTCGATCCGGACGATTCGGGACGGGCGCGCTGGGTCTACTGGTGCTGGATGGTGTGTCGGACCTCGAGCAACTCGACGAGTGGTCATCGGTCGAACCGCTCCTGGAGGCCGTCGGATCTGACGTCAGGAAGATCGCGGCCACCGGGCGGCCGGATCCCGGTTTCCGGCAGTTGCTCGAACGCCAGCTTCCACGCGCCCGGCGCTGGCCCGAGGAACTGCTTCCGGCGGCAGGCTCCGAGAGCGACCCGAGCGGCGAGCTCGATCGGGCGGGACCACCCATTCGAGTCGCGGTCGGCCCGGAACCGGAGTGGCTCGCGCTGCTCGAGAGCTGCATCGCAGAGGCGGAGGCGTTGGGTGGTGCGATCCGGGTGACCTGCGCCGACCCTCACCAGGCCGACGAGGTAGCGGCGGCCCTGGCAGTCGGGGGGCGCGATGTGGAACGTGAGGACTCGGAAATCCGGGTCGGAGCCGCGGGCCCCGAAGGCATCGCCCGCACGGCCATTCTCTTCGGTGCTCCGATGGATCTGAGCGAATTCGACACTGCATTCGCCGATACCGAACACCGGTTCGTCATCGTCGACCCCGGCCGTCTGAACCATGTCGAAACACTTTCCCGAAGAGCGGGACTGGCGATGATCCCGGCGGGAGGAGGACCGCTGACCGACCCGCTGGACGCGGTCGTGAATTATCGTCGCCGACTCGAGGACGCAGTTCGCTCGGCCGACTTCGTACCGGAGCTTCTGGTGCTGGAACCGCTGATCATTCGTTACGGAGCAGCGCGTGTGGCGGCCGGCCTTTCCGCTCTGCTTCGCCGCACGGATGACGACGTCGGCTCGGTCATCCCGTGGCCGGATATCGAGGCCGCTTCCCTGACCGGCGCCCCGGTGGATCAGAGGCCGCCGCCGAGGGATTCGGGAAGCCATGCCCGCGGAAGGGGCCAGGCCGGGTCGGGCGGCGAACGCCGCGGTGGCGCGACGCCAAGGGGCGCGCGGCCGGCATGGACCAAGCTCTACTTCGGCATCGGTCGGAAGGACGACATCAAGCCGGGCGATCTCGTGGGCGCCATCACCGGAGAGACCGGCATCGTGGGCGGTCAGATCGGCAAGATCGACATCCGCGGCGGCTTTTCGCTTGTGGAGGTTGATTCACAGGTGGTGGATGATGTACTGCGAAGATTACAGGGCGTCACCATTCGCGGTCGGGACGTTCCGGTGAGAGCCGACCGGGAGCGCTGAGAGTTCTCGGGACAGGAGGGACCTCCCCAGCTCCGTGAGTCGATTCGCACGCCGCTTCGCCTGGGTCGTAGCCTTCGCCGCAGTGCTCGTGGCGACTGGCACTGCTGCGTTCCATTTCATTGCCGGCTGGAGCTTCCGGCAGTCGCTGTGGATGACCATCATCACGGTCACCGCCGTCGGCTACGAGGAAGTACGGCCGATGTCCGCAACCGCCGAGGCGATAGCGGCGTTCCTTCTGGTCGGTGGCCTTACCATGATGGGCCTCTGGTTCGCGCTCCTCACATCGGCCATCGTGGAGATGGACCTCGCGCAGGTGTTCAGAATTCGGCGAACGATGAATAGAATCGAACAGCTCAAGAATCACGTGGTCGTCTGCGGGGCGGGGCGGACCGGAAAACAGGTGATCCGGGAACTCATCGAGTCGGACACCCCGTTCCTGGTACTCGAGCGCTCGGCCGAGCGAGCGGAAGCTCTTCGCAAGGAGTTTCCGAATGCTCTCGTTCTGGAGGCCGACGCGACGAAGGACGAATCCCTGGTGTCCGCCCGAATCGGTACGGCTCAGGGGCTGGTCGCCTGTCTGAGCCAGGATACGGACAACCTGTTCGTCTGCCTCAGCGCCCGGGACCTGCAGCCGAACCTCAACATCGTCGCCCGAGCATACGACGAACAGACGATGCAAAAGCTCTACGTGGCGGGAGCCGATCACGTCGTCAGTCCGAATCTCACCGGCGGTATCAGGATGGCCGCGATGATTCTGCGACCGGAAGTGGTCAGCTTCCTGGACGTGGTGACCCGGGGCGATGGACTGACGCTCCGCCTCGAGGAAATCCGCATCCAGCAGGGGTCGACCCTTGCCGGTCAGACGCTCGCCGAGGCCAGAATCCCCCAGAAGACGGGATTGATCGTCATCGCGATCCGCCACCTGGACCCCCGCGGCCGCGAGGGACCGTGGTCCTACAATCCGGGACCCCAGGAGGAGATCCGGATCGGCGACGTCCTGATCGTAATGGGGAGTCCGGACCAGATCGGCCGCCTGCACCGCGAGGCCCGAGCCTGACGCGACTCAGGTCTCGTCGTCGTTCGACATGCGACGCTTGAGCTCTTCCAGCTGAATCTCTGCCAGGGTCTCGGGGTCCGGCGCAAATTCACGGTCCAGACCGTCCAGGGAGTCCTCTACGTCGAGCCGGGCTGATGCGTCGAGCTCCTCGTCCTCGATCTCCCGTGCCATTCGATCGAACTCGTCCACGGGAGACTCGGCCCCACCGCGCAGACCCTGGGTCGTTCGAGCACGCCGGGCCTGGGCCACGAGTGCTTCTCTGCGCTTCATTGCCGACTTGAACTGCGCGGTCATCTCGCTGACGGCGCGCTGCTGCAGCGCCAGCTCGGCCCGGGCGGCTTCCTGCTTCTGCACGTAGACTTCCGCCCTCTCGCGGTGCTTGGCTGCGAATCGGGTCGCGACCTCGACCGTCTCCGAGTCGCCGATCGCCTTTGCCTGGGCTCCTCTTCGCACCGCGTCCATCGCCCGCTCCCGCTCCCGCTCCGCCAGGCGACCCATTGCCACGACCTGCTTCTCGAGACCCGGAATCGTAGCCTTGGCCTCGATCAGCTCCTCGCGCATTCCCGCCAGCAAGCGGGTGATGTCGTCTCCCGTATCGGATCCGCTGCGGTCTTCGAGCGCCGAGAGCAGACCTTCGAGCCGGGCCTTGAGTTTTCCGAACATGCGGCATAGTACACGAACCCCGCCGGGCTCGTCCACCGTTCGAGAGCGCCCGGCGGGAGCGGCACGTTCCGGGCGCGGCGCGGAACTGCCGGTGTATGGTGTAGTACCGCACGGAGTTTCCGCCGCGGGCTCTCGGCTTCCGACATGGAGGATGATCCAGCATGCCATCCCGCACCGAAGTGTTCGCCGTAGAGGGCATGCACTGCGGCGCCTGCAGCGCGGCGGTGGAGAGGAGCCTGAATCGAATCCCGGGTGTGGAGGCTTCCGTCAGCCTCCCGGCCGAGACCGCGACGGTGCGGATCACGGACGACGGTATCGACTTCGATCGACTCGCTGGCGAAGTCGAGGCAGCAGGCTTCCTTCTCGCCCGCAGGGATTCGGCCGGGGACCGGGCTGAGCGGGAGCGACAGCGTCTCGAGCGGGAAGCGGAGAAGGTGCGGACCGCGAAGCGACGGATGATCCTGGCCTGGTCGCTCACGATTCCCATCATGCTTTGGATGATCCCGGAAATGGGATTCGGGATCCTCTGGCCCACGCCCCTTCTGTTCGAGCTCGGCTTGATGCTCCTGGCAATTCCCGTGGTAGTCGGCCCGGGACGCGACACCCTTCGCAGCGGCATTTCCGCGCTGGCCAGACGCAGCCCGAACATGGACAGCCTGATCGCCCTGGGCAGTGGTGCCGCGGTCGTCACCGGACTCTTCGCCGTCTCCCATCGTCTCGGATTCGGGCCGATGATCATGAACTACGCAGGCGTCGGGGCCATGATCATGGCGATTCACCTGACGGGTCGCTTCGTCGAGACTCGGGCGCGGGGACGCACGTCGGCCGCGATCCAGAAGCTGCTCGCGCTGGAGCCGCGAACGGCGAGAGTCGAGCGGGCGGGCGTCGAGCTCGAACTCCCGATCGCGGAGGTCAGGGTCGGAGATGAGATGATCGTGCGCCCTGGCGAGAAGGTCCCCACCGACGGAGTGGTCATCGAAGGGACGAGCGCCGTGGACGAGTCGCTCGCCACCGGCGAATCGATTCCCGTCGACAAGGCAGCGGGGGACCCGGTGATCGGGGCGACGATCAACCGACAGGGTTCGCTTCGGGTGAGGGCGACGGGGGTCGGCGAGGACACGTTTCTGGCGGGCGTCGTCCGCATGGTCGAGCAGGCACAGGGCAGCAAGGTGCCCATCCAGGAGTTCGCCGATCGCGTGACCGCGGTCTTCGTACCGATCGTGCTCGCCCTAGCCACGGTGACCCTGGTGGCATGGCTCGGATTCCCGGACACGTTCAGAGTCGTCGCCGAGCGTGCCGCCGAGTTACTCCCGTGGGTGCACCCCGATCTGAGCCGCGTTTCGCTGGCGGTGTTCGCCGCGCTGGCCGTGCTCGTCATTGCATGTCCCTGCGCTCTCGGTCTCGCCACCCCGACGGCCCTCATGGTGGGAACCGGGATGGGGGCGGAGAACGGCGTGCTGATCCGTGACGGGGCGGCGATACAGGTGCTCGAGGGCGCCGACGTGATCGTGTTCGACAAGACGGGAACGGTGACCCGGGGGGCGCCCGAGCTGACGGCGATCCGGCCGGCACCCGGTTTCGAGGAATCGGAGCTGCTCGGGCTGGCGGGCGCGCTCGAGGACCGCTCCGAGCATCCGCTCGGTGCAGCCATCGTGACCGTTGCGAAGGAGAGGCTGGAGTCGCTGCCTGCCGCCACGGCTTTCGAGGCGGTGCCCGGCATGGGGGTAGTGGGAAACGTCGGCGGCCGGGATGTCAGGGTCGGAAGCCGGCGGTTGCTGGCCCGGGATGAGATTCCGACCGACGATCTGGTCGCTGAAGCCGCGCTGCTCGAGGACGAAGGTCAGACGGTCATGTTCGTGGCCGTCGATGGTGAGCCGGCAGGACTCATCGCCGTGGCGGACCGGGTCAAGGCGGACAGCCGGGAAGCAATTCAGCTCCTTCACGAGCTGGGGCTCGAAACGGTGATGTTGACCGGTGATAACGCGCGAACCGCGGCTGCGGTCGGGGCGTCTGTCGGCATCGAGGACGTCCGCGCAGGGCTCCTGCCCGGCGACAAGGTGGAGGCGATCCGTGAGATCCAGGAATCGGGACGCACGGTCGCGATGGTGGGAGATGGAATCAACGATGCGCCATCGCTGACGCGTGCGGACGTGGGAATCGCGATCGGGACCGGTACCGACATCGCGATCGAGTCAGCCGACATGATCGTCGTGCAGGGCAGCCTGATGGGAGTCGTGAAGGCAGTGCGGCTGTCTCGCGCCACCTTCCGAAAGATCCGCCAGAACCTGTTCTGGGCCTACTTCTACAATACGATCGCGATCCCGATCGCGGTCCTCGGCCTCCTGCATCCGATACTGGCCGAGGCCGCGATGGCCGGCAGCTCCATCACCGTCGTCGCCAACGCCAACTCTCTGCGGCGAGCCCCGATCGACGGCTGACGAAGTAGGAGTGTTTCACTCGGATCCGGTCGTCTCCCTGGCGCGGGCGGTCTCCAGGTCGATCAGCGATCCGTGCATCTGGTACTCCGTCAGGCCGCTCGCCCGCTCCGAATCGAGAGACTCCAGGAACTGCGAATAGGCGGCCTTCGCGGCCGCGTCATCCCCACGGGCCGCGGCAACCTGAGCGGAAAGGGCCAGGCCAAGCAGATGATTCGGGCGTACGGATAGAATCGTCTGGGCTTCCGTCTGTGCGGCCTCGAGATTCTCCTGCAGCAGCTGCAGCAGGCCGAGATGAAAGCGGGCATCGAGGTCGATCTCGGCGGGCGGCACCTGGTCGTACGCCTGAACCGCCATATTCGCAAAGAACTTGGCACGTTCCGTGTCGCCTCCGTCTTCTTCACGCATGGCTCGCTCGAAGAGGCGGTCCGCAGCCTGCCGCGGCGACATCTGGGAGAGATCGGCCATGCCGCCTGACGGTGCGCCCGGCCCACCGGCCGATCCGCTGATCGCCTCACCCTGCGGCGCCTCCGGAAGACCGCCGGTCATGCCCATGTCTCCAATTCGGGGCGCAGCCTGTCCACGGATGAAGAAAGCGATGGCTACGGCGAACGCGACGAGTGCGAGTGCCGAGAATACCCAGGGGAGCATGGCCGCTTTCGGTTTCTCGGGCTTGAACCCCGTGGGCGTGCCGCACTCGGCGCAGAAGACGGCGTCCGATTCGAGAGCCGAGTTGCATTTTCTGCAGCGCGGCCCCTTCACGGCGATCTTCGCGCCGCAACTCGAACAGAATTTTCCGGTCTCCTCACTGCCACACTTCGGACAACGCATCTCTCCTCCGCTCTTATCCGTTTCGGGTCAGGCCCCGAACTTCGTCAGCCGGCCGGCCCGGGCCGCGAGTAGCGGCATGAGTTCGCAGCCGCGTATCTGGCCGATCGTTCCCATCCGGCAGGCCTTCTCGCCGAACTTCACCCTTTCCGCGCCCGCCCGGCCCGGACCACCCGCGAACAGGAACGGAACCGGGTGCCAGGAGTGTGCGCGCATCGTGGATGGGGTCGAATGGTCGCCGGTCACGAGCACGGTATCGGGGCCGGCCTCCAGCAGCGACGGAAGCACGGCATCGACCGCCTCGATCGTAGCCACCTTCCGATCGAAATCGCCGTCTTCTCCTGCCTTGTCGGTCCCCTTGACGTGCAGGAAGAAGAAATCGTAGCCGTCGCGAGCCGCCAGTAGCGCAGGCGCCAGGGCCTCAGGACCGTCGGGAACTTCATTGGCATCCATGCCCACGAGGCGCGCCACTCCCCGGTACATCGGGTACGCAGCGATCGCCAGAGAGCGCCAGCCGAACACATCGGGAAACATTGGCCAGTCGGGCAACTGCGCGAATCCTCTGAGCAGTCCCATGTTCGCCCTGTCGCGAGTTCCGAGTACGCCGGGCAGCTCGGCCAGCCAGTTCCGAACCAGTGCTGCCGCCGGCTCGGCCGAGCGATCCTGTGCTACGACTTCGAGGGGCGCCAGTCCCGTGCGACCCGGATCCGTATCCGCGATCTCGGCCGTCGACGGCTGGTCGGGACGCACTACGAGCAGAAACCGATGCTCCTTCACCGGCCGGACGACGACCTCTCCGCCCGGCACCTCGATCGCGTCCATCGCTTCCACGATCGGGATCGCTTCCTCCGTGGAGATGCGTCCCGCGCGACGATCGGTCACGCGGCCCTCACCATCCACCGTGCACAGGTTTCCACGTACCGCGACGTCACCGGGCCGCAGCTGGAACCCGACGCCGAGGGCCTCGAGGACTCCACGTCCGATCCGATAAACGAGGGGGTCGTATCCGAAGAGCGAGAGGTGTCCGGGACCGCTGCCCGGCGTGACTCCCGTCGCCACCGGGACGTGCAGCCCGAGGTCACCTCGGGTTGCCAGCTCATCGAAGTTCGGTGTCGTCGCGGCTTCGAGCTCCGTCGGCCCGCCGGGCTCTCTCGGCAGTCCGCCCAGCCCGTCGAGTACGAGCAGCATCGCCTTCGACTCGCTCGGCTGCGCGAGTTCTCGGATGTCCTGGAGATCCAAGTTGCACTCCCCTGCTCTCTCGCCCGCATCGGGCGGATCATGTCCGCGACCGGCACTGAATGACCGGGTGCTTCGGCGGGCGAACATACCGACACGAAGGGCTGAATGCGAGATCGACGGGCGGCGACGAAGCGAGGCATTGGAGGCCGGGAAGAATGGTGGCCGTAATGCTCCGGGGCGCGTATCTTCCCGGCCGGTTTCGACCGGGTACGAGACTCCGTACCCGAGGGAAGCCCGGATGCGGCGGGTCGAGTTCCATGAAGTACGATCCGCGTCCGGGTCGGACCCGATTCGAGGAGGCAGTCGGATGACGGTTACACGCGCTCGCTCTGCAATCCTGTCGTCGCTTTTCGTCGCTCCGATCCTCGTCGGGGCGTGCTCGAGTGGAGCGCAGTCCTCCGGCATCGCGCGCGGCCCTTCGGATTCTGCGATCGAGGCCAGAATTGCCGCTCCGCCGGACTCGGTCATACAGACGGCGTGGGAGACTTTGCGGGCCGATGGAATCACGCCCCGCTCCTACCAGAGAGCGGCGGGGGACACGTCGAATGTCGCAACGATGGAGAGTGAGTGGATTTACGTTCCGAACGTGTTTCCGTCCGCTCCGCTCGGGTCGCTCCGCGAGCCCGAGAAGTTCATCAAGATGCTGTTCTGGGCCCAACCGTTCCGAGGCGGTACGGTCCTTTACATAGAGCCCCTCTACGATCCGACCACGATGCCTACGGAGCCGACCAACTGGGCGCGCGTACGCACTCTCCCGCCGGCGCATCCGGCGTGGCAGTACGTCCAGTACACCGGAACTCAGCTGGCGCGTCGGTTGGAGCCGTAGCAGGGTCCAGGAGGCGGTCATCACATCCACGTCCCACATGAGCCCCGCCGTCGAGCTGAAGGACTTCTCGAAGCGGTTCGGCTGGAATCGCGTGCTGCGCGGTATCGACCTCCGGGTGGAGCGGGGCACGACGCTGGCGCTCGTCGGCCCCAACGGGGCCGGGAAGACCACGTTGCTCAAATGTCTCGTGACGTTGCTCCATCCGTCGGGTGGAGGCGGAACGGTGTGCGGGTTCGACCTTCGCGATCAGACGGATGAGATTCGCGAGAGAGTCGGGCTCGTAACGGTCCGCGGATACATCTACGACGACCTCTCGGCCGAAGAGAACCTCCGATTCACGGCGCGCATGTGCGGGCTCGATCTCTCGGACGAGGATTACGAGTCGGCGCTCACCCGCGTCGGTCTCGAGCGGGTGGCCGGCCAGCGCGTTCGCACATTCTCGACCGGGATGCGCAAGCGGGTCGTCCTCGCTCAGCTCCGCTTGCGGCCCCTCGAGCTGGCTCTGCTGGACGAGCCCTATGCGGGTCTCGACAAACAGGGCATGTCGCTGGTCGACGAATTCGTCCGGGAGTTCCGGACAGCCGGGACCACCGTGATCATCGCCTCACACCAGGCGGGAGAAGCCACGCGATCGGCCGAGCAGACACTGGTTCTGCGCGAAGGCCGG
>JAMJQL010000141.1 GCA_023554245.1 Gemmatimonadota bacterium
GCCGCCCTGCAGGCCGGGCTCCGTCGGGATCCTCTCACCGTCGCAAGCCGCCAGCGCGGCCACAGCCACGACGGCCACGATCGGTGCGAATCGAATCTTCACCATCTGTCGGACTCCTTTTCCAGAGTAAGCTACCGGCAAGTCATTTTCCGGCGCCGCACAATCGAGGTACGGCTCCCTCTGTCCACCGGGAATCCATGCAAGAGACCGGCCCATGCTCCAGGTCTTGTCGTCGAACATGTAAAGTTATATGCAATAACATGTTATGGTGCTCGGTCCGGACGGCCACTCAGCCCGCCTGTCGCAGTGCTGCAACGGTCGCGTGTCTCGTCCGACAGCGGAATCTGCGAAACCCGTGGCGCATCGCCGCCTCGCCCACCCATCTTCGGCGGCATGGACAGTGACCGCGTGACGCCATCGACTGCTGGAGACGGAGCCAGACTGGCCAGTCCACCGACCCTCGGGCGGCGCCTCCTGTGGGGTCTCCTGATTCTGCTGTTCGTCGCCCTGTTCACCGTGGCGGTAACCGTCTACATCGTGTTCCGCCTGTCCCTGCCTCTGGGCGTCTCAGCGCTGGTTCTCGGGGTGGTGACCGTCGGCGATATCCTGCTTCTGGGCCTGTTCGCGAGGAGCCGGCTCCGCGAGCTGGTGCTCGAACCGATCGACGCCATGGTCGAAGGTGCCGAGCGGATCGCCGGCGGAGACCGCGTGCACCGCCTGCCCGCGGTCCATACTGCCGAGCTCGAGAGACTGTCTTCCGCCGTGAACTCGATGGCGGAGGGCCTTCTGGAGAACCAGGAGACCCTGGCCGACAACGTCCGGTCGCTGGAAGCGACGAATCGAGAACTTTCGGAGGCGCGCACGCGACTCGTTCGCGCGGAGAAGCTCGCCTCGATCGGCCGGCTCTCAGCCGGGGTCGCGCACGAGATCGGCAATCCGCTCGGAGCGATCCTCGGATATCTGGAGGTGGGCAGACGCCGGGGCGGAGATTCGGAATGGCTGGGCGGCATCGACTACGAAACGAAGCGGATCGATCGGATCGTGAGGGGACTGCTCGAGTACGCTCGTCCGAAGGAAGCATCGGCCCGGGCCGTCGATCTCAACGAGACGGTGCGCCGAACCGAGGAGATGTTGCGTCTCCAGGGACGCTTCAAGAGCTCGGAAGTGAAGCTGACCCTATCCGACGATCTGCCGCCCGTGCAGGGGGACTCGAGCCAGCTCGAGCAGGTCCTGGTCAACCTGCTGCTGAACGCGACGGACGCCATCGAAGAGACCGGACGCTCGGGCGAGATCCGGATCCTGACTCGCGCGGCAACGGTGGGGGCGGGCGACTCCGCCAGACCGATCCGCCGCAGCGAGGACCCCGAGGGCGTCGACTACTCGCACCTGCGGCGACTCGATCAGGCGCGCGATCCGGGTCCTGCACGACGACTGCGCCCGGGAGATCCCGCGGTGGAACTGCAGGTGCGCGACGACGGTCCAGGAATCCCCGAGGACATTCGAAGTCGGGTCTTCGAGCCCTTCTTCACGACGAAGGAACCGGGACGCGGCACCGGCCTCGGTCTTGCTGTTTCAGCTCGGCTGATAGAGGGGATGGGCGGCGCGATCGAGGTGGTTCCAACCGATCGTGACGGTGCACTCCTGCGCCTGCTGTTGCCCGTCGTCACCGGGGGAAGGGCCGAATGAGAATCCTGGTTCTGGACGATGACGCCGGACTGCGTCGGACCGTTTCGCTGCTTCTCGAGGACGAGGGGCACGAGGTGGCCACTGCCGCGGACGGCGAGGAAGGCTTGCATAAGGCCACGGAAGTACAGCCCGACCTGATCCTGACGGACGTTCGGATGCCGGGCCTCGACGGACTCGGTTTCCTGGACCGGTACCAGGAGGAAGGGGGTGGGGCGAGGGTCATCGTCATGACCGCCTACGGGAACTCGGATCTGGCGATCGAAGCGATCCGCAAAGGTGCGTGGGATTACATCGACAAGCCGTTCACGCCTGATTCGCTGCTCCTGAGAATCCGAATCGCCGAGGAATCCTCGAGGAAGGACATCGAGATTCACCGACTTCGCCGACAGGTCCGCGTGGAGAAGCGGCACGGCGGAATCATCGCCAGCAGCGCCGGCATGACCAGGGCCCTCGAGCTGGCCGAGCGCGTGGCTCAGCACCCGACGACCGCGCTGGTCACGGGAGAGAGCGGAACCGGCAAGGAACTGATCGCGCGGCTGATCCACGAAGTTTCGGGCCGCGCGGGTGCCTTCGTTCCCGTGAACTGCGGAGCGATCCCCGAGAATCTCCTGGAATCGGAACTGTTCGGCCACGTAAAGGGATCTTTCACCGGCGCTACGGCCGACCGGACAGGCCTGTTCGAAGAAGCGGACGGGGGCACGCTCTTTCTCGACGAGGTGGGCGAACTGCCGCAATCCCTCCAGGTGAAGCTGCTCCGTGCGCTCCAGGAAGGCGAGATACGGCGCGTGGGCGAGTCGAAGCCCCGCCAGGTGGACGTGCGTATCGTCGCGGCTACGGCCCGGGACCTCGAAGCTGAAGTTCAGTCGGGGGGATTCCGTTCGGACCTGTACTATCGTATCAACGTCGTGCGGATTCACCTGCCCCCACTCCGACACCGGACCGACGAGATCCCGCAGCTCGCCAAGCACTTCCTCGCATCCTACAACGAGGCAATGGCGATGGAGTTGCAGGGCTTCGAGTCGGCGGCCCTGAAATGCATGGCCGGGTATGGCTGGCCGGGCAACGTCCGGGAACTCGAGAATGTCGTGGAAAGGGCCATGGTACTTGCGGATGGCGAGACGATCGACGTGGAGGACTTGCCGGAGATCGTCCGGGATCCGGACTCGACCATCCGGATCAGTTCCGACAATCTCTCGAGCGACGAGTTGAGCGTGAAGAAGAGAACGGCGGAACTCGAGCGGCACCTGATCGCCCGTGCGCTGGAGGTTACCGAGGGCAATCGCACCCGCGCCGCAGAGCTGCTGGACCTGAGCTACCGCGCCCTTCTCTACAAGATCAGAGACTACGGTCTCGGCTGACGGGCAGAGAAGGTGAGATTGGCCCGGGAGTTGCCCCGGGATGCAGAGATCCGGCGCTGAGAAGCCGGCTGGAGTCGACAGGAGCCCGGGCAGATGGACAGCCGGGGCGGGACGGGATCGAACCGACGTGAGAGGGAATCGAATGAACCGC
>JAMJQL010000142.1 GCA_023554245.1 Gemmatimonadota bacterium
CCGACGAATCTGGCAGATCGGATGCCCCGTCTCGACTGAAGGGCTCCAATCCTCGTCCGCTGTCCTGATCGGACCGGGTGATTTCGCGAACCTGTCCCGCTCCGGACAGCCCGAGCGCGGAACCGGATGCACCATTGAGCGGGCGGCCTGGCTGAGAACCGCGGCCGGCGACCTGAGATTCGAGATCGTCGCGGATCGTTTCCTTCATCACATGGTACGGTACCTCGTCGCCGTCCAGGTCGAGATGGCGCTCGGCCGTCGGGCCCCGGGCGAGTTGAGGGCACTCCTCCGGGGTGCAGACCAGGCCTCGCCGCCCAGAGCAGCGCCGGCAGCGGGGCTCTACCTGACCGGAGTGCGTTACCCGGACGGCTGGAATCGAGCTCCGGGAGTGCCGGGATTGTGGCCGCTCGCCACGCATCGGGGCGGTGGCCCGAAGCGGCACGAATGAATCGACAGGAGTGATCGGTCCTTGCGCGCACGTACTGCCATTCCTCTGCTGCTGGCGGTAGCGGCATTTCCCGCCGGCCTATTCCTGGGCTCCGGTGCCTCGAGCGGCGAGGGTCCGGGTCAGAACGGAGCCCCTCTGCTCAGCGAGACGTCGGTAGTGGGCGGAGAGCGCTCGACCATGCGAGCCTCGGCGATCAGGCCCGCCATTTCCACGGACCGGACGGCGGCCGCCGATTCTCGCGCAGCCGATCCCGGCGGGATCGTCACGGTCGACCCCGTCTTTCAGCCGGGACAGCAATCGGGGCCTCGTTTCACGCCGGTCGTCGCCGCGACGACCCGCATCGCTCCTTCGGTCGTCAGCATCACCGTGCTCTCGACTCGCCGGACGTCGAGCCGAAGCATGTTCGAAGAGTTCTTCGGGATGGTTCCGCGTCGAATGGAGAGGACAGTTCAGGGAATCGGATCGGGTTTCGCGATCGATGACGACGGCACCATTCTGACCAACGAGCACGTGGTGAGTGGAGCCGATTCCCTGGTCGTCACCGATGTCAACGGCAAGTTCTATCGGGCCGAGGTCGTGGGCAGTGACCCGATCACGGACATCGCCGTTCTCAAGGTCGAGTCGGGTGCGATTCCCGCCGCCCCGATCGGGACCTCCTCCGACCTCGTCGTCGGAGAACCGGCGATCGCGCTCGGAAATCCGTTCGGCTTCGTTCTCGCCAACGCGGAGGCCACGGTCACGGCGGGCGTGATTTCCGGCGTGGGCCGGGACATTCTCGATTCGCGCGAGGGCAAGCTGAGCGCCGACATGATCCAGACGGATGCAGCGATCAATCCGGGCAATTCTGGCGGACCGCTCGTGAATGCAGAGGGATCGGTGATCGGAGTAAATTCGGCGATTCTCTCCCAATCCGGAGGCTCGGAAGGCATTGGATTCGCGATTCCGATCGATCGAGCCCGGAGGATCGCGGACGAGCTGCTGCAGTACGGAAGGATTCGGCGACCCTGGGTGGGCGTCGAGTCCCGAACGGTGGAATCCGAGACGACCCGGTTCTCCCTCACCGAGGTCAGGCGTGTCGCGCCCGGGTCCTCGGCCGACGCCGCCGGGCTCGAGGTGGGAGATCTTCTGCTCACGGTCAACGACCGGCCGATCACCTCGCCGCTCGACTGGGACATCGGTCTGCTGGACGCAGGCGTCGGTTCCGCCGTGGACGTGACCTATCGCCGGGAGGACCGGATCCTCTCCGCTCGCCTCGACATCGAGGAACTGCCGAGTGAGCAGGCGGAGAGACTCGAAGTCGTGCGTGGGCTCGAGCTGATCACGGTGACCCCGCAGATCGCGGTGGAACGGGGTATCGAGGTCGAGAGCGGAGCCCTGGTCACGAGGCTCTCCGGCGCCGCCAGCCGTGTGACCGGGCTCCGGGAAGGAGATGTGATCGTGGGAATCAACCGGCGACCTGTCGAATCGGTGGAGGATGCGCAGGGGCTCTTCCGTGCCTTCGCCGGCGGCAGTAGGATCTTCGTCACGTACTACCGCGACGGACGGTATTACAGCAGCTGGCCATTCGACATCGGCTGAATCGTGACTGCCCAACAGACCCGATACCCGCATCCGCTGATCGACCGATACGCTTCGGCGGAGATGAGCGATGTATTCTCTCCGCTCCGTCAGGCCCGGACGTGGCGGGATCTGTGGATCGCACTGGCCCGGATCGAACGGGAGCTCGGCGTCGAGATCCCCGAATCGGCAATCGAGGAGCTCCGGGCCGCGCGGGACCAGATCGACCTCGCGCGGGTGGCGGAAATCGAAGCTGACCTCAGGCACGATGTGATGGCGCACGTGCACCACTACGGTGAGGTCGCTCCGGGTGCCCGAGCCTTCATACATCTGGGCGCCACGAGCGCATTCGTGGCCGACAACGCGGGTCTCATACAGCTCAAGGAAGCGCTGGAGATCGTTTCGGACCGGCTGCTCGCCGCCATCGACGCCCTGGCCGGATTCGCGGACCGGTGGCGCTCACTTCCGACGCTCGGCTATACCCACTGGCAGCCGGCGCAGCCGGTCACCGTCGGCAAGCGGGCCGCCCTGTGGCTGCAGGATCTGGTCGCTGACTATGAGCAGGTCGAGCGTCTGCGTGGCGAGCTTCGCTTCCGCGGAGCCCGGGGCACGACCGGCACCGAGGCGACATTCCTCGACCTGTTCGATGGGGACGGCGCGAAAGTCGACGAGCTCAACCAGCGGCTCGCGGACCATTTCGGATTCTCCGGAAGTTGGGAGCTCGTCGGTCAAACGTATCCGCGCAAGTTCGACCATCGGGTGCTGGCGGTGCTGGCCGGAATCGGAGCCAGCGTCGCCCGCTTCGCGCAGGATGTGCGGCTTCTGCAGAGCTACGGGGAGATCGAGGAACCGTTCGGCAGCAGCCAGATCGGATCGTCGGCCATGCCGTACAAGCGGAACCCGATGCGATGCGAGCGGGCCGGCTCGCTGGCCCGGCACCTCTGCGTGCTGGAGCTGGATGCTGCATGGACGGCCTCCGTTCAGGGATTCGAGCGCACGCTGGACGACTCGGCGAACCGTCGAATTGCGATCCCGGAGGCATTTCTCTGCGCCGATGCAATCCTCCAGATCGTTGCGAACGTGTCTTCCGGTCTGGTCGTGCACGAGGCCGTCATCCGGGCACGACTCGATCGAGCCCTCCCCTTCCTCGTCACCGAAAGAGTCCTGATCGCGGGCGTTCGAAAAGGCGGAGACCGCCAGGAGTTGCATGAGCGGATCCGGATGCACGCGATGGCGGCGCGCGAAGGTCTGGATTCCGGCGCCGAGACCAACGACTTCTTCCTCAGGGTAGCAGACGATCCGGCATTTGATCTCGACCTGGACGAGCTCGACGCGTTGTCGAAGGCCGAGGATCTGGTCGGACGGTGCCCGAATCAGGTCGAGCAGTTTCTCACCGAACGTGTCGCTCCGATGCTCGAGGGATATGCGGGCTCGGCTGCGCCGCAATTGCGCGTATGACAGGAGGACCGAAGCAGATGCATGCCACCAGAGAAACCGATCTTCCCTTCCCGCTTCTTCGGCAGGGCAAGGTACGGGAGATGTACGATCTCGGAGATGCGCTCCTGATGGTAGCGAGCGATCGAATCAGTGCCTTCGATCGCGTACTTCCGCAACCGATACCCGACAAGGGAGCGGTGCTGACACAGATCTCCCGTTTCTGGTTCGACATGTCGGGACACATCGTGCGCAATCACTGCATTTCGGCCGATCCCGACGAGATCGTCCGCCTCCGTCCGGAACTGGCAGACACACGCTCTGTCTGGGCCGGTCGGGGCATGCTGGTCGAGAAGGCTAAGACTTTTCCGGTGGAATGCGTCGTTCGTGGCTACATCACCGGCTCGGCCTGGAAGGAATATCGGGAAGCGGGGACGCTCGCGGGCGAGCCTCTGCCCGTGGGACTGGTGGAAGCCCAGGAGCTCGAGCCGCCGATCTTCTCTCCCGCGACCAAGGCTGAAACCGGCCACGATGAGAACATCACCTTCACCCAGATGAAGGGAATCCTCGGAACCAAGGTCGCCGAGTACCTGAGGGAAACGAGTCTCGAAATGTACGGCTTCGCCCGCGACTACGCGCGGGACCGAGGTATCATCATCGCGGACACCAAGTTCGAGTTCGGCACCTCCAGGACTGGAGAAGTGCTCCTGATCGACGAAGCTCTGACGCCGGACTCCTCGCGCTTCTGGCCGGCCGACGACTATGTGCCGGGCGCGACGCCGCCTTCGCTCGACAAGCAGCCGGTGCGAGATTACCTGGAAGGTCTGGTCCAGGCGGGTGAATGGGATCGCAATCCGCCTGCACCCGACCTTCCCGAGGAGATCGTTCACTCCACATCCGAGCGTTACCGTGAAGCGTATCGCCGGCTGACGGGCGAAGAACTGCCGGATTACCGATGACCAGGCTTCCGATTGCGCAGTACCCCGACGACGACAAGCCCCGCGATGAGTGCGGCATTTTTGCCGTAAGCGGTTCGCGCGCAGCGGCCGAGCTGACTTTTCTCGGCCTCTACGCGCTGCAGCATCGCGGACAGGAGTCGGCCGGGATCGTGGCCATCGACGACGAGGGTGAGGCGAGGGCTCACAAGGGGATGGGTCAGGTGAACGAGGCGTTCGACGACGCCACGATCCGCCGGCTCACAGGAACCGTCGCACTCGGCCACGTGCGGTACTCGACCCAGGGAAGCTCTTCGCTTCGAAACGCGCAGCCCGTCCTGGTCAACTACCGCCACGGACCGATGGCACTGGCTCACAACGGAACCTTGACCAACGCCGTGGAGATCGGGGAGCGCCTGTCGGACGAGGGCGCGATCTTCCAGACCGACAGTGACTCCGAGGTGGTGATCCACCTCATCGCACGATCCCGACGCGACTCCCCGGACCAGCAGGTCGATGACGCCCTCTCCCAGCTGGTCGGCGCCTTTTCCCTCGTGCTCTGCGTGGGCCGCACGATCTACGTGGCGAGGGATCCGCGCGGTTTCCGGCCTCTGGTGCTGGGGCGTCTGGGAGATGCGGCGATCGTCGCGTCGGAAACCTGCGCCCTGGATATCATAGGGGCCGAGTACGTGCGGGATGTGGGCCCCGGTGAAGTGTTGCGCATCGACGACGGGGTCGTCACCCGGCTGCGACCGCTGGAGCCGGCTACGCCGTCCCCCTGTCTGTTCGAGCTGGTTTACTTCGCCCGGCCCGATTCCCGGATCTGGGGCTGCAGCGTGGACCGGGCGCGCCGAGCCTTCGGGCGACAGCTGGCACTGGAGCACCCGGTAGAGGCCGACTGCGTATTCTCGGTCCCCGATTCGTCCAACTCGGCCGCTCTCGGCTATGCCGAGGGCTCGGGCCTGCCGTTCGAGCTAGCCCTGATTCGGAATCACTACGTAGGTCGCACCTTCATCCACCCCACCCAGACGGGCCGCGATTTCCGTGTTCGCGTGAAGTACAACCCGGTTGCCGAGCTGATCGACGGCAAGCGGGTGATCGTAGTCGATGATTCGCTGGTCCGGGGTACGACCAGTCGCGGACTCGTTGCGCTGCTCCGGGAGTCCGGGGCACGCGAGATTCATTTCCGGGTTGCCTCGCCACCAATCATCTCGCCCTGCTATTACGGAATCGACATGCCTACGCGCCAGGAACTGATTGGCGCGAATCACTCGGTCGAAGAGATCGGACGACACCTGGGCGTCGAGTCGCTCGGGTACCTGTCCCTCGAGGGCATGCTCTCTGCAGTAGAAGAGTTCGGTCCGTTCTGTGACGCATGCTGGACCGGGAACTACCCGGCTCCACTGGTTGACTTCGAGCACGGGTTCGCTTCGGCAACGGCGGGGAGCTGACCTCGCCGCGCCCGCGGCCCGCCTGAAGGGAGCTCCCCCATGCAGTACGTCTACTATTTCGGCCGTGGACGCGCAGACGGAAGCCGGGAGATGAAGACTCTCCTGGGCGGAAAAGGCGCAAACCTGGCCGAAATGACCAATCTGGGCGTTCCGGTCCCGCCGGGGTTCACGCTTACCACGGAAGCCTGCCGTCATCACCTGATCAGCGACGAGCTGCCCGAGGGAACGGAGGAAGAGGTAACCGAGGCGCTGGCTCGCCTGGAGAAAGCGACCGGCAAGCAGTTCGGTGGCGCCGCAGATCCGCTCCTCGTGTCCGTTCGCTCGGGTGCCTCGATCTCGATGCCCGGAATGATGGACACGATCCTCAACCTGGGCCTGAACGACAGGAGCGTGGAGGGACTCGCGCGCGCATCGGGAGACGAGCGATTCGCCTGGGACAGCTATCGGCGCTTCCTGCAGATGTATGGAGACGTCGTGCTGGGGGTGGACCACCACCGATTCGAGTCGATTCTCACCGAGGTCCGGGAGACGGCTGGCGCCGAGACGGATGATGCGATTCCGGCCGACGGATTGCGCGGACTGGTCGAACGCTACAAGGCGCTGATTGCTGAGGCATCCGACGAGCCCTTCCCCGACACTGCCGAGGACCAGCTATGGGGCGCGATCGGGGCCGTGTTCAGAAGCTGGAGGAACGACCGGGCCGTCGCCTACCGTAAGACCTACGGCATCCCTCATGACCTCGGGACGGCCGTCAATGTCCAGACGATGGTCTACGGTAATCGCGGTCCCGGCAGCGGTACGGGAGTCGCATTCACCCGCAATGCGGCTGACGGCGAACGCAAGCTGTTCGGTGAGTTCCTCGTCAACGCGCAGGGCGAAGATGTGGTTGCCGGCATCCGGGACCCGCTCTCGATCGAAGAGATGGCGAACCACATGCCGGAAGCCTTCGAGCAACTGATCGAGACCGCCAATCGACTCGAGGCACATTACCGCGAGATGCAGGATCTCGAGTTCACCGTCGAGGACGGAGAGTTGTTCCTGCTTCAGACCCGGACCGGCAAGCGGACGGCCCGCGCGGCCGTGCGGATCGCCGTGGAGATGGCCGAGGAGGGACTCATCAGCCGCGAAGAGGCCGTCCGGCGGGTCGAGCCCGAGCGGCTGGAGCAGGTGCTCCACCCGATGGTGGATCCTGCTGCGGAGTACACTCCGCTCGCGATCGGAAATCCCGCCTCTCCCGGGGCGGCTTCCGGTGTCGTCGTATTCACGGCGCGTGAGGCAGTGGAGCGGGGAGAGCAGGGCGACGCCGTGGTGCTGGTCCGCAACGAGACCTCCCCCGATGATTTCGCCGGCATGGTGGCCGCCGTCGCGATCGTGACGGCGCGGGGTGGCAAGTCGAGTCACGCCGCCGTCGTCGCGCGAGGCATGGGCAAATGCTGCGTCGTAGGAACAAAGGCCCTCGAGATCGACGAGGAGCGCCGGGAGATCAGGGCGAATGGCCGAGTGGTCCCGGGCGGAGAGTGGATCACGGTCGATGGCGCCTCCGGGGAGATCATCCCGGGACGGATTGCCACGGTTCAACCGGAACCAGGCGAGCACTTCGAGCGGCTGATGGGCTGGGCGGACGAAATGCGTCGACTCCGGATCCGTACCAATGCCGACAACCCGGAGGACGCCGCTGCCGCCCGTGAGTTCGGGGCCGAGGGAATCGGTCTCTGTCGGACGGAGCACATGTTCTTTGGAGAAGAGCGAGTCGACGCGGTGCGGGAGATGATCCTCTCCGCCGATTCCGAGGGACGGCAGAGGGCACTCGACAGACTTCTTCCCATGCAGCGGGCCGATTTCGAGGGGATCTTCAGGGCCATGGACGGCCTGCCGGTGACGATCCGGCTGCTCGACCCGCCACTGCACGAGTTCCTTCCGACAGAGCCGGAGGAAGTCGAACGGCTCGCCAGGGTGCTGGAGAGACCTATCGAGGATATCGAGTTGACCCTGGAGAGGCTTACCGAGGCCAATCCGATGCTCGGGCATCGGGGATGCCGCCTGGGCTACTCGCACCCGGAGATCACACACATGCAGGCCCGGGCGATTTTCGAGGCGGCGCTCGACGCGAAGGCGGACGGCGTGGATGTCCGGCCCGAAGTCATGGTCCCGCTGGTCGGCCACGTCGAGGAGCTCCGTCAGCAGCGCGCCATCGTCGATCGGACAGCGAGGGAGGTGTTCGCGGATCGAGAAGACCGGGTGGACTATCTGGTCGGCACGATGATCGAGCTTCCGAGGGCCTGTCTGACCTCGGGACCGATCGCGGGCGAAGCCGAGTTCTTCTCGTTCGGCACCAACGATCTCACCCAGACGACCCTGGGACTCTCACGCGATGACGCAGGTTCTTTCCTGCCGCTGTACGTGGAGTCGGGCGTCTACGCGAAGGACCCGTTCCAGTCCCTCGACACGGTGGGAGTCGGAAGATTGATGCGAGCCGCCGTCAAGGAAGGACGCGGTGAGCGACCGGATCTGAAGATCGGCATCTGCGGAGAGCACGGGGGCGATCCCGACTCGATCCGCTTCTGTCATGGCCTCGGGATGGACTACGTCTCCTGCTCGCCCTTCCGGGTTCCGGTGGCTCGCCTGGCGGCGGCGCACGCTATGCTCGAGGAGGCGGACAACCCGGTCTGAGTCCAGCCGGGTCCGGGAATCGGATCGCTACTCCAGGGGCAGGCGCGCCATCTCTGGCGCCGCCTGCCAAGGTGCCGAGCGTTTCATATCAGCGCCCGACGGCCATGCCCTCTCCGGCCAGAGTCCGCTCCGCGAGGTCCACCCACTCGCGATTCCCCATGTAAAGCGGCGTCCGCTGGTGGAGTGATTCCGGCTCGATCGCCAGGATCTCGCGTGACCCATCGATCGCGCGGCCTCCGGCCTGCTCGCAGATCAGAGCTAGTGGCGACGCTTCGTAGAGGAGGCGGAGCTTACCGTCAGGGTTGCGGTTGTCGGCGGGATACAAGAAGAGCCCCCCATACAGCAGGGTCCGGTGGAAATCGGCCACCAGGGATCCGACGTAGCGATGCGAGAATCCTCCGCCGCCGTTTCCGCCCGTACCCCGGAACCACTCCACGAGCTGCTGCTGCCCCGTGGACCAGGTCGAGAAGTTCCCCTCGTTGACGCTGTAGATCCGCTTCCCGGGCTCAGGAATCCGGATCTCGGGGTGAGACAGGAGAAACTCTCCGATCGAAGGATCCAGGGTGAATCCGTGAACTCCGCTTCCGGTCGTGTATACGAGCACTGTGGACGATCCGTACATCACGTAGCCGGCTGCCACCTGCCGATGTCCCGGTTGAAGGCAGTCCTCCAGCGATCCGTCGCGACCCTCGGTGCACCGCTTGTGAATCGAGAAGATGGTGCCGATCGAGATGTTGGCATCGATGTTCGAACTGCCGTCCAGCGGATCGAACAGAAGCACGTAGTCACCGGTCGGGAACTGCTCGGGAATCTGCAGGAGCCCCTCCTCTTCCTCGGACGCCATCACGCAGAGATTCCCTCCGTGGTCCATTGCGTTGAACACGACCTCGTGCGCGTATTCGTCCAGCTTCTGCACCTCCTCGCCGTGCACGTTCCCCTTCCCGGTCTTTCCGAGAATGTCGACGAGCCCGGCCTTGCTCACCTCGCGGTGGATGAGCTTCGCTGCCTGGGTCAGATCGTACAGAAGATTGGTCAGGGCACCGGTCGCACCCGGATGCTCTCGCTCCTGCTCGAGGATGAATCGGCCGAGCGTAACGACGTATCTGTCCATCACGACCTCCGGTTCGCGGCTGAACCCGACGGCGGGGCGTGTACCTCGGGATGCGACGCCTCAGTCGCACCCGACCTTCCGGACAACACTTGGCCGCGCGAGCGGCTCCGTCAATACGGGTCAATCTTCGTGCCGTGATTCGGGTCCGGCGGCCGCCGCCCGTTTCCACGCGTTCCGGCCGGCCATCCGCCAGGATCCGTCGCTTCGAATGTCGATGCAGAGCGTCCCCCTGCGGTCCGTGCGCCACACTTCCGGGATGCCGGCGCGCCGTATCCGCTGAACTACTTCCGGGTGAGGGTGACCGAATCGATTGCCCGCACCGGCGGAGATGATTGCGACCGTCGGTCGCACCGCATCTAGCCACGCAGCCGAGGACGAGGTGCGGCTTCCATGGTGTCCGACCTTCAGAACATCGGCACGAAGAGACTCGGCGGGCCACCGCGACAGAACCTGAATCTCTTCCTCTGCCGTCGCATCGCCCGTCGTCACGTAGCGGAAGTCTCCGGCCGTGATGCGGAGCATCAGGCTGGTTTCGTTGGAGGATGTCCGCTTCGCCGACCCGGCGTCGGAACTGGACGAGTCCGGACCGAGCACGAGAATCTCGATCTCGTCGACCCGTATCCGCACTCCGTTCCGAGCTCGCAGCCACGGAATCTGCTTCTCCGACGTCGCGGCCAGAAGACGTCGATACCCGGCGCGCGGTAGAGGGTCGCCGCTGTCCAGCACGGCGTCCACCGGGAATTCGGCTACGACGGCCTCCAGTCCCCCGATGTGATCCAGATCCGGGTGAGAAAGCGCGAGAAGAGCCACCCGCCTCGCCCCCCGGCGTCGCAGTGCCGCGGCGACCGCATCGCGGCCTGCCCCGGGCCGCGCAGATGGGCCACCGTCGAGCACGATCCATCGACCGCCGGGAGTCCGAAAAATCGCCGCATCGCCTTGCCCGACCGATAATGTGCAGAGCTGGCCGTGGTCGTGTCGTTCCCCCAGCCTTTCGAGCCCCGGACCGGCTACGAGCACCGAGATCGCTGCCGCCATCGGAACGAAGACACGGGTCCACCGCGCTCCACGCGCCGGCCGGGAGAGCGCGAGGAAGGCGAGGCCCCAGGCCAGCCACAGGGCCGCAGACGGTGGCGCCACCTCGAGGTGTGCGCCCGGCCGCCCGCCGAACCAGCCTGCGAGGTGATGGAGCAGGGACAGCAGCAAAGCGGCGGCAGCAGCGAATGGATTCCCCAGCGGACCCGGAAGCAGGGTTCCGGCGAGACTCCAGATCGAAAGGGCCACGACAGGTGTGCCCGCCAGGCTCGCCACGATCGAAATGGGCGCCACGCGGCCGAAGTGCCAGGCGGCAATCGGAGCGGTCGCAAGAAAGGCCCCGGCGCTGGCTGCCAGTGCCCTGCACAGATTGCTGCCCGAGCGGATCACGAGGCGCTGCAGACCGCGCGTTGGAGCCTTGGCTGCCGTGCCGAGGCCCCGTGCCGAAGCGAGGCCGAGGGATACCCCGGCGAATCCGGCGAAGGACAGCTGGAGACCGGGAGTAGCCAGGGACACAGGGTCCGAGACGAGGAATACGATCGCGGCACCACCCAGCAGATCGGCGCCGCGCAGTGGGCGCCCTCGCCATCTGGCGATCGCCCAGCCGGTGAACAGCAGAAAGGCTCGGAACGCGGGCACAGGGGCGCCGAGCAGGATGACGTAGCAGCCGACGGCAGTCGCAACCGCCGGGTAACGGGCCCGTCCCCTTACGACTGCCGATACCAGGGCGAACAGGAGACCCGAGACGATGCCTACGTGAAGCCCCGATATGGCGAGCAGGTGCGCCAGCCCGGCGTTCACGAAGTCCCCCCGCAGGATCGGGGAAAGGTCGTTCCGCTCAGCCAGCAGCAGCGCTCGGGCAGTCGGATCGACCGATCCGGGCAGCCGGTCTCGCAGACGTCGGGCTGCCCCGGCTCGGAGCGTGCCCCGGAGTCGCGCATAGAGAGGCAATCGCCCGGAAGCCGCTCCGGCCGCACCGGCCGCGGATGCCCGCCGCCGGGATGCATTCATGACCTCGGCACCCACGAGGATCCCTGTGCGACCTGGCAGGTCGAGGCTCTGGCCGAGCGGATCCGTAGTCCGAAGTCGAAGCCACTCGCCCGACAGCCGTAGATTCTCCCCCGATCGCAAGCTACCGGGGTCCCGGTCGAGGAATGCTGTAAGGCGGCGGAGCTCGCACCGACCCCGATCCGCTGACACCAGGACCCGCTCGAGACTGATCCGGCGGTACCCCCCTGGCGGATGCGATCCACGAGTCGCTGATACTTCCTCGGTCAGCGCGCCCTGAACCTCGAGCGGCGTCCCCGAAGCGAGACTGGCCTCGCAGCCGTGACGGATGCCCCTCCCGGCATTCGACCCCAGAATGGATCCACATGCGAGGGTAATGGCCAGAAACAGCACGGAAGAGGTTCGGGCCCTCGGACCACGGTTCTCACGAGGCAAGCAGGACATCGCGAGGGCCGTCAGGAGCAGACCCGTCAGAAGGAGTGCCGACAGAGAGGGTCCAACCGGCCGATAGAGACCTTGGGTGATTCCTGCGGAAAGCACCAGGGCAGTCAGGAGAACCGGCGCTGCCGGTCGGATCACTTCGGGAGCCGAACCGGCTCTCGGCTCGTCTCGCGGAACGTGCTCAGTGGGGGCCGGTCGGATCCTCCGGGTTCGGGATCTCGGATGACTTCCCAAGCGCCTCACGATAGCGCTCGAGCATCCGGCGCGTCCTCAGATCGGCCCGCAAGCCGGTGAAGAAGAGCAGGCCCATTCCAAACAGGATCGAACCGAAGACTACTGCCGGCAATGAGACCGACCGGAACGTCACGAAACCGAGTCGGACCGTGACCGCCTCCCCGGCGTTGAGCCAGGTGAACAGCGAGGCCAGCACGGCGCATCCCAACACGATCGCGACCCGGCCGATCAAGCCGTTCAACGGACAACCGTCCCCAGGAACGTCGCACCCGTCGTGGAGCGGAGCCGGACCTCGACGAACGCTCCGATTCGCACGCGACCGGCAGGAAACACCACCACCTTGTTCGCTTCCGTGCGACCGAGCAGGTCCCCTTCGGTCCGGGCCTCGCGTTCCACCAGGACCTCGACCACCGATCCGATCTCAGACTCGTGGATCTCGCGCTGGATTTCACGCTGAAGGGCGATGAGCGCGGACAGCCGCCGTCCGGAGATCTCCTCATCGAGGAAGTCTCCGGCCGGGAGACGGGTGGCTGGAGTGCCCTCCCGGGCGGAGTAGCGGTACAGGTACGCGTCGTCGAAGCGGACACGGCGCATCAGATCCAGGGTCGCCTCGAAATCGACTTCCGTCTCGCCCGGGAATCCGACGATCACGTCTGTGCTCAGTGCGATGCCGGGGACACGACTTCGGACGCGTTCGACGATTTCCAGAAATTCCTCGCGTGTGTATCGCCGGACCATTCGTCGTAGCACGCGATTCGAGCCCGACTGCACGGGTAAGTGCAGTTGGGAGCAGACGGCCGGCTCTGCCGCCATCACATCGAGGAGCGCGTCGTCGACGTCGTTCGGATGGGGTGAAGTGAATCTCACCCGGCGAACCCCGGCCACGCGTGCGACTTCCTCGAGAAGTTCCGAGAATCTCACGTCGCCGTGCCGATAGGAGTTGACCGTCTGTCCCAGCAGCGTGATTTCGGAGTAGCCGGCACCGACCGCTGCCCGTACCTCCGCGAGTACCTCCTCCGGACTCCGGTTCTTCTCCGGTCCCCGCACGTACGGCACGATGCAGAAGGTGCAGCGATGGTCGCAGCCGCGCTGTACGGTCACCCAAGCGCCGGTTCCCTTGCCGCGTATCGAAGGTATGCCCTCGTAGTTTTCTTCCTCATCGAGCTCCAGAAGAAGCTGTCCTCGCTCGATTCCACCTTCACGGATCCCGTCGACCAGGTCTGCGATCCGCCGATACGAATCAGGGCCGGCCACCAGGTCCACTCCCGACGTCTTCTCGAGCAGATCGCTTCCCATTCGCTGTGCCATGCAGCCGGTGACGGCGAGCACTACGTCGGGCCTGTTCCTGCGAGCCTGCTGCAGCTGTCCAATGCGGCCCAGGACCCGTTGCTCCGCATGCTCGCGGATGGCGCACGTATTCACCACGATCACGTCGGCGAGCTCCGGAGCCGACACCTGGAGATATCCGCGGTCCGCCAGCGCTCCGGCGAGCAACTCCGAATCGCCGATGTTCATCTGGCACCCGTAGGTCTCGATGTATGCTCGCCGCGTCAGCGGGACCGGCGCTTTCGCCGGGGCCGACTCGGTTCCCCGGTCCTGCGGACGACGCAGAGTCACGATGGGAGAGCTCATAGCTGGCAACAGATCATGTCTGGGTTCGATCCTCATCGAAATCGCAACTTCGGGCGCCCGAAGTTATCGCCGGAAAGGCCTTCGGGTCCACCGTGCGCGGCTCCGATCCGGCTTTCGTGCGCGTGTGGCGCCTCCCTGGCGGGCCTTTGCCCGGAGCCGGTGTACCGGGTAGCATGCGCCGGTGGCGCACTTCGACTCGTTCTCATTCGACGGGCTGCGGGTGCCCGTGGAGATTCACGAGGGTCCTGATCGACCCCTGCTGTATCTTCCCGGGTATGGGGTTCATCCGCGCAACTATCGCCCCGGTATGCGGCTGCTCTCCCGACACTTCACGGTCTTCATGCCGGATCTCTCTTTTCGAACCAACAAGGATCTGCCTGTCGAGGTAGCTGCTTACCGGTCCTTCGTCATACGCTTCGCCACCCGATACGCGCCGGAAGCTCCGCGCACCGGACATTCATTCGGAGGGCTGCTGGCCTTGCTCGGGGACCGGCCCGCCGTGGCGCTCGCACCCATGGTTCCCATCAATGCAGGCTGGCCGCGGAAGATCGGGCGCGCCGCGCTGCTCCAGGTACGAGAGTACGCAGGACTTGAGGGCCGAAGGGGAATCGGCTGGGCGTTCCACATCTTCGGCGAATACGTTCGGACCGCCGCTGCGAGACCCCGGTGTCTGTTTCCTGCCGTGTCCGAGACCCTCGGCGGGATTCCCGATGACCTGCTTCCCACGGCCCCCCGGTCGGTACTGGTGCTGGCCCGGCGAGACCGGCTGTATCTGCAGCGGGAGTACGACGCGTATCTGGCGCGTTCGGGGAGAGGGGACATCGAGACCCGGTACGTTTCACGCGGTCACGACTGGCCGGTCACACACCCGGATCTCGTCGAGCGGGAAGTGCTTGCGGCCCTCGGGAAAGACGCCCGGGTCCTCAACTAGACCCGGTGTCGGTACTCGGACCTGGCGCCGGTCAGAACTGCAGAAGTGCCATCGAGAGTGACAGCCGGCGAAAGCCCTCTTCGACGCTGCTCGATTCGAGGTCTCCGCGCGTGCCGATCTCCACACCCAGATCGAATGCGGCCCTTCCGCCTCCCACTTCGAGCCCGATCCCGAAGGTACCTGCGGTCTCGGAGAGCTGGGCCTCCCCGGGCAGGTAGAACGGCAGGTCCGATCGCCGGAATCCGGCCCGCAGCGGCATCTTCGCACCGAACACCTCGAATCCGACGTACTCCAGCCCCGCCCCGAACCATAGCACGTCGGACGCAGCCCCTCCTTCGAGAGCGTCCGCCGTGGCGGACCAATCCGCGTATCCGACGGCCGCCGAGGCAAGCAGATTCTCGGCGAGTCTCGCGCTGCCTCCCACGGACCACTCCAGCGGCATGTCGAACTCGTAAGTCGCGGCATCACCGGCGCTGTCGCGCGTCGCCTTCAGATCGGTGCTGATGCCGATCTGTCCCGACAGCCGGACGCGCGTTCCGATCGCCGTTGCGATTCCGCCACGCGCTCGGAAGCCGGACCAGCTGAAGCGCGCCTCACCGCTGGCGGACCCGACTCCGCGTCCCGGATCATCGACGGCGACCTCGAAGCGCCGGAAGAAGGTCTGACGCAGGCTTCCCGTCAGAAGTGAACCGTCGATGCCCACGCTGAAGTCGCCGATCTGTCTGGCCAATCCGAGGGTCACCATGCTCACGCCCCCGTCGTGCTCGCGTCGCTCGTCGAACGGAAAATCGCCGAACGAACTCTGGAGCGTATCCCGTAGCGACACGCTCCAGTCCTGATCGAGTCCCGCCGTGAACGAGAGACCGACGGTCCACTCTCGCAGCGGAACCACGGCCTGGACGATCGCGAGACGGCTTCGGCCGGTGGTCTGGGACTCACCCGGCGACTTCACATCGACCGCCTCCGGCGCGTAGGTGATGCCCAGCGTCGGTCGGGCGAATCCCCGCATGTCCGCCGGATTCCGTCCGGAAAGCGTCCCGCCGATCAAGCCGAGCCCGGTGCCGCCCAGGGCTGCCGCTCGCGCGTCGAGGGGCGCCACGGGATAGCCGAGACCCAGACTCGTGACCGGGGCCTGAGCCGCCAGCGTCGAGGCCGAGCCAACGAGAAGAGCGGCGACCAGCTTCAGCCTGTTCATGGCAGACGGAAGGGTACGCGCGGGGTGACGAGCATGCGCACCGATGGCTGCAGTGACGTCACATCCTCGGCCGAGCCGAATTCCCAGAAGCCGAGGCTGCGGCCTTCCGGGCTGGCCTGCACCCCGATCCTCAGCACGTCCAGTGAGTCCGCGGGTGCGAAGGACCAGATCAGTACCAGCGGCGTTATGCTGAGCTGCAGCTCCGCGTCATCCTCCGTGAGATCCTCCGGGTCGAGCAAGTCGGGTGGTCCGAGCACGCCGCCGATGGGTGTCTTCGGCCCGACCTCGAATGGATCTGCCAGCAACTGGTACGAAATCACTTCCAGCGGGTCTTCGAGTCGGAAGGGGACCGGCGGCGGAGCGACGGGCCGGAAGATCAGTGACGCGGCATTGATCGTCGAGCCCTTCAGCTGAAGGCCTTCCCAGGTCTCGGGCAGCTCGAAATCCAGGTAGATACGTGACGATGGCAGGCCACCGATCCGGGACTCCTGGCCCGGCGGCGGTGTTTCCGGATCGAAAATCACGGTGTATCCCGCGGGGGAGCGAGCAGCGGGGACCAGTGAGTCCTGCCCGACCGGCTTGACCTCGAAGGTCACGGCCAGGGCGCGAACGTCCACCGACGAACCCGCGCCTACCGCCCGGATCGCGAGTCCCGGCTCGCCGTCGCTCGATGCCCAGTTCGACAGAACGCTGTCCGTGCTTACCTCGAACGGAACGAAGAGTGTGTCCGAGGTGGTGGAATCGAAGGGAGCGTCGATCCGGAGAGCTCCGATTCGCTCGCCCAGGTCTCCGCCGGGCTCCGTCCAGGGCTCGTCCAGCGCTGCCAGCGACCACGTGGCGTCGCGCTCTTCATATGCCCGGGTCAGAGCGAACACTTCCAGTTCGAGACCCGCCTCGGGAATCACGCTGGTGGCGGTATCGACCAGCAGCCGGAACCGGCCGCTGGAATACGCTTCGATCGGCTGCTGGATCGTACCGACGTCGATGGAATCTGGAATCGTCTCGAATCGGGCCAGCAGCCTGCTGGTCACGTCGGCGGAATCGTTCACCACTCGATAGGGAGACGTCAGGGGAACGACGTATCCCGTGTAGGTGGTGTCGCGCCACGAGATCATACCCTGAACCGGGATCTCGATCTCGGTGGTAGGAGTGGACTGACCGGGCGCCGTCTCCGAATCAACTTCGAGAACCGCTCGCTCCGTACAGCCGATTGCGACCAACGACACTCCGGCAGCCAGGAGAATCGGCCATCGGACGCCGGTCCGTACGGCGTTCAAGACGCACCGCCTGCAGTCGCACCCAACTCGAAGCGGGCCGGCAGCAGCTCATCGAGCGACCACGACCGGATAGACCCGTCGTCTCCTTCGCTCACGACAGCGAGTGAGGCGGTGAACTCGGCCAGCGCCTGCCGACACATGCCGCAGGGTGCCACCGGCTCGGCGGAATCGGTAATCAGGTATAGACGTCGGAAGTCGCGGGCGCCGGCGGCGACTGCCGCTCCCAGCGCTGCGCGTTCTGCGCACAGCGTCACCGGAAAGGATGCGTTCTCCACGTTGCATCCTGCGAACGACCGCCCATCCTCGGCCTCGAGGCACGCACCCACCCGGAATTTCGAGTAGGGGGCATGGGCGAATTCACGAGCTTCGATCGCCCGCGAACGCAATCTCGCCTGCCCGGTCGTAAGTCCCTCTGGCATTTGCGTCTCCGTATATCCCTTGAACGAGGCAATCGACCCCGTTCCTGCTCGGTGTCTAGCGCTCGACCTCGACCCTCGGCAGTCGCCGGCGCCAACCGGCGAGAATCTCGTAGTCGATCGTTTCACACAGCCGTGCCATCTCGTCGAGTCCGATCTCCGCTTCCCCGTCGCGGCCGAGTATCGTCGCCACGTCTCCGGGCCGCACATCCTCACGGTCACCGATCTCCACGACCACGGAATCCATGCACACGACCCCACGAATGGGCGCCTCGAGACCATGGATCAGAACCCGTCCGCGGTTCGACAGTTCGCGCCTGAGTCCGTCGCCGTACCCGATGCCGAGCGTCGCGAGCCTGGTGCGCTCGGGCGCTCGCCACGTCGCCCCGTAGCTCACGCTCGCACCCGCCTCCACGGTGCGGACATCGAGAACTCGGGCGCGGACTGTGACTACCGGTACTCCTCGCGGCTCCCAGGTTCCCCCCCCGTAAAGGCGAATTCCGGGGCGTACCAGGTCTCCGGCGAATCCATCGTACCGCAGTGACGCCGCGCTGTTCGCGGCGTGCACGAGACCCGGATTCAGTCCCGCCTCCTCGAGCCTGGCAAGCGCGGACTCGAACCGAGACCACTGTCGTCGTGTCTGCTCGGGATCGTCGTCCGCCGAGTGGAAGTGAGTCAGCGTGCCTCGCAGCTCGATTCCCCCGAGTGAAAGAACGTCCACCACCTCCCGAGCTCGAACGGCCACATCGCCGCAGTCGATGCCGAACCTGCCCATCCCCGTGTCGATCTCCAGGTGAACGGGAAGCGTCGCTCCAAGCGCACGGACTGCGATACTGCATGAGGCCAATGCTTCTGGACTCGAGAGAACCGGTTCGAGGCGATACTCCAGCAGCGACTGCGTGTCCGCGGGCAGCGTCGGCGAGAACACCACCACCGGTCCTGCCCAGCCGTGCGACCGCACGTCGATCCCCTCATCCGTCGTCGCCACACCGAAGCCCCACACCCCCAGCGGGCCGAGCGCGCCGACGGCACGTGACAGCCCTACGCCATAGGCGTCGGCCTTCACCATGGGGAGAATGCCGCAACCCGGTGGCAGGCGTTCAGCGATGGAGCCGAAGTTCGACCGGAGAGCATCCAGGTCCACCTCGACCCAGGCGCGGCGCTTGGGCTCGATTGACACGTTTTTCAAGGCCGGGGTAGTATACCGGCCACATGTCCGAGGAGCAACAGATTTTTCCCGATCCGGAAGCCCGTTCCAGGCACCTCGCACGCGCCTGCAATGGAGACACTTCACTAGGCCGCAGTCTGGCCCTGGTTCGCTATCTCCGGAGCGGTTGCGCGTGGGATGCGAAACAGACACCGGCGACCCTCAGGCCCTACCTGCTGGAGGAGGCGCACGAGGTCGCAGAGGCGATTCGCGGCGGCGATGAGACCGAGCTCGCGGATGAGCTCGGCGACCTCCTTCTGAACATCGCATTCCAGGTAGTTCTCGCCGAAGAGCGGGGCGCGTTCGAGGCCGAATCCGTCGTAGAGGGACTCGAACGGAAGATGATCGAGCGTCACCCGCACCTCTATGGCGAGGCCGAGAATCCTCCGGACTGGGAGGAACTCAAGGCGCAGCTTCGAGCACGCGCGCGGGGCACTCACGAATCGGGTGAAGCGGCGCAAGAGGCCACGACTCCAGATCCCTTCGACGGAATCCCCGGCGGGTTGGAGCCGCTCAGCCGCGCACTTCGACTGCAGGATCGTGCTGCGGCCCGGGGGTTCGACTGGCCCGATGCTGGTGGTGCCCTGGAGAAACTCCACGAAGAGATCGCAGAACTCGAATCAGAACTCGACTCCCGGTCGAGCCCCCTGGTGGATGACGCTCGTGCCGATCGGGTTCAGGATGAACTGGGGGATCTGCTCTTCGCGGCCGTCAACGTGGCCCGGCTGGCCGGCGCTCACCCTTCGGTGGCTCTCGATCGAGCCTCCGCCAAGTTCGAGCGACGGTTTCGCGATCTGCTCCGACTTGCCGATGAGCGCGGGATCGACCCCGACGAGGCCGATCTCGCGACGCTCGATCGACTGTGGGACGAGGTGAAGCTCAACTCCCGCTGAGCAGCTTCACCTGTTTCTGGCCGCTTCGCACCGCGGCTCCGACCGTGAACCCGAGGGCCAGCGCGGTTGCTCCGCCCACGGCGGGCAGGAAGCCCAGCAACCCTCCGAAGAGGGGCAGGCCGAGCAAAGTCACCGCGATTCCCGCGACCCACGGCGCCGACGGGCGCTGGGCCGCATCTACGAACCGCAGCTTCTCGCGCACGAAGGCGCGCGTCTTGACGTATGAAGCGTAGAGGCCCGCCCCGGTCCCTCCGAGAACGAGCATACCGATCAGCGTTTCAATCATGGGGGTCCTCCTCTCGAACTTCTAGTACGGTCGGCGGGCGGACCGGGTTTCATTCTTCCATGCCTGCCGGATACGGAATCAGGGGTCGAGGCGGCTCATCATCCGGGGAAACGCTATCGCCTCGCGCAGATGCGGAAGCCCGCATATCCAGCTCACGGTCCGCTCGAGTCCCAAGCCGAATCCGGAGTGAACGAAGGTGCCGTACCGTCGCAGGTCGAGGTACCAGTCGTAGGCTTCCTCGGGCAGGCCTTCCTCGTGGATTCTCGCCGTGAGCTTGTCGAGGTCGTCCTCTCTCTGGCTACCACCGATGATCTCTCCGTATCCCTCCGGGGCGAGCAGGTCGTTGCACTTCACGGTGGTCGGATCCTCGGGGTTTTCCTTCATGTAAAAAGCCTTCGCGCTCTTCGGGTAGTCAAAGACGAACAGCGGTTTCGAGCGACCTTCGGTGAGGATCGCCTCATCCTCCGCTCCGAGGTCATCACCCCAGGTGACCTCGCTGCCCTTCGAGACCAGGAATTCCACCGCCTCGGCATAGCTCAATCGGTCGAAGGGCGGCACGACGGCGCGGAGCGGCTCCGTGTCACGCTCCAGGACCTCGAGTTCGGGCAGCCTCCGCTCGAGGACCCGACCGACGATCGCGGTCACGAATTCTTCCTGCAGGCGCATGTTCCCCTCGGAATCCAGCCAGGCGACCTCCGGCTCGACCATCCAGAACTCGGTCAGGTGACGTCGGGTCTTGCTCTTCTCCGCCCGGAAGGTGGGACCGAAGCAGTAGACTTTTCCGAGCGCTGCAGCGGCCGCTTCGACGTACAACTGGCCGGTCTGCGCCAGGTAAGCCGTACCGAGGTCGAAGTACTCGGTCTCGAACAGCGTCCCGGCAGATTCACCGATCGAGCCGGTAAGAATCGGTGTGTCCACCAGCACGAAGTCGTGGTCATAGAAGTAGTCGTGAATCGCCTTGATCACTTCATCCCGTATCCGCATGATCGCGGTCTGACGGGATGTTCGAAGCCACAGATGGCGCTTCGAAAGAAGGAAGTCGACGCCCGCGTCCTTGAGCTGGATCGGGTAGTCGTTCGAGGAATCGCCGAGCACCTCGACGCGAGACGCCGTCAGTTCGACCCCGCTGGGCGAGCGCTCGTCGGCTCGAACGACTCCCTCCACCACGACGCTGCATTCGTAGGCGACCCGGTCGGTCACAGTCTGCCAGGTCGCCTCGTCCACCTCGTGCCGCGCGACGACCACCTGGACCTCTCCAGTGCCATCGCGCACGATCAGAAAGGCGATCTTTCCGCTCGAACGGTGGTTTCGGATCCAGCCGAGGAGGCGGACGGTCTCTCCGACGCGAGAGCCGAGTGAGCGGATCGAAATCGAATCGGACATGGATTCCTCGCCTCGTGAGAGACCGTTGCTGGCGGATCGGAGGCCCGGGAGCCGCGAAGCTAGACGGAGGGTATGTGAGACGTCAACCGATGGCGAACAGCACCTCGCGATCGGCGTGGCGATCGACGAGCTCCCGCGCCAGCGCGCGGTGGGATCGCGACGAGAGTTCGGGGTCGGTGTCGACGATCTCGCGCGCCCGCTTCCTGGCCTGCTCCAAAAGATCGGCGTCTCTCTCCAGATTTGCGAACCGGAGCTCTGGAGCGCCGTGCTGCTGTGCACCGAATAGGTCGCCCTGCCCGCGGAGTCTCAGGTCCTCGCGAGCCAGGCGGAAACCGTCATTGGTCGCGGCGAACGCTCGAAGTCGGGGTGGGGTCTCCTCCGCCGAATGAAACGCCACGCACCAGCTCTGCTTCGCTCCGCGACCCACCCGGCCACGCAATTGGTGAAGTTGTGACAGGCCGAATCTCTCAGCGTGCTCGATCACCATGACGGTCGCGTTCGGAACATCGATCCCCACCTCGATCACCGTGGTCGCCACCAGCAGAGCAATCTCGCCCGCTGCGAACCGACGCATGGTCTCGTCCTTTCGCGCCGGGGGCATCCGGCCATGGACGCTTTCGACGACGAACTCGGGATAAAGGTGGCGAAGTTCGGTGACGGCGTCGTTCACGGCCGTGGCCTCCACCACCTCCGATTCCTCGATCAACGGGTAAACGAAGTATGCCTGGCGCCCTGCCGCCAGCTCGCCGCGAATCCAGTTCAGCGCTGCGTCCCGGTCGGCGTAACTGCGGACACCGGTCCGGATCGGCCTGCGCCCGGGAGGCATCTCGTCGATTACCGACAGATCGAGATCGCCGTAGAGCGTCAGCGCCAGGGAGCGAGGAATCGGAGTCGCAGACATGACGAGCATGTCAGCTGAGCCACCCAGGTCCCGAAGGGCTCGTCGCTGGGACACACCGAACCTGTGTTGCTCGTCGATCACCATCAGACCGGGCCTGGCGAACGAAACGCCCTCCTGGAAGAGCGCGTGCGTGCCGATGACGAGCGGGAGCGAGCCGTCGGCCATCCCTGACAGAACCTCTGCACGTTCACGGCCTGTCACCGAGCCCGTGAGTAAGCGGGGCCTCTGGCCAACGGTTTCGAACAGTCCGTTCAAGGTTCGCCCGTGCTGTTCAGCCAGGAGTTCGGTCGGAGCCATCAGCACCGACTGCAGCCCGTTCTCGACGGCCTTCAGCATCGCCGCCGCTGCGACCACGGTCTTACCGCTGCCGACGTCGCCCTGGAGGAGACGATACATGCGAGCGTCGTCTTCCATGTCTGCCTGTATCTCGGTCCAGGCACGCTGCTGGGCTCCGGTCAGTCGGAACGGCAGCGCGTCGAGGAAAGAGGTGGACAGGTTCGATCCGGATCGCATTCCATGACCGGGGTCACGACTCCGGATTTCGTGCCTCGCCCGCGCATGGAGAAGCTGAAGGAAGAACAGTTCCTCCCAGGCCAGTCGCCGGGTCGCCGACTCGACGTCGGCGATCTCCTTCGGACGATGCAACGTCTCGAGCGCCGATTCGAGGCGTGGCAGCCTCATCGATTCGAGCCATTCGGCGGGGAACACCTCACGCTCGGCCACTTCCTCGATCAGCGGGTCGAGGTTGTCCTCGATGATGTTTCGAATCTGCCTGTGGCTCAGGCCCTCCGTGGCCGCGTAGACCGGGAAAACGCGTCCGCCGTCCGACCTCTCCCCCTCCCTCGCCAGCACGGTGTGCTCGCGGGGTCGCAGCTGAAGGCCGTGGAAGAAGCCGACCGAGCCGGTCACGAGAAGGAGGTCCCCCTTCGAAATCTGTCGATCGAGCCACGGCTGGCCTGGCCAGGCAACCTCGATCCGGCCCGACGCGTCTCGCACGATCGCGCGGAAGATCCTGAGCCGCTTACGGGTGGGCAGGACGCCCTTCGCCACCACCTCTCCGATTACCGTGGCCTCATCGCCGGGTCGCAGCGAACCGATTCGATTCACCCGGGTCGCGTCCTCGTACCGACGCGGCACGTGGTAGAGAAGATCACGACCACTTCGCACGCCGAGCTTCTCGAATCGCTCCGCGCGACGCGGTCCCACGCCCTTCAGATATTGAACCGGGCTCTGCAGCCTCGAGTGAGTTCCCATCTAGTTCAGGAGCTTCTCCACGTACAGTCGGGCATCGAACGGCTCCAGGTCCTCGGCCCCCTCGCCGGTACCGAGCCATCTGACCGGCACGTGAAAGTCGCGGGCCACGGCCACCGCGGTCCCGCCGCGCCCGGAGCTGTCGAACTTGGAGAGGACGATTCCCGTCAACGGCAGCGCATCTCCGAACTCCCTCGCCTGGTGGATCACGTTCTGACCCGCCGTCGCATCGACTACCAGCAACCGTTCATGCGGCGCACCGGGTAGGATACGTCCTGTGACTCGGTCGATCTTCCTGAGTTCTTCCATCAGGCCGCGTTGCGTGTGGAGGCGACCCGCCGTGTCGACGATCAGGCAATCGACCCCGCGCGACGCCGC
>JAMJQL010000143.1 GCA_023554245.1 Gemmatimonadota bacterium
CCTTCTACGAACGGCATGACGTAGAAGAGGAGTCCGTCCGCCTCGCCGGAGTCGATCAGGGTCAGGATGCGAGGGTGGGTGAGGCCGGCGACGATCTCGATCTCGCGCAGGAATCGCTCCGGACCCACGCTTGACGCGAGATGCGGGTGCAGAACCTTGAGAGCGACCTTCCGGCGGTGCTTCAGATCCGTGGCGAGGAACACCGTCGCCATGCCGCCGCGGCCGATCTCACCCTCGAGGGTGTACCGGTGCTCCAGGGCCCGCTCGAGACGCTCGGCGACGTTCTGCATGGTTCTCTCCGTGCGACCGACGAATTGTGGTGTGTAGGCGAATTATAGGCGTCGCCAGGCGTGGGCGGCCACCCCGTGGCCACCCGGTGGGCCGGGTGGTCTTGTTCCTCTGCAAGGGCGTCTCTACCGTTCCCGGGTCTCGATCCGGCGTGGATTCCCCGATTTGCTCGGGCGGGTGACGCGACCGGTTGCTCGTTGCACATCGTCATGTCACAGGGGGATTGGGTGCATCCCACGGGCGAAGGTGGACCCGGCGATCTCTCCCGAAGAGGTGCCGACCTGTTATCGCGCCTGCGCTCGCCGCTCGCCGATCAGTACGAGCTTCAGTCGATTCTCGGCCGCGGTCCGGTCTCGTCGACCGTGCTCGCCCGGGAGACGAAACACGGACGCCTCGTAGTTCTGAAGGTGCTGCACCCGACGCTCTCAGCCGCCGTGGAAGGGAAGCGCTTTCTCCGCGAAATCGACACGATCGCCGGTCTCGGCCACCCCCACATTCTCACGCTGATCGATTCGGGCGAGGCCGGAGGACTGATCTACTACGTCGTGCCCCACGTGGAGGGAGAGTCGCTCCGTGCGATGTTGGACCGCGAGCGGCAGCTGCCCGTGGATGCTGCCGTCACCATCGCGATCGACGTGGCGGACGGGCTCGACCACGCGCACCGCCGGGGGATCGTGCATCGCGACGTGACGCCCCGGGCGATCATGGTTGCGGAGGGACATGCGACGATTGCGGACTTCGGCGTGGCGCGTGCGATCGATACGGCGGGGAGCGAGCGCCTGACGGCCATGGGAGTCAGCGTGGGAACCCCGGCCTACGCGAGTCCGGAGCAGCTGGCAGGCGAGCCGTCGCTGGACGCACGCGCCGACGTGTATTCGTTGGGTTGCGTGCTGTTCGAAATGCTGACGGGCACGCCCCCGCTCGCGGACCTCCCCGTCGAGGAGATGCTTCGACGCCGGCTCGTCGAGGATCCTCCGTCGGCAATGGCTGCGCGGAGCACGGTGCCGCCGGCGCTGGACGAGGCGGTCCGTCGCGCCCTCGCCCGGCTGCCGGCCGACCGGTTCGCGACGGCCGCAGAGTTCCGAGACGTCCTGCGCCGCGCTCTGGCGGGGTCTCCCGGCGGGGTGGGCCGGCCGAGCACGCACGAGCGGGAGGTGCCCGACGGTCGCAGGCTCGCCGCGATCGTCTGCATCGACGTGGTCGGCTATTCCCGTCTCGTCGAATCGGACGAACGGGGCACGCTCGCGCGCATGCGCCTGCTACGCGAGGAATTGATTGACCTTGGGGTCAGGGACCACTCCGGCCGGGTGGTGAAGGGACTGGGCGACGGGTTCCTGGCGGAGTTTCCGAGCGCGGTGGACGCGGTCGCGTGCGCGGCGGCCATTCAGAGGACAATGGGGGATCGAGAATCGGATCTCCCCGACGAGCAGCGGATCCGCCTCCGGATCGGTGTCAACGTCGGAGACATCGTCGCCGAGGACGGGGACATCTTCGGTGATGGGGTAAACGTGGCGGCGCGGATCGAGGGTCTCGCCGAGCCGGGCGGAATCGCCCTGTCGGGGAGTGCCTGGGACCAGGTCCACAACAAGCTCGACCTCGTGTTCGAGAGTCTCGGGGAACACACCGTGAAGAACATCTCGCGGCCGATCCGCGTGTACCAGCTTCGGACGGGAGAGGAGACGGATCAGGTCGATGCGGGGTCGTCAGATTCTTCGACCGGCGGTCCGGGGCTTCGGAGCCTGCTCGGTCGATTCCTCAGTTCGCGCGCCGGCGACTGATCGCTTTCCCTGCATCGGGTCGTACGAGGTCGGCTCAGGGGGCTTGCGCCAGGTCCTCGCGCTCGAGGAAGCTCCCTCCGTAACGGATTTCGGCGGGTAGTGACCTGACATCGATGGCCGAGGCGAAGTCCGGGGCGGCGAAGGCGCGTATGTCGATGTTTCCTTCGGGATCGATCTCGAGAAGCGTGAAGCTCTTCGCCGACCGGTTCGTCTCGCCGATCAACCGCCGCGGCCCCGAGCCCAGCGCCCCCTGGCTGACGTATCGCACGCCGCCCGAATAGCCGGGATAGAAGGCGTGATGGTGGCCGCTGAGAAACAGGTCGACGCCCCGAGCCACGAGCAGGGCCTCGAGTTCGGCGTCGGCGAGAATCTCCTTCTCCCGCCCCTGCGCAAACGCGTGGATCGGCAGGTGAGCTGCAACGACACGGGTGCGTGGGCTTGCCTCCCGGGCGCCCAGAACGGCGCTGAGCCAATCGCGCTGACCTGCGTTCAGGGGTCCGACCGTGGTGGCATCGAGGATTGCGAATCGGACGTCCCCGAGGTCGAAGGCGTAGCGGAAGGGGAAATCGTGGCCTTCCTCAGCGCCGACGAAGGCGAGGCCCGGGCGATGTCTGTCCCACTGCTCCCGGAAGATCTCCCGTTCGAGGTCGAATCCCGGCGAGGCGGATGCATCGTGGTTGCCGGGTACGGGCACGAAGGGAATTCCGGCGGTTTCCATCGGCGCGAGAACCTCCTCGTCGAAGGCCCTCCACATGGCTTCGAGTCGATCCCGCTGAAGCTGCGGCCGGGTCTGCTGGCCGGCGATCAGGTCGCCCACTCCGATCACCAGATCCGGGTCGATCTCGATGATCCGGCGCACGGCGGCACCCACCTCCGGCCCGTAGCCCACTGTCCCGTACGAGGCGTTGATGTCGCCGATTACCGCGATCCGCAGCGGCCGTTCGGGGCCTGACGGGTTGGCGAGCGAAAGCGCGCCGGCCAGCGCCAGCACCGCCACGATGGGCAGGCGCGCGATCATGCATCCTCCTTATCGGGGAGGATACGAAACGCACCGGTGGCAGAGAGTCCGTCTACATCGGTGGCCCGAATCTCGATCTCGTGGCTGGCATCGAGCCCCGGGGGCGGGTCGGCGAAGAAGCGCAGCTCTCCCGGATCGAAGGCGAGCCAGCGAGGAAGCGGCTGGCCGCCGTCCACGAACGCCGTGAGCGTGAGGATGTCGCCGGGATCTGCGTCGACGAAGGCCTCTCTGGGCAGCACGTGCTGGCTCCTGCGTCCGGGCGCATAGCGGAAGTCAGGAATGGTGCCCGCCAGCACGGGAGCAGTGTCTGCGCCTTTCTCTGCCATGATGCGACGGTAGGCCTTTGCCACCTTCCAGGCCGTGAACAGCCATATCACGGCGAGACCGAAACTCAGCAATGCGAATTCGCGGGTCCTCCAGTTGTACACCTGTACACCTAGATAGACCGTGCCCGCCTGGATGAGATCTCCGAGTCGCCAGAAGAAGGTGTCGATCGCCAGCTTGCCGTCGTACTTGGCGGCCCGTGAGGTGGGCAGGAAGAGGGCCTGCCGGGTGGTGCTCATCAGCGAGTAGTCCACCGAGTTCTCGAACACCTTCACCAGGAATACGATCGAGAAGATCGGCACGAACCCGATCAGGCCGTAGCCGATCATCGCGATCACCGGCAGGACCATCACCGCGCCCGACACCCCGATCCGGTCGAAGATCCGCGACACCAGGAACATCTGGATGCCGAGGCCGATGAGGGTGTACCAGAACATGTAATTGGCGTAGACCCCGGTGATGAACTCACCCCTGGCGGCCGGGTCGGCGATCGCGCCGAGGGTGGCGTCGGCGTGCTGCTGCACGAGATCGGCGAGGATGAACTCGCCCGTCGTGTTGACCCAGTTGAGCAAGACGATGAGAAGGGCGATGAGCAGCAGGTAGTGATCGCGAAGCACGACGGAGAATCCGCCGAACAGGCTGGGAGCGGGCTCGTCGCGGGAGGGCAGCGCCCGCGAGCTCTGCGGCGTGGAGCGCCGCGCGGGTCGCCCGAGGAATACCGTGAGAAACAGGGCTCCCGTTCCGAGCAGCATCAGGCCGTGCAGACCGTGATGACGGACGGCTACCCCGGCCGCCTCCGCGCCCGCGAGAGCCCCGAGGTTCGCGCCGATCATGATGACCGGGAACAGCCGTCGACCGCTCAGCGTGTTGTAAGTATCGGCCGCGAAGGCCCAGAACTGCGACACCACCAGGAGTCCGAACAGGCCGACCCAGATGAAGAAGACGAACCCGAAGTCCACCTCTCGCAGCCACAGCAGGTAAAAGACCGCCAGGTTGACGACCAGGAACAGCGAGATGGCGGGGACCAGGAGCTCGGGGTCGATCTTCCGCCGCAAGGCGCCGTACAGCGGGATCACGACCATGAGCACCACGGCCGCGATCGCCACCGCATAGGAGCGGTCGGCGGCGGTGTGGTTCGTCAGGATGAAGCCTTCCCGCAGGGCACGGACGACGTAGAAGGCGAAGAGGAGCAGAAACCCCTGCAGGAAAAACAGTCCGACGCTGCGGCCCTCGCCCGGGCGGACGCGGGTGAACAGTCGCAGCAGGCGCTCGAACGGCGTGAGGTCGGAGGAGAGCACGACGGCCGCGCCGGCGTCGTCCCGGCCGGGTGCCCCGGTCGGAGCGTTCATTTCGTCCGAACCCTTCGAATCCCCGTCTATGGAGCCTCGCACGACAGGTCGGTCTCGGGCGTCGTGCCGTCGGCGAGGAAGCGCTCCGGATCCAGATCGAACCGCAGATCTCCGGCCCGGCAGCTCTCCCGGAGGATCGCCGCCGCATGGGCCGTATGACGCACGATCGCGCCGAGCTGCGATGAGGTGAGGCCGAAGGTGTCACGGACGTAGGCGTACAGGGGGCCGGCCGAAGAAAAATC
>JAMJQL010000144.1 GCA_023554245.1 Gemmatimonadota bacterium
AGAGTGTCGCATCGCCGCTGTCGAGGTCGATCATCCCCGCCAGTCCCGGCTCGTCGAGCCCCCAGTAGTATAGAAAGCTGCGATCCTGCCAGAACGGATACGGATTGTCCGCATAGTTCATCGGCTCCAGATCGTTGCCGATGAATAGCAGAACTCCCGGGCCCACGCTCCGCATCAGCTCGTTCCTTCGATCTGTGTAAGTGCCCGCCTCGAACATGTCGCTTCCCTTCCGTTGGCTGAATCGTCTACCGCCTGTCAGGATACTCCGAGTGCGCTCCCCGCGAGTACCTCTCCGAGCTCGCTTACCACACGGTCGGCATCTGCCGCCTGAAACACCAGCGGTGGCTTGATCTTGATCACATTCCGGTAGGGACCGTCGGTACTGAGCAGTATTCCACGTTCCCGCATCGTATTGACGACCGCCGCTGCCTGTTCCGTAGCAGGCTCCAAGGTCTCCGGATCGAGCACGAGTTCGACTCCGATGAAGAGGCCCAATCCACGGACGTCGCCGATGATCGGGTAGATCCTCGAGAGCTCGCGTAAACCTGCGAGGAGTACCTCGCCGACCGAATGTGCATTCTCCATCAGCTCCTCTTCCTCGATCACATCGAGGACTGCCAGGCCGACAGCACACGAGACCGGATTACCGCCGAACGTGTTGAAGTACTCCATGCCGTTCTCGAATGCCTCTGCGATCGCGCGAGTCGTGACTACGGCTCCCATCGGGTGACCGTTGCCGATCGGCTTCCCCAGAGTGACGATGTCCGCGATCGCTCCCTGCGCCTCGAATCCCCACCAGTGAGTCCCGACCCTGCCGAATCCGACCTGTACTTCGTCGGCCACGCTCAGGGCACCGGCGGACCGCGCAGCTTCGAATGCCGAGGGCAGAAATCCGTCGGGGGGTACGATCTGGCCCGCACAGCCCGGCACGGATTCCGCGAAGAATGCCGCGGCGGGGCGCCCTCTGGACTCGGCGGCTCTCAGTTCATCGGCGACGGCGAGGGCGTACCGCTGCCCGGCGCTTGGGTCACCGTACCGATATGGTCCGCGGAGCGGATCGGGCACCGGCGCGACGTGCACGTGCTCCGGTCGTCCGGCGCCGCCCGGGCCGGCGAATTTGTATGGACTCAGGTCCACCATCCCGCCCGTATTGCCGTGGTACGCTTCGTCCAGCACGACCACGTCGTGCCTCCCCGTCGCGGTCCGGGCCAGCCTCAGGGCCAGTTCGTTGGCTTCGCTCCCCGAGCAGACGAAGTAGCAGACCTCGAGAGGGTCCGGGAACAGGCCGCTGAGTCGGCGCGCGTACTCGACGATATTCTCGTGCAGGTAGCGTGTATTGGTGTTCAGCTCGGACATCTGTCGGCACGCGGCCTCGACGACCCGCGGATGTCCATGGCCAACATGGCAGACATTGTTGACACAATCGAGATAGGCTCGACCATCGGCATCATACAGGAATTGACGCTCGCCTCGAACGATGTGCAGGGGATGCCGGTACGACACGCTGAGCGATCTACCCAGGTGTCTGTCGCGGAGAGCGAGAATCTCGTCGGCGGTCAATCCTGTTGCCATGTCGTCTCCGCGAGTGCCGTTGCCAGACCGGAGCGGAACCGCTCCGCGGCGAGCCGCTCCAGCAACCGCCACGCGGGTGCCTCCGATACCGAGACGAACGCGTTGTCCGGATCACATGCGCGCTCGTAGGCCGCGATCGTCACACTGGCGCAGAGCCGTGCCTCGATCAAGTCGGGCAGTAGCCCCAGTTCGTCAGGCCCGATCGGCAGCGATGCGTGGTAGCCACCGAGGAATGCCGCGGCGGCCTCGATCGGCTCTTCGCTTCCCAGCATCGCGTAGGTGATGGCGATCGCTGCCTCGGCTACGCGCGGGGTCCACAACAGATCGCCGAAATCCAACAGGGCGCACGGGATGAAGCTCTCCCCGACAGCCGCAGGGCGCACCAGTAGATTGTGGTCGTTTGCGTCGTTGTGCACGACCTGGAAGGGCAGTCGTTCAAGCCGTGGAATCGTGTCGGTCGCGAAGCGGCGTAGACTGCGCAGAACGTGCTGGCGGCCTTCGGGATCAGGAATATGCGTGGTGAGCCCGAGGACTCCCGGCGCCCGCATCAGGTCCCATCGGAATTCACGGTGGACGGCGGGATCGTCAAATCCGGCAAGCCGCTCGTCGAGCTCGCCGAGCGCCCGGCCGAATTCCTGAAGCAGCGTGCGCGGCTTTGACTCGAGGTGTGCGACCGGCTTCCCCTCCAGCCAGCCTACCAGCCAGACCAGATGGCCCTTTGCGAAGATCGTCGCGTCGCCGCTCGGACGGCGGGTGACGACGGGCAGGCGGAGAGCGATCGGAGGGCCGGCGGCCAGGTACTCAAGGGCACGAACCTGTGCATCCAGGAATTCCGGCAGTTCGGACGAATTAGAGATCTTGAGTACGAAGCTCTCGTCCCCCACCGTATCCAACCGGAAATTCTGATCGATCGAGCTCGGCAGCGCACTCGCCACCGCATCGATTCGCCAGTGAACCCTCGCGAGTTCCTCTGCCTGGGCGGCCGTGAATCGGGGAACGATCGCGTTGCGCCTCAGACGGTCGCCTTGTGCAGTTTTCGCTTGAGCCGATGGATCTTGCGACGGATCCGCTTGAGCTCGACAGGATCCTTCGCCGCGAGCACTTCGTTACGCTGCTGCTTGAGCTCCCTGATCTCCGCCTTGATCGCCGCCTTGTCCACACCAACGACTTCGTGGTGGGCGTGATCCTCGATCCCGAGAGCGTGACAGAGGGCGGGGACGAGATGCTCCTTGTGCATGGTAAGGAAGCCGTGCAGCTCTTCGTGGTCGCC
>JAMJQL010000145.1 GCA_023554245.1 Gemmatimonadota bacterium
ATCAGGAAGGTCGCGGGTGCCTCGCACGCTGACGCGTGCTCGGGGTCTCGCTGCGCTCGACGGCGAATCCCGCCCCTGCCGTTCCCGAATACTGCCGTCACCTCGGAGCGTACCTGAGGGACATCGAATACCGGCAAACCGCGGGGGGATCCGACTACACGCCAGGAAGGCACATCCAATCACACCTCCGAGTCCAAGCCGGCCTTGCACCAATTGATACTTGGGCCCGCAGATGCTAGGATGTTTCGGTCTGCGGCCCCTCCAACGCAGTGACTCGCCAGACCCTCCCTCCTGGCCGAGTGCTGACCCGTACAGTTGCAGGTGAGAACCCGGTGATTCGTGGGTGACCGCCTTTCTGTACGGTCGTAAGCAGCGGCACAGTATTCCGCCTGGCCGGCCCTGTGGATTCCTCCTCATGCCGGGGGGGAACCGCAGGGTTGGTCGGGCACCCACCCCGGCACAGGAGGTACCACATGCGTGCCCGCATTTCCCTCGTCCTCGCCTGCGCCGCGCTCGTCGCGGTCGCCTGCCAGGACACCCCCACCGAGCCCGTCGAGCAGCCCGTCGCGACGGCGCCGCAATTCAACTTCATGAACGGGCCTGAAATGGCAGGCGTTGTGACTCGAGGAGAATGGGAGTTCACTCTCCTGTTCGACTATACTCGCGATGAGACCGAGAAGTCGGGAGAGCCCTGGATGATCTTCATGGGCTTGGGCATAGGCGACTACCATGAGACGTGCGGCGGGTCAAATTCGAGTACTCCGTACATGGCCCAGTCCATCCGGGATGGAATAAAACTGATCAGAAGCCCGGATATGGGCGTGACCGTCTATCCGTTTGAGGAGTTCTTTGGCAACTACATGAGTGCTCCCTCTGGCTTCAATCCGGTCTGGTACGCGTCCTGTGAGACGACGCGCATCGGCAGCGGAACGGCCCACGGCGGTGGACAGGTAACGCCTGCCGGAACGCAGTACGTTATCCATGGGACGATTGACTACATGGGGGAGGCGTACAAGCTCAAGTGGGTCTACAAGTCCTTCGGGAAAGACGGTGAAATGCGGACCATGCGGGTCAAGTAGCCCTTCTGCTCGCACCACTTCAATCACTAAAGCGCCCGGTTCCGGTCCGGCTGGGCGCTTCACAACGTCACCTTAAACTCGGTCTGACCCCTGCTTCGATCTCCCTCTCCCATTCAGAAACGGGCCAATGAATTTTCGGCCCGGGCCAGTGAGTGCATGCCCGAATCCAGAAAGCGTATGGCGGAATTCGAGGCGGCGACCCCCAATCGGAGCCCCGCCTTCGGGGAACCTCCGGAGCCCGCCCGCGTTTTCATGGGCAGAACCGGCAGGGCAGAGTGGCACCCGAACGGGAGAGACCGTTGTTCTGGATACGAACGATCCGCGAGCCGAAGGACGCGGAGATTACGCCATACGAGACCTGGCTGAACCGGCGGCATTTTGTCGGAACGTCGGCGAAAGCGGCCGTGGCCGGAGCCCTGGTTCCCGGGCTACTCGCCGGCTGCGACGTCGACGGCGAGCGCGGAGTTTCGAAGGCCGCGGCCTCGCCGGGAATCGCGCCGGGCGATACCGATCAGGAGGCGCCGGGAGGGCCTTCTCAGGACCGCGACTGGTCGAAGGTCCGATCGGAGCTCGACGAGCCGCTGAATTCGTGGGAAGACATCACAACCTACAACAACTTCTACGAGTTCGGCGTGGGCAAGGACGATCCGGCGAAGAACGCGCACACGTTGCGGCCCCGGCCCTGGTCTGTGGCTGTGGAGGGTGAGGTCGAGAGCCCCGGCGTCTACGACCTCGAGGACTTCCTCTCGCCGCACGCGGTCGAGGATCGGGTCTATCGGCTCCGCTGCGTGGAGGCGTGGTCGATGGTCGTCCCGTGGCGGGGGATCGCTCTCGCCGACGTCGTCCGCCGGATGCAGCCGACCTCGAAAGCGCGATTCGTCGAGATGACGACGTTGCTCGACGAAGAGCAGATGCCCGGGCAGCGGCGGCGTATCCTCGACTGGCCCTACGTCGAGGCGCTGCGGATGGACGAGGCGATACATCCTCTGGCCTTCCTCGCCACTGGCGTGTACGGACGGGATCTGCCGAATCAGAACGGGGCGCCGCTCCGGCTGGTGGTGCCGTGGAAGTACGGGTTCAAGAGCGTGAAATCGATCGTCCGGTTCCGGTTCCTGGAAGATATGCCGCCCACCACGTGGGCGGTCTCGGCGCCCCGCGAGTACGGATTCTACGCGAACGTGAATCCGGAGGTGGACCATCCGCGATGGAGCCAGGCCCGCGAGCGGCGGCTGGGGGAGTTCCGGCGCCGGCCGACACTGCCATTCAATGGCTACGCTGACGAAGTGGAGTCGCTGTACGCCGGCATGGACCTTCGAAAGAACTTCTGAGCGTGTCGCTGCGGCTTCGCTGGGGAAAGGTGCTGGTCTGGATCGTCTGCCTGCTGCCGGCACTCTGGCTGGGCTACGAGGCTCTGACGGGTCAGCTGGGCGCCAACCCGATCGAGGAGGTCCTGCACCGGACGGGGTGGTGGGCCCTGGCGCTGCTGATGGTCAGTCTGGCCGTCACCCCGATTCGTCGTCTTACGGGGTGGAATCGGCTGATCCGGTATCGCAGACTCCTGGGCCTGTTCGCATTCGCCTGGGCGACAACCCACTTCCTGGGCTACCTGGTTCTCGATCAGTGGTTCGCCTGGCCGTTCATTGTCGAGGACATCACCGAGAGGCCCTTCATCCTGGTGGGGTTCGCGGCCTGGCTCCTGCTCCTCCCCCTGGCCGTGACCTCGACCCGCGGCTGGATCCGGCGGCTCGGCAAGCGCTGGGGCGTTCTTCACCGTCTCGTCTACCTGGCCGCTGCGCTCGGATCGCTGCACTTCTTCTGGAAGGTGAAGGCGGACACGCGCGAGCCCCTGGTATTCATCGCGGTCCTGGCGGTTCTCCTGCTGATCCGCGTACCCCGCGTGCGAGAGAGGGCGAGAGTGTGGAGAAAGAGGCTCGGGCTTCGTGCAACACAAAGCGGCGGGACATACGGCGCCCGCCGCGATGAGGATCGGCTATCCGCTCCGGGCCCTTAGGTCGCCCGGAGCGGTACTATTCCCCCATGGGCGCCGATCCGTGCGTCCACCTTCCACAGTTCCGCAGAAGCGGGCTTTCGTCCGTCCAGCAGCACGGTTCCACCTATCGTGCGGCCGTCTTCGCTGATCCGACCCTTGAATGCGGCCCGTCCATCGATTTCGAGGCACAGTCGGCCTTCCTCGAACGAGACGCCGCGGACCCTTCGTACGATCGGGTGACCGTCGTCCTTGAGCAGGACGTGAGCACTCAGCGTACCGTCGCTGCCTCTCTGGATCTCGAGCAGGGATGTGAGCGCGTTTCCCGGACCCGGTCTCCGCGGCGTTGCCTCTGCCACCAGCTCCCACACGCCGACGATGTCGTCCGCACCTGCGGAACTGAAGGACTCGAACATCGCCTGGTCCGCTGCACCCGAAACGAACAAGCCACCCCACAACACCGCCACCGAGAATACGGCCTTGACCGCCTCGATCCCTGTTCGCTGTGCGTCGTACCACATGTCCCGTCCCCCGTGCTGCCGGCGGCTGCGCCGCCTGTTCGCTGCTTTCCGGCTTCCACCGCAGATTCAGAGCAACCGACGTGCCACGAAACGTTGATGCCACAAGCCATTGTCATAGTATGCACTTGAGAGTTTGGCGCGAGGTCGCCTCTTAAGTCGAGTCCGTTCGCTTGCGGGAACGGGTGTGTCGATTCCGCACACTCGAGCCGCGGCACCGGCGGTCGCCGCTTGCATTCCGCGGATTCCATGGCCTACCTTCGCCGCCGTCCGGTCGGCCGAGCACGATCCGAGCAACTGGCGGACCAACCGAATCATGGAGCAGGAGAGACAAGGTGCCGGAGATTCCCGAGAGCTTCATCATCATCGGCCAGGTAGCGCTGATTCCGATCCTGGGTGTCATGGCGGCGTTGATCGCGTCGCGTCTGCCGAGCCTCCGCTCGGACATCTGAGTCAGGCGCCGGAGAGGCCAATCTCCGGGGCCGACCGGACGGCCGAAGTCCGCCTGTCGACGTACCGGCGGACTTCGGCGTATTCTACGACCATGCAGAGCCATTCCGAGGATTCGCCCCTGTCGTTGTCGCCCGGAGACCGGGTGGCGATGATTCGGCTGACCGGTGAGCTGACTACGAAGGCCCGCCGCACCAGGGCCCGGTTCCAGAGGCGACTCGCGAAGAATATCCGGTCGGCTTTCGCATCCGCGGGACAGGAATGCGAGCTCAGGGAAAGCTGGAGCCGGCTGATGCTTCGCCTGGAGGAAGGGGGCTCCTTCGAGCCGTTGGGTCGGGTTTTCGGGATCAGCAGCTACTCGGTCCTCGACGGTACCTGCGACGCGGAGCTCGACGTGATCGTTGCCACCGGAGAGGACTTGTACCGCAGTGCGGTGCGGGGTCGCTCCTTTGCCATCCGGTCCCGGAGAAGCGGGTCCCACGGATTCCGCTCGATTGATGTGGCTGTTCGACTGGGGTCGGCGCTGAATGAGGTAGCGACGGTTGATCTCGACGATCCCGATGTCGAGGTCCACGTCGAAGTGAGAGGGCGTACCGCGTACTTCTTCTCTTCTCGTTCCAGGGGTGCCGGCGGGCTGCCGCTCGGGATGGAGGGCCGGGCGATCTCTCTGCTTTCGGGCGGTTTCGATTCCGCCGTTTCTTCGTGGATGATGCTCAGACGTGGAGTGGCGCTCGACTACCTGTTCTGTAATCTGGGTGGCGAAGCGCACCGCAGAATGGTGCTCGAAGTCGCGAAGCTCCTGGCCGACAGGTGGAGCTACGGAACGCGGCCCCGGGTCCATGTCATTGACTTCGAGCCAGTCGTCGACGAGTTGAGGCGCGAGGTCCGACCCGCACTGCTACAGGTGGCACTGAAGCGACAGATGTACAGGGCCGCCGACCGGCTGGCAGGACTCCGGAAGGCGGACGCGATCGTCACCGGGGAAGCGGTCGGTCAGGTTTCATCCCAGACGCTCGCCAACCTCCGGACGATCGACCAAGTAAGCAGGAGGCCGGTTCTCAGACCTCTGGTCGGCATGGACAAGGAGGAGATCATTGCCATGTCGAGGTCCATCGGCACGTATACACTCTCGGCGAGGGTGCGTGAACACTGCGCGAT
>JAMJQL010000146.1 GCA_023554245.1 Gemmatimonadota bacterium
GTGATCCAGATCGTCGCCTTCGATGGCTACGTGAAACTGCCATCGAACGAAAAGCAGGCCGCGATCCAGGCGCTGCGCGACGGCGTGGAGTTCGAGTCGTGGGCCGCCGCGACCCCGGCGCAGCGGGATGCGTATCGAGAGGCGCGGGCGAAGATCGACGACCGCTACCCGGGCGCCACCCTGTCCGACTTCGTGGACCACATCGACTACGCCGTGGAGTTGATCGGGATCGACCACGTCGGAATCAGCTCCGACTTCGACGGCGGCGGGGGGATCCCGGGCTGGGAGGATGCTTCGGAGACCTTCAACGTCACGCTCGAGCTGGTGCGTCGCGGGTACTCCGAGGAGGAGATCCGAAAACTGTGGGGCGGCAATCTGCTGCGCGTGTGGCGCGAGGTAGAGGAGGTCGCGCGGAAGCTCCAGCCTGCTACGCGGGCGGAGTGACGACCCCGTAGCGGATCATCGAGCGGGCCGCTTCCCGCACGGCCTCGGCGGAAGGGCGAAAAGAGACGCCCGTGAGCTCCGTGACATAGGCCGACTCGGCGCGTCCGACGTGCCCCAGGTTGGGTGTGACCGACCGTAGTGACCGGTCGAACAGCGCCAGCACCCGGACGAAGAAGTCGGGCAGCACCCGATTCGGGATCTTCTCTCCGAACTCCGGAAAGGCCGTCCGCAGGATCTCGCCGATTTCGGGCAGCGACAGCGTTTGCCCGGCCGCAATCAGCCGACGTGCGCCGGACTCTGGTAACTCCATGGCCCGGACATGCACGGCCGAGACGTCTCGAACGTCCGCCACCGTGAAGGCGACATTCGGTGTCGCCGGGTAAGCGCCCTCCAGGAACAGCTTGATCACCTCCAGCGAGGTCCCGATCCGCGCGTCGAGGGTCGGGCCGAGCACGAAGCCCGGATTGACCACCGTGAGACGATCGCGCCAGCCGTGCTCGACCGCCCAGCTCCAGGCGGCTTTCTCGGCACGCGTCTTCGAGACGATGTAGGGCGAGAGCCGTCTCCACTCCGGATCCGTCCAGTCTTCTTCGCGAACGGTGAATTCACGCGGACGGCGGGGCCGGTACTCCATCGCCGCGACCGATGACGTGAGCACGACCCGTTCGACCTGACCGGCCCGCGCCGCCGCCAGGACCCGCAGGGCCCCGGACCGGGCAGCGGGCACGAGCGCCTCCCGGTCCCTCGGTTGTTCGATCGGGAAGGGCGAGGCGATGTGCTGGACGAAACGCGCACCGCGGACCGCTTCCTCCCAGCCTTCATCCGAGTCGAGATCGGCCTCGACGAACTCGAGGCCGGACACGTCGGCGCCGGCTCGCGCCAGCGTCTCCCGTACCGACTCGCTCCTGGAAGCGTCACGCAGCGTGCCGCGCACCCGATACCCGGCGTTCAGCAGGTCGAGGGCGACCTGGCGTGCGATGAAACCGCTCACACCCGTTACGAGAACCGTCTCTTGCATGCCCGCTTCCTTGCGATGCCTGTCGGATAGGTCCGCCGCGTCGGCGGCGGGCTTCATGGCATGGTATGGCGAAGGAGGTCTCAGGGGTCCCTCGTCTCGACGACGGGGACGCGCGGGTCGTGTGCCGGTGATCAGTCGCGGAGAGAGGGATGGCCGTTGCCCGCCATGTCGGCCGCGATCACGACCGCCACGAGAACCACGATCCCGACTTCGATCAGCAGCAGCGCAAGCATCTGTCGGCCCTCCGGCGTACGTGTGCGTGAGCAGGGCGGCGCACCATGACTCTGACCTGCCCGCGTCACGGCATCGTCACCTGTTGAATCCTTTGCGCGTAACGGCCGTATGTTGTGACATGGAGATCAACGCACTGGCCCTCGGTGGCATCGCGATCATGGCCGTCTCCCTGGCGCTCATTCCGCTCGGACTTCCCGGGCTCTGGATCATGCTGGGGATCCTGGGCATCGGCGCGTGGCAGGGAGCCGTATCGATCGCTCTATTCCTCGGCCTCCTGGCGCTCGTCGTGCTGGCCGAACTGGCGGAGTGGGTCGCCCTCGACCGGCTGGGCAGGAAGTACGGCGGGACGCAGAGGACTTTCTGGGGCGCGATCGCCGGGGGAATCGTCGGAGCGATGGTCGGCACGCCCGTGCCGGTCGTCGGCTCGCTCCTGGGGGTGTTCGCCGGCACGATGATCGGCGCCTCGATCGCGACCTGGACCCTGGTGAAGGACTCCGAGGTCGCGCTCCGGGCCGGCTGGGGGGCGTTGCTCGGCAGGTCCGCCGCCATCGCCCTCAAGACGACCGCGGGGCTCGTGCTTCTGGTCGTCGGGGGAGCCTCTCTGCTATTCTGAGCGGGTCCGCCGCCGGACCACACACCTCTTAGACCCGGAGCGAACTCATGCCGGGCTCACGTCCCCTGATTCTCGGCGTCGCCGGGGGCAGCGGATCCGGAAAGACGACCGTCGTCTCGCAGGTCATGCGCGCCGTGGACCCGCTGCCGGTCAGCCTGCTGCACCACGACTCCTACTACCGCGATCACCCGGAGCTTTCGGACGCCGAACGCACGAGGCTGAATTACGATCACCCCGACGTGCTGGAGAGCGAGCTGCTCGCCGCCCATCTGAGAGACCTGATCGGGGGAAAGCCGGTCGAAGAGCCCGTATACGACTTCACCACCCACCGTCGCACGGACCGGAGTCGAAGGATCGAGCCGAACCCGATCGTGATCGTGGATGGAATCCTGATCCTGGCGGAGCCCGAGCTCCGCGAGCTGATGGACATCAAGGTGTACGTGGAGACCGACTCCGACCTGCGGTTCATCCGGAGGCTCGTACGAGACACGGAGGAGCGGGGTCGGTCGGTGAGTTCGGTGATCCGGCAGTACCAGGAGACGGTGCGGCCGATGCACCTCGAATTCGTCGAGCCGAGCCGCCGACATGCCGACGTGATCATCCCGTTCGGAAAGGAAAACCGGGTGGCGATCGCGATGCTGGTGGCGCGGCTGAGGGCGCAGGTGTTC
>JAMJQL010000017.1 GCA_023554245.1 Gemmatimonadota bacterium
GAACTTCGGCTTCACCTCTCGCTGCAAGCCTGCCAGATCGTGCAATACCAGCACCTGGCCGTCCACGTGCGGTCCGGCCCCGATTCCGATCGTCGGAATCGAGACAGATCCCGTGATCGCGCGGGCCACCTCTGAAGGCACAGCCTCGACCACGATCGAGAAGCAGCCGGCGTCTTCGAGCCTCCGGGCCTCCTCTACCACTCGCGCGGCCGCTTCATCGCCGCGCCCCTGCACCCGATAGCCGCCGAACGCGTTCACTGACTGCGGCGTCAGTCCGACGTGACCCATCACCGGAACGCCCGAGCCCGCGATCTGCCGGACGACATCCTCGTGTCCCTCTATCCCCTCGAGCTTCACGGCGTGCGCCCCGGCCGTCAGGAATCCGTCCACGACCTCCATCGCGACTGCGATTCCCATTCGATGGGAAGGAAAAGGCATGTCGCCGATGAGGAACTTCCCCGGAGCGCCTCGCGAGACCGCCGCGATGTGCAGCTCCATCACTTCGGGCGTGGCCGGGATGGTCGTCGGGTGCCCGTGCATGACCATCGCGGCGCTGTCGCCCACGAGGATCGCATCCACGGGGGTCGCGTCGAGGATTCGGGCCGACCACCAATCGTAGCAGGTGGTCAGACTGAGTTTCCGGCCGTCGCGTTTCGCGGCGACGAAGTCTTGCACGTTCACTCGATCGTCTCCGGGTTGTCGTCGAGCAGCCCGGGGCGTGCCGCCTCGACGATCGCGCGATAGACCCGACCCCAGTCATCACCCTCGAGCGCGTTCAGGTTCGCTTCGATCGTCCGGCGGTCCCCCCGTGCCAGCGGGCCGGTCAGCGCTCCGGGACCGTGCTGCGCGACGTTCGCGCAGGTCCGTTCCAGGTAGGGAACGGCTGCTTCGGGCGGCACGCCCAACTCGCGGAAGATCTGCATCGCCCGGTTCCACAGCAACGTGCTGAAGTTCCCTCCCATCACGCAGGCCGCGTGGTAGAGAGGCCTCTGGTCGGAGGCGATCGTCCAGCTGGGGTTGGCCAGGTCCGGAAATACCTGACTGAATGACGGTCCGTCCTCGTCACAGACGAAAGGGATCGCCGGGTAGACATCGTCCGGGTAGAGCTCGGGCCCGAAGGTGTAGAGGGGGTGCATGGCGTGAGCCATTGGTGTGCGCAGGCTCCCCGACGCGTGGATCAGCGTGCGTCCCGAGAAATCGGCCCGGTCGAGAAACGGCTCGATCGCATCGTCCCGGATCCAGAGGAGAATGACCGGGCAACCGGCCAGCGCCAGTTCCGGAGCGGTAGTGGCGCTCCGGGTCCAGCGTCGTACTTCGAGCCCGAGGGTGTCGAGGTAGTGGCCGAGATGTCGTGCGACCCGGCCACTCCCCACGATTCCGTACGGAGCGGCCGCGGACCCCGGCCGAGCGGTCACGTCAGACGGGCAGCACCGTCGAAGGCTCTTCCACGAGATCGCGGACGAAGCGGTTCTGTGAGTCCACGAGAATCGCCTTCGGCTCGAGAGGAACGGAGCTCAGCTCGAAGCCCATGATGATGACTTCGTCGCCCCGATTGACCCTGTGCGCGGCGGCCCCGTTGATTTCCACCGCACCGGAGCCGCGCGGTCCGGCGATCGTATACGTCTCGATTCGAGCACCGTTCGTATTGTCCACGATCAGTACCCGCTCGCCGGGCCAGAGCCCGACCCGATCCATCAGGTCCTCGTCTATCGTGACACTGCCGACGTAGTTCACGTCGGCTTCCGTCACGGTCGCCTTGTGTATCTTGGAACGCAGCACCCACCGCATTCGCATTCTCCTTCCGAATTCCTGCCGGGTTCCGGCCGTTCCGGCCGCCCCGGAATCTATATCGTGCACCTGTCGGCCGCTCCCGAGTGTGTTCCGAAGCTCGGCCGCGATCTCAGAACCCCTCGTCGGGCCTCGGGTTCCGACTGGTTCAACGCTCCAGTTGAGCCGGATCATGAAGCATGATCTGGGGCGTGCCGCGATGCAATTCGATCAATCCAGCCACACATACGCGTTGCCCCCGCAGTCGGGTTTCAGGGCGGCCGCCCAGTCGGCGACGCGTGCCGATCGGGATCACGATGGTGAAGGGCTGGTCGGGATACGGACGCTCCAGGTTGAGGAAGGTGAGTCCATCGCCTCCCAGGTACCGGCCGTCCGCCACCAAGCCGCACACCGTCGCCACGGTGCCTGCATGACGATTCGCGTCGAAGGCATCGAGCCCAGGACCATCGCCCGGCCGCGCTTCGGACCCTTCACGACTCGCCTCGTTGCCCCGCTCACGCAGAGGACCGTCGCCGAGCCGCCCGTCCCAGAGCCAACGTCCGGCGGCCCGGGCTTCCGCTTCGGCCGCCCGGAGGCGCTCCTGGTGGCGCACGTTCGGAGGGAAGGTGCGCGCGGCCGCCAGCCCCTCCCTGACCAGCACCTCGTTGACCAGGGTATCCCCGATCCAGACGTATGCGAGCAGGCGTCCGTACGCATCGCGGGTCTGCACGTCCCGCTCCAGCTGCACCACCCTTCCATCGACGAGCCGGCGGTTCGCGTCCCGAGCCTCGCGCGCGAGTTCCAGAACCGGCTCGCGGGTATCGCTCATCTCCGGGGTGTCGATTCCGATGTAGCGGATCTTCTCACGACGGCCCGATACGAGAGCCTCGATCGTGTCCCCGTCGTACACCCGGATGACCTCGGCTTCATCGCTGGGGCCGGGTCGCAACTCGACGGCTGCCGCTGCGAGGAGCAGCGCAACTGCCGCCCCGATGAGCGGCCAGCGCGGAGAGACTCGAGGCCGAGTCCGGATCCTCGAATAGCCCCCCTGCAACTTTTCATTCCGTCGGACGTGCATCATTTACGATAAGGTCGTGTAAAAAAAGATCCCGTCTTGGCGGTGACGGGAGGATAGCCGCTTCAAACAGGGATCGCGACCCGAAATCGAGGAACACGCCATCATGTCCCGACCTGACGCTTGCCTGATTGCACCGTTGATCACGGCGGGCCTGCTCCTGCTCCAGATTGCCACTCCGAGAGCTTCGCGACGGGAGAGTTGCAGCGTGGCGACGAGATGATTCGGAAGGCCGACCATCTGCTGGTGGAGGCGATTCGGGAGATCGTCGGGCTGTACGCCGACGGCGTACTGAAGCGGCCGGAAGGCTACGCCTACGACTTTCCGGATCTGCTCACCTTCCACGACGCTCCGACCGTGATCGAGCAGCGGCTGTTCGAGATGCACCTGAAGCACCGGATGCGCGCATTTCAGGGCGTGTTCCACGCCAAT
>JAMJQL010000147.1 GCA_023554245.1 Gemmatimonadota bacterium
CGCGGAATCCCCTGCGCGAAATAGAGCATCGCGCCGGTGAAGTACCGGATTCTGGCGCTGTCGAGCAGGGTCAATCTCGTCATCAACGTTCTCTTCGGCCGAACGATCGGTACATTGTCTGCCCCTGCGTGGTTGGATCCGCTTTCGCATGTGATCTCGAATAGATAGTCAAGGAGCACGAGAACCCCAAGAGCTCTTGATGGGGCAGGACCACGTGGAGACCCGGTCCGGGCGGACGCGAATCGGCAGACGCCGAGGCTATGGCTACCTTCGGAGCGGCATCGAAGCGGCCGGGCGAATGAGAGCAATGACGAAGGAGGTCGAATGGAACGTTCCGTACCCAGAATCATGTTGCTCGTGCGCGGGCTGAAATCAGAACTGCCACGCGAGGAAATGGAGCGCCGCTACCTGGAGCGGTTGCCGCAGTTCCGCCAGGTCGCGGGGCTGATCCAGAAGTACTACTCCTACGACGAGTCCACCGGTGAGTGGGCGGGAATCTATTTGTGGGATTCAGAGGAGTCGCTTGCGAGGTATCTCGATTCTGATCTGCGCAAGAGTATCCCGGAGGCGTACGAGCTCACGGAACCGCCCCGCGTCGAACGCTTTCCGATCGTCGATGTGCTTCGTCCCCCCGAGCCGGGCCGCGATTGATGCCGCGGCTGATGCACGGGCTCGCAGGATCTCTGTTCTTCCCGCACGGAGGTCGGATGCGATATCCGCTATCGGCTGTCATCGGCGGGCTGGCCGTGCTCGGACCCCCGACCCTGTTGGCCCAGGAACCCAACGTGGTCGGAGTGTGGGACATCGTGGAGCTCGTCAATTGGAGTGCGGACGGGGAACGCAGCGAGCCCTTTGGCCAGGATCCGAATGGCTACTTCGTCTACACCCCGGAAGGACACCTCATCCTGCAAATCCTGCCAGAACCGCTACCGTCCCGTCAGCCGTCTCCACCGGGTATCGAAGACCTCGCGGCGCGCGCCCGATCCTCCATCGCGTATTTCGGAACATACGGCGTCGATTACGATCGCGGGATTCTGGTGCACGAGATCGTGGGTGCTCTCTCTCCCAACCGGTCTGGCGGAGACTTCGAGCGGACCTTCCGCTTCGAGGGTCAAGACCTGGTGCTGGACTTTGCCAATGCGGCCACTGGACGGCGCTTTCTGCGCCGACTGCGACGGGTTGAGGCCTTCGATCCCTGAATCTGCCCTCGGCAGCACGCGAAGGCTCGGCCAGGATCTCTCGCGGGATCACTACGTGCGGTTGCGTGGAAGTTCGTGGTCGGCGAGTCTGCTCCCGCAGCCTGCGAAATTGCCGCAGGGGATCGTTCGCGTTGCTCGACGGAGCAACCGCTCATTCAACGAAGAGGACGAAATGGGTTCAATCAAGGATGTCGCAGCCCGGTTCTTCGATGCCTGCGAGACCGGCAAAGGCTGGGAAGCTTGCCGCCAGTTCTGTCATGGCGATGCCTCCTTCTCCGCTCAGGCAGACACCTTCGCGGGGATCGAGACACTCGAGGGGTACACGGAGGCGATGAAGGGACTGATCGAGGGTCCGGTCCCGGATGCGAGCTACGAGATGCGGTCTTTCGCCGTGGACGAGGACCGGGGGCACGTGACCGGTTACGCGGTATTCAGGGGCACGCACTCGGGAGAGGGTGGACCGATCCCGCCGACCGGCAAGCAGGTCGAGACGGACTACGTGTACGTGATGGAGTTCGACGGTGACCGGATCCGCCACATGACCAAGATCTGGAACGATGGCTACGCGATGCGGGAGCTCGGCTGGGGGTGATAAGGAGAAGCTGAATGTCGGAGATGAACGGACGGGTTGCACTGGTCACGGGAGCGAGCAGCGGGATCGGTCGGTCGACCGCCGAGGTCTTCGCGGCGAAAGGAGCGAAGGTCGTGCTCGCCGCGCGACGGAGCGAAGAGCTCGCCTCGCTGGCAGATGAGATCGAAGGCCGCGGAGGGGAAGCGACCGTGATCACGACGGATGTGTCCTCGCCCGAGGACGTGGAGGCGATGGTCGCGCACGCGATGGAGACCTTCGGACGCCTCGACTACGCCGTCAATAACGCGGGTACGGAGGGGAAGTTCGCGGCGATCACAGAGCTGACGGTCGAGGAATGGGACGCGGTGCTGGGCGTCAACCTCAGGGGTGCCTTCCTCTGCATGAAGTCCGAAGCGGCTGCGATGCTGGAGGCCGGGAACGGCGGAGCGATCGTCAACGTCGGATCGGTGAACTCGTTTCTCGGATTTCCGTCAGGATCGGCCTATGTCGCCTCGAAGCATGGTCTCATCGGGCTGACGACCAGCGTGTCGGCCGAGCTGGCGTCGCAGGGAATCCGGGTCAACGCCGTCTGCCCGGGAATCATCGATACGCCGATGCATCACCGGGCGCGGGGCCTGCTCGGCGACGAAGTCTATGATTCGGTGGTGCTGCCCAGCGTCCACCTGCAGCGTGCTGGCCGCCCGGAAGAGATCGCGCAGGCCATCGTATTCCTGTGTTCGGACGAGGCCAGCTACATCACCGGCGCCACGCTGACGCCGGATGGCGGATTCACGCTGACGATCTGAAATCTGGTGACGGAATCACTCGGCGCGTTCGGCTGGGACGAGGACTGGGCTGCAGCCTTCGAGCGGCTCTCGGTCTCGGGGAGGCGGCCGGCCCGGGTCACGGCTCAGCACCGCGAACGCTGGACGATCCAGATGGAGGAGGGGGCCCGGTCGGCACGACTCCTCGGTGCCAACCGGGAGGGGCCGGTGCCCGTGACGGGAGATTGGGTGGTGGTGGCGCCCGGACCCCACGAGTCCGATCCCTGGAGTGTCCTCTCGGTCCTGCCCCGGCGGTCCGAAGTGCGTCGGGGCTCGGCGGGCGAAGCACGGTCCGAACAGGTGATCGCTTCGAACGTGGACCGGCTGTGGATCGTCCAGGCACTCGACCGGGCGCCGAATCTCCGCAGCCTCGAGCGCTACCTCGCCGTGGCGTGGGAGAGCGGAGCCTCTCCGGAGATCGTGCTGACGAAGTCCGATCTCGCCGCTGACCCGGAGGACGCTGCCGAGACGGTCCGAACCGTTGCATTCGGGGTGCCGGTTCGAGTCGTGAGCGCGGCAGACGGTGCGGCGGTGGCCTCGCTGAGGGCCACCCTGGCGCCGGGGCAGACGGTCGCCCTGCTCGGACCGTCCGGCGCCGGGAAGTCGACACTCATCAATCTCCTGGCCGGCGTGGCGATCACGCAGACCGGCGAGGTCAGGGCAGGGGACCGCAAGGGGCGGCACACGACGACCGGTCGCGAGCTCTATCCGATCGAGGGTGGTGCCCTGCTTCTCGACACTCCCGGGATGCGGGAACTGAAGGTGCTGGATCTCGAACAGGGCTTGCAGCAGGCGTTCCCGGAGATCGCCGAGCTGTCGGCGCAGTGCCGATTCCGGGACTGCTCGCATTCCTCGGAGCCCGGGTGCGCCGTGACGTTGGCGGTGGACGAAGGTCGGCTGACCGGAGAGCGACTCGCCAGTTACCGGAAGCTGCAGGCCGAGGCGGCCCACGAACGCCGGCGGACGGATCCGCGCGCCCGGGCCGAGTACGTCGGCGAGTGGAAGACCGCCATGAAGACCCTGAAGCACCACCCCAAGTACCGGCGGGGGGAGTGACGTCGGAGCGCGGGCCAGCCAGCGTGCAGGCACCCGCCGGTTGCTCTACTCCACCCTCCGTTCGTGCTTCACCCAGTCCACTTCCATGGTCCAACTGTCCACGGTCATCGGGGACGAGTTGATCTTTGCGAAATTGAGCACCGCGAACAGCGGCTCGGGGAACTGATCGCCCTGTCCCTCGCCCCTGTAGACTACCTCGCCGTCGAGCAGGAAGAGCAGATCGCTGCCGTCCCATTCGACAGCGTACTCGTGATAGTCGGCCAGCGTGGTCGCCTGGACGTGCATCAACTGCTGCCAGTCGCCGCCGCCGCAGTATCCCAGGTTCTTGATCGCCCGGGCCGCGTAATGATCGGGGCCACCGTCGCTGTGATGCTCGAAGATGTCGATCTCGCCCGATCCGGTCATCGGCCAGCAGACGTCTTCGTCCTCCTCTTCGACCGGCGGCTCATTGTTTCGCGCGCCGAGCAGCCACCAGGCCGGGAACATCCCGGCCTGTCCGCTGTCGGGAACTCGGAGCCGCGCCGTCCAACGCCCCTTTACGAATTCGCGGCGGTTCTTGGAGGTGATCCGTCCGGCCACGTACCGTGTGGGCGGGTGCTGATCGCCGAACTTGTTCAGATTGTCGCACTCGATGGCCTCACCAAGATCGACCACGCGGAGCTTGAGCGTTCCGTCGCTGACCTCCCGCGTGCCGTGCAGGCCGTCGCGGACGTAGCATTGATCCTCGTCGTTGACCCAGAGGATCTGGTCCTGCCAGTTCTGCGGGTCGAGGCGGTCGAAATCGTCGAAGAAGTCGACCTCCCACGCGTTCGACGAGGTCGCTCCGGTCGCTCCTGAGCCTTCGAACTCCGGGGTCGTCCCGGCTGCGAAGATGAGCAGAGTGACGCCCAGCATCGGGGGGATCCAGCGATTCATGACCAGGAACACGGTAGCTCGACTCCTTTCAGGCAATCGATTCGACCTTCACGGGTCGTGCCCACCTGAGGGCCCGGCGATCGCGAGGTACGAGGTCCGCCAGTCATGATGATCGGGTGGCAATGCACTCGAGACAAGCGCCGGCCGTTGGGGCTGACGGAGTTCAGAAGCATCTGAATACAGATCCATGACAATCAAACGCATCTGGCACGGCCGGACCGCCCGCGAATGCCGACAGCTATCGAGAGTTCTGACGGGCACGGTGATTCCGGGTATCGAAGCGATGTCGAATTCGTGACCGCCATGACTTTCGATTCGCTGCAGAACGTCATCCAGTTTCAGGGCGAGGACTACGAGCGCAGCCAGGTCCCGGACGTCACCCGTGCCGTCCTGTTGCGCTGGGATGCGACGGCCGCTCACTACGAGGTGCAACGCGGATCGTCTGAATGGCGATCGCCCGCGGCGATCCGCGTCTTGACAGAAGCGTGGGAACCGTCGTTCTCTGAAGCAGACTTCGGCCCGGTTCGATCGGGTTGAACTTCGACCGGAGAACTGCATGACGGGGAATAGCGCCGGGCCGAATGGATTCGTGGGTCGCTTTCTCGGGAGCTGGAGGCTGGCGCTCGGTGAGTTCGCCATCGTCACCCTCGGCGTCCTGCTCGCGCTCTGGGCCGACCAGGCCATGCAGGCCCGCCAGGAATCCGCTCGGGCGGTCAGCTACCTCGAGCGACTGCAGGAGGACGTCAGGGCCGACATCAGGTCGCTACGATTCAGCCGCGACCAGGCCCGGAATCGACTCGCGATTACCCGGCAGCTCGATGCCTGGCTGAACGACCCGGACGCGGCCCCCGATCCTGACTCGCTGGTCATGAACGTGCATTTCGCCGGCGTCCTGTTTCCCCCCACGATCTCCAGGTTCACGATCGAGGAGCTCAAGTCGACCGGGGATCTCCGTCTGTTGAGAAACGAGAGGCTGAAGCGGCAGGTCGCTGACTACTACAACCAGATCGGCCTGCAGATCGACCAGTGGAGTGCCTGGGGCGATGTGGGGATCACCGAGACCTACTTCCGCGAGGTAGCGTTCGTTCTGGAACCCGAGCCGAGACTCCGGGCGGGCATGTTCGATCCGGCGCTGATGCGGCGCTTCCTGAGCGCCTCGGGCGGTAACGAGCCCGCCAGCTATACCGAGGTCCAGGGAGATGCACCGGAAATCGGTGCCACCCGTGCCGACGCCGATCTGATCCTCAGCCGGATGCGGACCCGTCCCGATTTCGAGGGATATCTCCGCGACAGCATGTACTGGGCCCAGCTCTCGGCCCTTCTGCTCGAGGGTGTAATCCTCTCCGCAGAGGAGCTGGAAAAGACCATCGCGGAGGAGCTCGAGAGGATCCGCTGATGCCGACGCAGGCGAGTCCGTTCGGGGGCACGCCGTGCAGCACAGAACGGAGTCGTGAGACGACAGTGAACGCCATGAAGAAGGGGAAGTCGAGTCTGCTCGTGCGGCTGTCTGCCGAGCTGGTGGTAATCGTCCTCGGTGTGCTGATCGCGCTGTGGGCCGATGGCTGGGTGGCCCAGCGGGCCGATCGAAGAGTCGAGGCCAGCCGGATCGCTGCCTTGCAGCAGAATGTGACCGCCACCCGAGCGCGTCTCGATCGAGCGCTGGGGGAAGCCACGTCGGCACACAGCGCCCTGACCACCACGGCACGCTGGACAGATGCGGCCGAAGTCGCGGGCCGCGAACACCTGGTCGGGGCCGGCCTGCTCTACGGCCCCGTGTTCACACCGGAGCTCAACGTGTACATGGATCTCAAGAGCTCCGGAGATCTCGCTCTGCTCCGGAGCGACGAGCTGCGTCAGGCGCTGGCGCGGATGGATGCGACGTTCGAGCAGCTGGCTCTCCTTCAGGCGGACATGGTCATGGTTCAGCAGCTGAACATCGACCCCTTCGCGATTCGGGAGTTCGACCTGGGACCGATCGTAGGTCCCTGGGTGGGGATCGACGATCTGACCGAGGAGTCGGCCACGCCGGACTTCGACATTCGGGTGTTCCGGAATCTCTCGCTGTTCAAGCTGGATCTCGTAGAGCAGGAGATCCGGACCTACCGGGAGGCGATGGACGCCCTCGACGACGTAGAGAAGGCCATCGACGGGCATACTTGATCATCGACGACGAGAGGAGAGATCGACCTTGAATCCCGCACAGAACAAGGAAATCGTCCGGTCATTCTACGAGGCCGGCAATCGCGGCGACTTCGACGCCTGCTTCGCGATGATCGCCGACGACATCGTCTGGACGAACATCGGCACCACCTCCCTCTCAGGCACGTACCGGGGCAAGGCCGACCTGATGGAGAATCTGCTCGGACCGCTGTTCG
>JAMJQL010000148.1 GCA_023554245.1 Gemmatimonadota bacterium
GCCCCTGGGGCGTTGCGCTCCGGGGGTGTTCCGGGCTATTCTTACGTGATATATGCAGACCGCCAGCAGTACTTCGATCCAGGTCGCGGAGCGGGCCGAGCCGGCCTCGCTCCACCGCCTTCTGATCCGGGATTTCAGGAACTTCCGGGAGCTCCGGCTGGATCTGCCGGAGGCCGGCGCGATGATCATCGGGCCGAACGGATCAGGCAAGACAAACCTGCTCGAGGCGATCTACTATCTCGAGGTGTTCCGGTCGTTCCGGGGCGCTCGCGATTCGGATCTCATCAGGTTCGGAGAAGACGTATTCCGGATCGAGGCGACGATCCAGCGAGACGGAGGGACCGAGGAGCTGGCGGCGGCGTTTCAGAAGACAGGCCGGCGAAAGAAGGTAGAGCGCGAAGGGGCGGAAGTGGACCGGATCACGGGTGCGATCGGGGCCTTCGGCGCGGTCGTGTTCGATCTCGATGACGCGGGTCTGGTGTCCGGGTCGCCCGGCCGACGGCGTCGATTCCTGGACATCCTCCTGTCGCTGGTGGTGCCGGGTTACGTGGCGGATCTCCAGCGGTATCGTGCGGTCCTCGCGCAGCGCAACGAGGCGCTGCGGGCGGGACGCGACGAAGTGGTCGATGCCTGGACGGAAGGACTGATCGTTCCCGGCGCGAAGCTGATGGCCGCACGTGACGGTTGGGCTCGACGCCGGGCCGATGGATTCCGGGGCTATCACCAGCAGATCTCGGGTGGAGCGGGGGCCTCGCTCGAATACGAGACGTCGCTTTCGGCGCCGCAGGAGGACGTTGGCTGGGAGATGAGATTCCGCAGCGGACTCGAGGCGAGTCGGACGAGAGATTTCCGTCGCGGCTTCACGACCGTCGGCCCGCACAGGGACGACCTGGCGATCCGGGCCGAAGTTGACTCAGACGGCCCGGAGAGAGACCTGCGCAGCTTCGGATCCGGAGGTCAGAAACGGACCGCAGCTATCGCCTTGCGCTTGACGGAAGCGGACAGCCTGCGCGAAGCGAATGGCAGGGATCCGGTGTACTTGCTCGACGACGTGTTCGCGGAATTGGACCGCGAACGTGCCGAGCGCGTGTTCCGCCTCCTGGACGAGGGCCGGAGTGGCCAGGTGTTCTTCACGGCGCCGAAGCCGGCCGACATGCCGTTCCGCGATGGTGCGCTGGCCCGCTGGCGGATCAGCGACGGAGCTCTCCTGGACCATGCCTGAGGATCGGGCCCGGTGAAGCGCTCTCGGAAGAAGGACTCGCCGGCGCAGATCGGAGGACTGGTCGGGACGGTCCTCGCCCGCATGGGTATCGCCGAGCAGGTGGAGCGGGCCGAGGTCATCGCGAACTGGGAAGAGCTGGTGGGACCCCACATCGCCCGCATCTCGCGGCCGGTGCGGATCCGTGACGAGACGTTGTTCGTGGAAGTGGAAAGTGCGGCCTGGCGGATGGAGCTCAGCATGCTTCGTCCGCGCCTGATGCGGAAGCTGAACGCCGGCAGGGGAAAAGGCCGAATCGAGAAAATCGTGTTTCTGCAGTCCAACGAGAGGCTGGCGGAGGAGCTGGATGGCGAAGACGAACGGTAAGAAGGGCGGAGCGAAGGGCCAGGAGGGTTACACCTCCCGGCACCTGCAGGTGCTCAAGGGACTGGAGGCCGTACGCAAGCGGCCCGGGATGTACATCGGGTCCACCTCTGCGCGCGGGCTGCATCACCTGGTCTACGAGGTGGTGGACAACGCGATCGACGAAGCGATGGCGGGCTATTGCTCCGACATCGCGGTCGTCATTCATGACGACGATTCGATCACCGTCACGGACGACGGGCGGGGAATTCCGGTCGACATCCACCCCACCGAGAAGGTGCCGGGCGTGGAGGTCGCCCTGACCCGGTTGCACGCGGGCGGGAAGTTCGACAAGGACAGCTACAAGGTATCCGGAGGACTGCACGGCGTGGGCGTGTCGGTGGTCAACGCTCTGTCGGAATCACTGGACGTGGAAGTCAAGCGGGACGGTCACGTCTGGACGCAGGAATTCAGCCGCGGTCTCAAGAAGAGCGAGCTCGAGAAGGGCGCGAAGACGAAGGAGACCGGGACCCGGGTCCACTTCAGGCCGGATCCGGAGATCTTCACCGAGCTGCAGTATCAGTGGGACACGCTCGCCAGTCGGCTCCGCGAGCTCGCGTACCTGAACGGCGGCGTGAGCATCACGCTGCGCGATGAGCGGCCGGAGGGCACGGAAAACGACAGGGAGGAGCGGTTCTACTTCGAGGGCGGGATCAGCCAGTACGTCGAGTACCTGCGGGGTAAGAAGAACCCTCTGCACGACGATGTGATCTATCTGCAGGGCGACCAGGACGGGACCGAGATCGAGCTCGCCATGCAGTACACGGATGGATACAACGAAGACACCTTCACCTTCGTCAACAACATCAACACGCATGAGGGCGGCACGCACCTGAGCGGATTCAAGGCGGCCCTGACCCGCACGATCAACGGCTATGCCTCCCGCTCGAGTACGATGAAGAAGGGAGATCCGAGCCTCTCCGGCGACGATGTCCGGGAAGGCCTGGTCGCCGTGCTGTCGGTCAAGGTCCTGGAGCCGCAGTTCGAGGGCCAGACCAAGACCAAGCTCGGCAACAGCGAGGTGCGCGGGATCGTCGAGAGCCTCGTCAACGACAAGCTCGGAACGTGGCTGGACGAGAATCCGTCCTCGGCGCGCCGTATCATCGAGAAGGCTGTTCAGGCGGCTCGAGCGCGAGAAGCGGCCCGCAAGGCGCGCGACCTCACGCGCAAGAAGTCCGCGCTGGAGACGGGGATTCTCCCGGGGAAGCTGGCCGACTGCTCCAGTCGCGATGCCTCGCTGTCGGAGCTCTACCTGGTGGAGGGCGACAGCGCGGGCGGGTCGGCCAAGCAGGGGCGCGACCGGGAGTATCAGGCCATTCTCCCGCTCAAGGGCAAGATCCTCAACGTCGAGCGAGCCCGCATCGACAAGATCCTCTCGAACGACGAGATCCGTGCCATCATCACCGCGATCGGAGCGGGCATCGGAGATGAGTTCTCGCTCGATCAGACGCGGTATCACAAGATCGTGATCATGACCGATGCCGACGTGGACGGCGCTCACATCCGTACGCTCCTGCTGACCTTCTTCTTCCGGCAGATGCAGGAGTTGATCGAGGCCGGGTACGTGTTCATCGCGCAACCGCCCCTGTACCGCGTGAGCCGAGGAAAGAAGGAGTTCTACTGCTACACAGAGGAGGAGCGGGAGACGATCACGAAGGAGCTGCAGGGTGGTAAGGGCAGTTCCGCGATCCATGTGCAGCGATACAAGGGACTCGGCGAAATGAATCCCGACCAGCTCTGGAACACGACGATGAGCCCCGAGAACAGGACCTTGCTGCAGGTCACGATCGACGAGGCGACGGAAGCCTCTTTGCTGTTCGAGCGGTTGATGGGGGATGAAGTCGAGCCACGCCGGGAGTTCATCGAGCAGAACGCGAAGTTCGTACGCAACCTGGATATCTGAGATGGAAACCCGACGTCCGACGAATCCGGCAGCGGAGGAGATCCTCGGCGGGTACTTCCCGGTGCTCGACCACGGCTTCGTGTCGCTGATCGACTACATGGGAAGCGATGAGTCCATCGAGCAGGCGGCGCGCGTCAGCTACGGGTTCGGAACCCGTAAGACGAGTGCCACTCGGGGGCTGATCCGATACCTGCGTCGTCACAGGCATACGACCCCCTCCGAGATGGTCGAGCTGAAGTTTCACTGTGCGATGCCGATGTTCGTCGCCAGGCAGTGGATCCGGCATCGGACCGCGTCCGTGAACGAGTACAGCGGACGCTACAGCCTTATGCCACTGCTCTTCTATCGCCCCGGGTACGAGCAGTTCGCCATGCAGAGCGAATCGAATCGCCAGGGACGGGAGGGAGAGCCTGCGGGAGCCGAGGTCTACGGGGAGGCCGTGCGGCGCTGGGATGAGCTTCGCCAGTCCTCGGCTGACACCTACGGATGGCTGGTCGGGGAAGAAGTCGCGCGAGAGCTGGCCCGGATCGATCTGCCGCTGTCGACCTACACGCAGTGGTACTGGAAGATCGACCTCCACAACCTGTTTCACTTCCTGAGCCTTCGCGCCGACCCGCACGCACAATGGGAGATCCGGGCCTTTGCCGAGGTGATGGCGGGTATGCTGAAGCGTGTCGCTCCACTCAGCTACGAGGCATGGCTGGACTACGAGTTCTGCGGATCGCACATGAGTCACGGAGAGCTCGAAGTGATGCGTGCCCTGCTGGTCGCGGACGACGAGGAGCTATCGGTGAGATCCGACGCGCCATCACTTTCGCTCGAGCGCCTGAAGTCGTTCGGGCTCTCGGCGCGCGAGGCGCGTGAACTTCTCCACAAGCTGGGGCCCGCCAGGCGACCGGACTTCGAACTGAATCTCTCCGAAATGAAGCCGGCGGAGGAGTTCGAGAGCCGGATGCGAGAGGCCGTTCCCGGGGACTTCGAGTGAACCGGAGGCACTTTACCGCCGTTCGTTCGTAGAACGGGAGGATGGCGTGCGGGGCAGGGCCCCGACGCCGCGGCTTCGCAGGGGCGGAGTCCGCGTGATCGGTGGGTGTGGCGGCTACAGGTGGAGGCTCTCTCATGTCCGGTCTGGCTCGCAGGGGACACGCACGCGGGACGCGCTGCGACGGCTCGACGCCCGAGCAGAGCATTCGATTGGCTGCGCTGTTCCTGGTCTTTTCGCTCCCCGTCTATCCAGCACTGCCCCGAGCGGCTCATGCGCAGGGGTCGGGTGTTTCGACCCAGGACGCCTTCTCGCAATTGGAATCGAGCGCGGGGAGCCGAAAGGCGGGAGCATTTCCCTTCGACTACCAGCACCTGGTCTTCTACCCGTCGGCGGCCGGTGAAGTCGATCTGTGGACGGCAGTCAGTGTGCACGCAGGCCGCGTTCGGGGCGTATTCGAAGGCGGTTGGAAGTACGAGCTCGAACTTCGGACGATCATCTATCGCGACGGTGAAGAGATCGCCCGTGACGAGTCGCGCGTTCGGCACTTGCTCAACGCGCTCATCCCGCCCAGGACCACGGATGGATTCCCGATCCAGACCCGAATCCGGGTTCTTCCGGGTGAGTACAGGTACAGGATCGAGGTACGGGATCTCAACTGGGAGGGAGATCGGGCTCTGAACGTTCAGGAGGGAGAGGTCGTAGTGCCTCCATTCGACCGAACCGGTCCGTTCGTCAGTTCCGTAGCCGTCGCGGCGGACTCGGGGGGCGCCTGGAGTCCATCTCCCGGCGTCGAACTGAAGCTGAACGCCGCGAAGATGGTACAGACGGATGCGCGGCCCTTCGTCTACTTCGAGGTATATGGGCTGACGCCCGGCGAGACGCACAGGGGAGAGGTGCGGCTCGTTTCGAATTGGGCGCCGATGGGAAAGGGAGAGACCTTCACGGGTGTCCGGCAGCCTTTCCAGCTCCAGTATAGAGGGACGACGCCCGATGAGCCTGAGCGCCCTGTACGGTCAGTCCTGCGGCTCGAAATGAAGGACACCCGGCCAGGTCCATACAAGGTGCTCGTACGCTTTACGGACGCTGCGACGGGTGAGAAGACCGAGGTGCGAGCGACTGAGATCAGGGTGCGAGATCCGGAAGACCGCGGCGCGGAACAGCCGATCGCAGAGGTCGGAGACGAGGTAAGGGGAGGACGATGATGCGGCGATCGAGGCAGCGAATTCGACGGAATCGGTTTCTCGAGCTTCCCCTGCGCGCCGGATTGATCGCGGCGGCTGCAATTCTGGGGCTCGGACCGACCGGAGTCGAAGGCCAGACGATGCCGACACAGGTCTACTTCGATCTCGGCAACGCGGGGCACGAAAAACTCGCCAAGCGGATCTCGAAGAAACTGGAACTTCGGGCCGACCCCGATGGAGACGACGTCGTCGGGCTTCTGAAGCGTTGGGAGGAAGAGACCGGCGGGCCGGTGACGGGTTGGGATCAGGTAGCCGTGGCGCGCCTGTGGATTCGGGCCGACAATCCCGATTCGGCCCAGGTGGCCCTCGATCTTGCCCGCAATTCGGGTGACGTGCCCGAGGCGGCCCTTCTGCTGGATGAGGCCCGAATAGAGTTCCTCCGGGGCAATCCGGATCTTGCGGCGGCAGCCTACTGGAAGGGCTGCCGATCCGCGGATGAGGCCGCGTCACTGGAATACTGGCTGGACATCGAGTCGCTGGCGACGCCGGCCGAAATGGAAGAATGGGATCGGTTTCGACGGCTTCCCGTTCCACAGCGCGACCTCTGCGCCCAGTTGCGCCGCTTCTGGGCGGAGCGTTCGCTGGCGTCGGGCTTGCCGCTCGACGCCCGGATGAGCCTGCACTACGAGAGGGTTCGCCGCGCGATGGACGTCTACCGAAGACGCGGTGGAAAGAAATCGCCCACGTTCACCAATGACCTCGGTCGACCCCGCAACGCGATGTTCGATGATCGCGGCCTGATCTTCGTGCGTTTCGGAGAGCCGGATCGCGTCACGTCTTTCGCGGGCAATCCTTCTCTCCCTTCGGATATCGTGAGCGCAGAGTGCTATCAGCCCAACGAGTCCTGGGCCTACGATTATCCGGGCGCGACGAGGGTCTACCACTTCAGTGCCTCGGGCGGCATCGACGATTACTGGTTGATCGAGAACCTGGGCCTGGTATATCGGTGCGGAAACCCGACGGCCGGCGCGAGCGGGACCGGCGTCAGGGCGCGCCTCACTCCCGTCAACGAGAATCGGTTCGTGCCGATGGGGACAGCGGCGGCCCTGGTTCTGACCGATCTGTACATGTCCCGACAGGGCCTGGACACGCGGTACGCGCAGGCGGCGTCCCGCATGTCCGACCGCAGCGCGCAGGTGACCCTCAACAGCTCGGGAGGCAAGGCCCTCGAGGCGACCAAGGTGCTGCAGGAGGAGCGGATCTGGACCCGGGAGGACGGGGAGTTCGCCATCTCCACGATACCCGAGCGTCCGGAGGTGAAGGAAGACGTCCGGATCCTGATCGAGGAGCTCCAGTATCTCGCCGTCGATGGTGATTCCAGCCGCGTGTGGCTCAACGGTGTGGTCGAGGGACAGAATCTGACACCGGCGGCGGAACCCGGCGGAGGCTACCGTTACCACGTGGATGCTCGCTGGGTTCTCGTTGACGAGTTCGGTGAGCTGCGACGCGTGCAGTCGAGCTTCGAGGCGGTCTCACGACAGCGACTCGGGCGGGACCAGAGCATACCCGTCCGATTGGCGGTCGAACTCCCGGCTGGAGAGTACCGGTATACCTTCATCGCGCGGGATGGCTTCGATGGGTCGGTGCAGGGGAAACCGAGCGGGAACTTCCACCGCGGCCAGATCCTGGTGCGCAGCTTCGCGGTGGCGATTCCGGACCTGTCGGACGTGGCGGTCGCCTCGGATTCCGGCGGCAGCTGGCAGCCCGCGGGCCCCGGTGGCACCGTCGTCGGCATCCGCCCGAGTCCGGCCCACCTGACCGGTCCGGACGGTGTCGCGTTCGTCTACTTCGAGACCTATGGCCTGGGACCGGGCGCGCGCTACACGACCCACGTGCGGCTCGAGCCGCTGGATGGGGATGGCGATCCATTCGATCTCTCGTTCCCGGGCGAAGCGCCGATGGAGCCCGGGCCACGGGTGGGACGAGTCCTGCGGCTCGACCTGTCCGACTCGGAGCCCGGCACCTACCGCATGTCGCTGAGCGTCGAAGACGACTCGCGGGGCGAACGCACTCTTCCGTTCGACACGGAGATCGTGGTTCGCAATCAGCGGAACTGATCCGATGCCTTCCGTGCGCATGCGTCGGCTGGTCGCTGCCGTCGTCTGCATGGCCGGGCTGGTGGCGGCCGGTGAGACAAGCGCGCAGTCGATGCCGGGTCCGGTCTATTACGACCTGTACGAGCGTGGTGCAGGTGACCTGGCGGAACGGATGCAGCGCCGACTCGAACCTCGCGCCGATCCAGACCGCGGTGACGTCGAAGACCTGCTCAGGCGCTGGGAGCGATCCACCGGCGGGCCGCGCGACAGCTGGGACTGGCTGGCGGTTTCCCGGCTATGGGTGCGGGCGGGAGATGCCGATCGGGCAGCGGATGCTCTCGAACGCGCAGGGGAGGGCATTCCCGACGCACTCCGCCGGCTGGAGCTGGCACGAATCGGATTCCTCGAGGGACGTGACGACGCCACCGTCCACTGGTGGGCAGCCTGCGCCACCGCCACCGAGGAATCCGCTCTGGAAGCATGGACCGATCTCGTTCCGCTGGCTACTCCCGATGAGATAGAGGCCTGGGACCGGTTTCGCGCGCTTCCCGCCGGTCAACGGGACGATTGCGCATTCTTCCGCCGCTTCCTGAACCGACGCGCGATCGCGTCCGGCCTGACGCCCGACGCGCGTCTCGAGCAGCACTACCGGCGACTCCGGCATGCCCGGGATCTCTACCGCAGACGCGGGAAGGAGACCGGCACCACGACGATGCGCCACGGGCTGCCCCGCAGCCCGGCCTTCGATGACCGTGGAACGCTCTACCTGCGAATGGGTGAACCCGATCGTTCTGCCTCGTTCCAGGCCGACGAGTGCTATGAACCGAACGTCACCTGGGCCTACGAGGATCCGGACGGGATACGGCTCTACCACCTTTCGTCGCTCGGCGGCACCGATGACTGGTGGCTGCTCGAGAACCTCGCAGGCGTGTTCCGCTGCCCCGTGGACCCCGCCACCGGTCGGATCATCCGCACTCGAAATCCGATGGTCGCCCTCTCACCGGTACTGCCGCTGATCCCGGCCTGGCTTCTGGCGGATCTGTACAACTCCCGGTCCGTTCTCGACCCGGAATACGCTCGCATGGCCAACCGTTTCGACCGGAATCGGACGATCGAGCAGCTGCAGATCGAAAGAAATATGACCGGGGCGGATGCCCGTACCGCGATCGACGGGATACCCGAGCGGCCTGACGTGGACCTGGCCCTGAACTTCGACCGCGAGTGGCTTCAGTTCCGGTCTCCGCGTCCGATGCAGACGCGGGTCTGGGTGAACGTGGAGCTGCCGGGAAGCGAAGTCGAAGCGGTGATCCGTTCCGGGATCAGTCCGCGTCTAGAAGCCGTGTTGACCCTGCTCGACGAGGATGAAGAGGTCCTCGTGACCGTTCCGGCGGAGTTCGACCTCGATCCTGCCGAAGCGTCCGATCCGAACGCGGTCCTCGGTTTGAGAATCCCTGCCGAGGTGCCTCCGGGGCGGTATGCCACCCTCTTCCAGGTTCGGTTTCCGGCATCGGAGGATGGCCGCGCCCGGGGCAACTTCGTGGCAGATTCTCTCGTGGTTCGCGACTTCGGCGGGGCGCTGCCCCTGCTCTCCGACATAGCGGTCGCACCGGATTCCGGCGGAGCCTGGAGACCACGCCCCGGACTGGCCATGCGGCCGTCTCCATCGCATCGGACCGGCGCAGATGGCGTCGCCTGGATCTATCTCGAGGCATACAACATGACGCCCGGCGGAGCGTACACGGCCCGAGTACGACTGCAGGAAGCAGAGGCCGTTGGCACCGATCCGCCGGCATTCGAGCAGGAGTACTCGGGCACGGCCGCGTCGGGGGCGCGAATCCTGTCGCCGGTGATTCTCCGCCTCGAGCTGAACGAGGTGCCGGCGGGCGATTATGAGCTGAACGTTCGCCTCACCGACAGTGCGACCGGAGTGCGAACTCTCGATTCCAGGACGAGGCTGGTGATCCCGGCGAGCGTCGACGCACGTCCTTAGCCCGAGGGTCTCGGAGCGGGACTGCGGCAGTCGACTTCGCCCGACGCTCAGCTTCCTCCTTCGAGCTCGAGCTCGACCTGCCCCGGCCCGCTATCCCCGTCCTGCTCTGCGGAGACCGCAGCTTCGCCCGAGGGCTCCGTTTCGGACTCGTCGATCCGAGTCGGGATCTCTATCGCCGGAAGCTCCTCGTCCCCGGCACCTGATGTAGACCGCGAACGCAACGGGTGCACCGCGATCAGGGGACCGGCACGCTTCGCGATCTCGGGAATCCGGACGCTCGCTCCCCGCCGCGGGCGTTCGCTGAACCGATCGGCATCGAGCGGAATCGACTCGCCTCCGGCCAGCTCCACCACCACCCGGTCACCCGGATGGGCCTCGACAACGGCCACGAGGGCACCCGACGTTCCCCGCTCGGGGAGAATCGTCACTCCCTTGCCGGCCCGACCCTGTCGTTTGACCTCGGTGTACGGCACCCGCTTCGCATGCCCGTTCGCGGTCAGAGCGGCCAGCGAAGCATCCCTGCGAGGCATCAGGGCACTGACTACCGAGTCCTGCTCGTCGAGATCGATGCCCTTCACCCCCCGGGCGGTTCGCCCCATCGGTCGGATATCGTCCTCCGCGAACCGGATCACCTGTCCCAGGCGGCTGGCCAGCACCACGTCTCCCTGCCCCCGGGTGAGGTGGGCTGCAAGCACCCGATCGCCCTCTGACAAGCCGGTTGCCCGGATTCCTCCACTCCGGATGTTGGCATACTCATCCAGGGCAGTCCGCTTCACCTGACCTGCTACAGTGGCGACCAGCACCAGTCGCCCGGGGTCGAATTCATCAACCGGGATGACGGAGACGATCCTCTCGTCCGGCTCGAGCGTCACGTGTTCAGCAAGCGGACGACCCCGGGAGCTTCGGGTGCCGGGGGCCAGGTCGCACACCGGCACCGAGTGCACGGCTCCCAAGTCGGTGAAGCACAGGAGCTGCGAGTCACCTCGCGCGACGAAAGCCTGGGAGACGAAATCTCCCTCCCGTTCCTCCATTGCCTCGGCGCCTGCCACGCCGCCCCCGGACCCTCGAACGGTCTGTGCCTTCACGAATCCGCGACGGCTGAGCATGACGAGCGCGGACTCTCCCCCGTTGCCCGACGGCAGCGGATACGGCTCGTTCTCGTCGAGGACTTCCGTGCGCCGTACATCCCCGTAGCGGGCTACGATGTCGGTGAGTTCCTCTAACAGCAGGGACCTGCGCGCGGAGTCCTCCTCCACGAGGTGGCGCAGTTCCTCGATCCGGGCGATGAGCGAGTCCAGCTCGTCCTTCAACTTGCGACGCTCCAGCTGAGTGAGCCTGGCCAGACGCATCGCGAGGATCGCCTCGGCCTGCCTGTCGGACAGCCCCAGTTCGGCGCACAGGCGATCGGCGGCCGCCTTCGGAGAGGTGGATGCCCGGATCAGCTCGATGACCCGATCGATGTCGTCAAGGGCGGTCAGCAGGCCCTCCAGCACGTGCGCCCTGTCCTCCGACTTCCTCAGCTCGTACTCGGCTCGTCTGCGGATTACCTCGAGCCGATGGTCCACGAAACTCGACAATGCCTGCTTCAGGTTGAGCTGCTCCGGCCGGCCGTCCACGAGGGCCAGCATGATCACGCCGAACGTGGTCTTCAGCTGTGTCTTCAGAAACAGGGTGCGGACCAGCTTGTCCATGTCCGCATCGCGCTTGAGCTCGATCACGAGGCGGAGCCCATCACGGTCAGACTCGTCGCGCAGATCGGTGATCGCATCGGCACGTCCGGCCCGGACGATCTTCGTGATCTGTTGAATGACGCGCGACTTGCTGACCTGATACGGAAGCTCGGTGACGACCAGGGACTTCTTTCCGTAACTTCCTTCCTCGAGGTGCATGCGTGCACGGACTTCGATCAGGCCGCGGCCGGTCCGATAGGCATCACCGATTCCTTCCCAGCCCCAGATGTAGGCACCGGTCGGGAAGTCGGGACCTTCGATGAGCTCTACGAGGTCGTCCACCTGACAATCGGGGTGCACGATCAGGTGCTGGGTCGCGGTGAGAAGCTCCCGGAGGTTGTGCGGCGGGATCTTCGTGGCCATGCCGACCGCGATCCCGTCCGAGCCGTTCAGCAGCAGATTGGGCAATCGCGCCGGTAGTGATGTCGGCTCCTCCAGCCGACCGTCGAAATTCGGGACGAAGTCGACGGTCTCCATGTCGATGTCGGTCAGCAATTCCAGCGAAATCGGCGCCAGCTTCGCCTCGGTGTACCGGTAGGCAGCCGCTGAATCACCGTCGATCGACCCGAAGTTGCCCTGTCCGTCGATCAGCGGGTAGCGAAGCGAGAAGTCCTGCACCATCCGGACGAGCGTGTCGTAGACCGCGCTGTCGCCATGAGGGTGGTACTTGCCGAGAACGTCACCAACGACCGTGGCGCTCTTCTTGTGGTCCCGGTCCGGGAGGAGTCCCAGCTCGTACATGGCGTACAGTATGCGCCGGTGCACGGGTTTCAGCCCATCCCGGGCGTCCGGGAGGGCGCGCTGAACGATCACGCTCATCGAATAGTCGATGAACGAGTCTCGCAGCTCTTCCTCGATCAGGCGGGGAACGATTCGTTCCTTGTGAGCGGTTTTCATGAGCCGGGCTGCATTCTCCGTCGGGTGTTCGGGGTCGGGTTTCGGGTCACCTTCGGCAAGGTCGGGGGGGGCAGAGAACGGCACAAGGGCGACAGCAGGATCGATTCGGAGCGCGAGTCGTCCGGGAACGATTTCTCACCCGGCGAGCAACGCCATGGTCTCCCTCTGCGGGAGGGTAGGTTCACGGGGGGCCAGAATGACGAGGGCCTTTCGCTTCGGATCGGAGGGGAGATGAAGGAACAGCCGTCCTTTGCCGGGAGTCTCCGGTGCCGGTCTCGCACGCCCGGTTGCATCGACCTCGACGACTTTCCCGGGACTCACCCGTTGCGCCAGCCAGCAACCGTATTCCAGCCAGGCGGCGACGGGATCATCTCCGTCGGATGCGAGAGAAGGAGCCAGCTTCTCCTGGTAGCGTCGGGTCGCTTCACCGAAAGCCTCCGGGTCCCTTTCCTTCAGGTCACGCAGGAGATTGCGAAGGGCCGGCCTCGGATCGTCGAGACCGGCCCTGTTCAGCGCCTCAGCAGTACGCCGGTTGCCCCGGGAAACAGAGTCAGCCACCGGCCGCCATCGAGTCGAGGAATTCCTGGTTGTCCTCGGTCCGCTTGAGTCTTTCGATCAGGAACGAGATCGCCTCGGCAGGAGGCATGTCCGCCAGGAAGTTACGCAAGAGATAGATCCGGTTGAGCTCCACATCGTCCAGCAACAATTCCTCGCGCCGGGTGCTCGAGCGATTGACATCGATCGCGGGATAAATCCGCTTGTCGGCGATCTGGCGGTCGAGCACGACCTCGCTGTTTCCAGTGCCCTTGAATTCCTCGAAGATCACCTCGTCCATTCGGCTTCCGGTCTCGACCAGGGCGGTGGCGATGATCGTCAGGCTGCCGCCTTCTTCGATATTGCGTGCCGCGCCGAAGAACCGCTTGGGCTTGTGCAGCGCATTGGCGTCCACGCCGCCCGAGAGAATCTTCCCGGAGTGCGGGACGGTGGTGTTGTAGGCCCGGGCAAGCCGGGTGATCGAGTCGAGCAGGATGACCACGTCCTGCTTGTACTCGACCAGTCGCTTCGCCTTCTCGAGCACCATCTCGGCCACCTGCGTGTGCCGGTCGGCCGGCTCATCGAAGGTCGAAGAGATGATCTCGGCGTTCACGTTCTCTTCCATGTCCGTCACCTCTTCGGGCCGTTCGTCGATGAGCAGCACTATGAGGTGGACGTCCGGATCGTTCTCGAGAATCGCGTTGGCCGTCTTCTGCAGCAGGATCGTCTTACCGGCCTTCGGCGGCGAAACGATCAACATCCTCTGACCCTTGCCTACCGGACTCATCAGATCCATCACGCGCATCGAGATATCGCCGTCGGCGCGCTCGAGGCGAAGGCGCTCTTCCGGATATCTGGGCCGGAGGTTGTCGAACGCGATCCGGTGCTTTGCCCTTTCCGGGTCCTCTCCGTTCACCTCCTCCACCTTGAGGAGGGCGAGATACCGTTCTCCCTCTTTCGGCGGACGCACCTGACCGAGAATCGTGTCTCCCGTTCGCAGGTCGAAGCGCTTGATCTGAGAGGGCGACACGTAGATGTCGTCAGGTCCGTAGAGGTAGTTCCAGTCCTGACTCCTGAGAAAGCCGTAGCCCTCCGGCAGGATCTCCAGCACGCCTTCTCCGCGAAGCACCACGTCCGAGTCCAGGAGATTCTGCTCGATCCGGAATATGAGGTCCTGTTTCCGCAGGCCCGAGAAGTTGGCGATCTCCAGCTCCTCGGCCATGTCGTGCAGTTCGGCTATGGATTTCGATTTCAGTTCGGCAATGTCCACGAGGGTCGCTCCGTCGGTGTGCGGTCCGGGGACCGGACGAAGGTTGGCCGTTTCGTCGGTCCGGGGACGGTGGGTGACGTGAATTGTAACTGGACTTCCTGCGTCGCTCCGGCGCTTCGTACGATGGTGAGAATCGGAGGCGGTCAGGGCACCTTACCGCCGGTTTTGCCGGCGGTCAAGATCGCGCACCGGTTCGACCACGTATACGTTCGTCCCCTCACAGGGTTCCCCAGGTCGGCGACGATGGGAGGAGTCGATGGCGCGGCACAATCGGGAGACTAAGGGCATGGACCAGGTCGGCCGTCTGTGGCGGATCGACTTTCAGCCCGACTGGCTGAGTCGGATCAAGATATCACGGCCTCTTCCCGACGGACGGCGCCGATCCAGTCAGACGCTGTTCCGAAACCCTGCACGCAGGGCCGAGGCGCCGCCCGGACGCGTGGTGCGAACGACGATCAGTTCAGTTGACGGAAAGGCGCGCTTCCGGGTAGCCGTCGAGGACCCCCAGAGGATCGTGGAGGAGGTGATTGTCGTCACGCGTCAGGGAGGAAAGGGAAAAAGAGGCGAGATCGTGAAATTCGCGATCGAGTCCCGGCTTCCCGGTCCGAAGCGGTGACCGCCAGCCGCCGCCCCCGTTCCTTTCGTCAGAACAGGCGGATCCGCAGCCATGCCAGCGGATTTGCCCCCAGCTCCGTGGTCAGTGAGTCGAGAGCGGCACGCGTTCGGTGAGCCGCTGCGCTCAGAGCCGAGTCCTCCACGGCTCGACCGACCGAGCCTTCCGCGGCGCCGATCCGCGCGGCAATCCCACTGGCTCTCAGACGCAGGCTCTCGAGCGCCACGCCGACAGCGCGAGCCGAGTCCAGGGAGGACCGCATCGCGTCGGACTCGAGCAACTCCTCGATCAGAGCTGAAGATCGAGCCAGGGTCGCCTTGAGGGAGTCGTCCGCTGCGATTCGGTGCAGTCCCCGACCGTCACTCCACGCAGTGGAAATGTGCCGAGCATGCACCCGAGCCGAATCCAAGCGGGACAGGAAGCCCTGGTCTGCCATGAACCGGGCTGCCGAGCCGTCGCCCTCGACTGCCTCCTGACGCAGCCTCGAGACGTCCTCCGCCGCGGCCACGAAAGCGTCTCGAACCGAGTCGGCCATCGAACGGAAGTCTTCCAGGTCGGGCCGCTGCGCGGCTCTGAGCGTGTCTCCGTCTCCGACCCTGGATGCTCCTGGAGATCCGGCCCCGATCTTGACCACAGAAGGCGCCATGAGCCCCGAGGCCCCGATCGTCACGCGCGCATCCTCCCTCAGGTAGGGGATCGCCTCACGCAGCAACACGGCATCGATCACGACTCGCTCGTCAGGCGGGCCACCTGGCTCGAGAAAGCGGAGCGCGAGGACGCGGCCCGACGGCTTGCCCGCCAGCCAGACAGCCGAACCGCGCTCCAGTCCCCCTACCTCGGGCGCGAGGATGGTCAGGCGCGGGCCTTCTGCGGTCGCTCGACGCACGGTGTCGCCGAAGAAGGTGACGAGCGAAACGACGACCAGGGCGGCGAGGATGAGCAGCCCGGGCCAGACGTCGGTCCAGGCCGGAAGCAGTCCTGATTTCCACGGGTCCATGACGCATGGTATTCGAGCCGGTGCCCGTCGTCGAGCGGCTGAGCCTGCTGGCCGGTCGCGAGAGCGACCTGTAGTGTCATGACATGGGCATCGATTCGGCAGTCGCCTGGATCGGGAAGACGACGATCGAGGGCGTCGCGCGGGTTGGCCGGGCAGCTGCGTTCACGGGCGCGATCGCTCGCTCGCTTCTCGATCTGAGAACCTGGGTTCCGCAGGCGGCTTCTCAGGTGCGCCGCATCGGAGTCGACTCGGTACCGGTGGCTCTGTTCATAGCGGTCTTCACCGGAATCGTGCTCGCACTTCAGAGCTCTTACACCTTCACGGGGGTCGTCCCGCTCTACTTCGTCGGCGTGCTCGTGGCGAAGTCCATCATGCTCGAGCTCGGACCCGTGCTCACGGGTCTCGTGCTCTCCGGAAGGGTGGGAGCGAACATCGCCGCGGAGATCGGAACGATGCGGGTTACCGAGCAGATCGATGCACTCGAGATGCTGGCGTACGAACCGGTTTCGTATCTCGTGGTCCCGCGCGTGGTGGCTGGCATCATCGCGTTCCCGGTGGTGACGGCTCTCGCTCTCGTAGCCGGGATCGGGGCCGGCTGGCTGACATCCGTCAACCTCCTCGATCTCTCCACCCAGGAGTTCATTCGGGGTGTCCGGATGTTCTACGAACCGTTCGATCTCCGTTATCCCCTGATCAAGGCGGCCAGCTTCGGCGCGGTAGTCACAACCGTGGGGTCCCTCTACGGTTTCTACGCGCGCCGCGGCGCCGAGGGAGTCGGGATCGCGGCAACGCGCGCCGTGGTCGTGGGAGCCATGCTGATTCTGGTCCTGGATGCATTCTGGGCCGTCGTGCTGCTCTGATCGATGATCCAACTCGAAGCCGTCCGTAAGTCGTTCGGGTCACAGATCGTGCTGGATGGTGTCGATCTGGAGATTGCCACCGGGGAGACGGTGGCCGTGCTGGGGCGATCGGGGTCCGGGAAGAGCGTTCTGCTGAAGCAGGTCGCGCGATTGCTGCGTCCCGATGGCGGGGTGGTCAGAGTCGGCGACGTGGAGATGTCCGGGGCCGACAAGTCGACCGTGATGCGTGTTCGCAGCTCGATGGGCTACGTGTTTCAATTCGCCGCCCTGTTCGACTCGCTCACGATCGGGGAGAATATCGCTCTGCCGCTTCGCCGTGCGGGAATCTCTGCCGAGGAGTCCCGTACCCGGGTCATCGACGTGCTCGAGACGGTAGGTCTGCCCGACCAGTCGGATCGCTACCCGGCAGAGCTATCGGGCGGCATGCGCAAGCGAGCCGGGATCGCCCGCGCGGTTGTAGCGCGGCCGAGCTATCTTCTGTACGACGAGCCGACGACCGGCCTGGACCCCGTCACCACGGCGGTGATCGATGGGCTGATGCTGGAGATGAAGCGGGATCTTCAGGCGACGAGCATCCTCGTGACCCACGATATCCAGAGCGCGTTTCGGGTGGCGGATCGTCTCGCGCTGCTCCACGGGGGCCGGGTTCGCTTCGAGGGGACGCCCGACGAAACGCGGAGTTCCGACGACCCGCTCGTTCGTGCATTCGTCGAAGGACGTCAGGAATTGTGGCCGCCGGATTCCGTGTAGCGGGCCACGGCAGAGTACGAGGAGACCAGATGCGCCGCCTGCCGAACCAGGGGGTCAGCAAGTGACCCGACGCAACGAGATCATCACGGGCCTCTTCGTCCTGCTCGGGATCGCGGTCGTCGCCTGGGCTTCGATCTGGCTGGCCGGTGGCCGCTGGCGGGAGCAGGGAGCCACGATCACCGCCCGCTTCCATGGAGTCGGTCAGCTCAAGGAGGGGAATCCCGTCTCCACGCGCGGAGTCGCGATCGGCACCGTGGAGTCGATCCGGCTGGTGGACGGAGGCCTGGTGGACGTCACGATGCGGATCCGGGAGGGAGTCAGTCTGCCCGATGAGCCGGTGGCTCTCCTGCAGGCGTCGTCGTTGTTCGGCGACTGGGAGGCCACGATCGTGAATTCCGACGAGCGGCCGGACGCGCTTCTCGATTCGGCGGTGATCGCTCCGGGCGTGATACCCGGGGCCGCCGTCCCCGAGTTCTCGAGGCTCACCGATCACACGGCCCGGATCGCAGAGAACCTCCGCGGGATTACCGACCGACTGGACCGGGCGATCAGCCAGGAAACGGCGGATCAGCTGGCCGAAGCGATCAGCAACATCAACCAGGTGACAGTCGAGCTTCGTGATCTGCTGCGCGGTCAGCGCGCCGCGTTCGATACCCTGGCCGGGGATGTGACGGCAACGGGACGTGCGGTGCGAGAGACTTCGGACGCTCTGCTCGCGACCGTGTCGCGTCTGGACTCCGCTACCTCCGGCGAACGGCTGGAGTCGATTCTCGCTGATGCCGAGGTGACGGCGAGGCAGCTCGTGAGCCTCTCCTCCGAGTGGTCGGAAGCCGGCGGCCGGGCCAACCAGGTGCTCGCCCGTGCCGACACCGCGCTCGCCCAGGCGAGCCTGGTTCTCGGCCGGATCGAGAAAGGGGAGGGCAGCCTGGGACAGCTCTCCGCTGATACGGTTCTCTACGAGAACACGGCCGCGGCCCTGTCCGAGCTGCGGGCCCTGCTGGATGAGATCAAGACCAACCCGGACCGGTATTTCAACTTCTCGATCTTCTGACCCGGCCCACAGGACGAAACGCCAACTGTCCGAACCCTCGTTCCCGGGTCCCTCCGCACCTCGCAACATATCCGGCAGCGCCGCGCGAGACGCGCGGCGCCTCAATCCCGAGCGAGGAGGTACGAGTGGGCCGCTCCGTGAATCGAGTGATACTTGTCGGCAACGCTGGAGCTGACCCGGACGTGAGACGGACCTCGTCCGGCAGGACCGTGGCGCACCTGTCGCTCGCCACCAACAGGGTCTTTCTTCGGGACGGCGAAGAACAGCGTCGCACGGACTGGCACAGACTCACGTTCTGGTCGGGAGCGGCCGAAACGGTGGAGCGGTTCGTTCACCGTGGAAGCAGGCTCTACGTGGAGGGGCGGCTCGAGTATGGGGCGTACGACCGGGACGGAGTCTCGATACCGACGGCAGACGTGATTGTCCAGGAGTTCGTGATGCTCGATGGGAAGAACGGGTCCGAAGCTGCAACCGGCCCCGGCGCGGAGCGCGACGATCCACTTGCCTGAAGATCCCGACCGGGCATTCTGACCCATTCGCCCCGCCCGTTGCGCGGGGCCTGGAAACCGGGAATCTTCGACATTCCGCACCAACGTGACAGGAGCGTGCATGTCGATGGACCCGTTTCCGGCTTCGGACGACGAGTCAGCCGGGCAGGGCGCCGGACAGCTGTCCACCAGCGAGCTGATGCAGCCCGTGAAATCGGAATTCCAGGGCTCGCTTCGCGTGCTGGTCACGGGAGCCGACGGATTCATCGGACGACATCTTCTGCCACGACTCGTGTCTCGCGGGCACCGGGTTCGGGCGCTGGTTCGAAGACGCCGCGCTGCACCGAGCAGCTCCACGAAAGGGATCGAATGGTGCGTCGCCGATCTCACGGATCGAGGCGCGCTCGCCGGTGTCGCCAGCGGCTGCGACCGTGTCGTGCACCTCGCCGGCAACTTCGAAACCGTGGACGGAGTGCGGCTCGGGCGGGTCCACGGGACGGGAACCCGTAATCTCGTCTGGGAGATCCTGAAATCGGATGTCGATCGCATCGTGCTGGTCAGCGCTCTGGGCGCGAGCCCCGACGGAGGGGAGTTCTTCCGATCGAAGTTCGAGGCCGAAGACATCGTCCTTTCCTGCTCCGTGGAGCACCTCATCCTTCGACCCTCGGTCGTCTACGGGCCGGGAGATCACTTCACGGTGCCCGTGGCCCGTATCCTGAAGTCGCTTCCGGTCTTCCCGATGATGGGCGACGGAACCTTCCAGCTGCAGCCGCTGGCGGTCGAGGACATGGTGGACATCCTGACTCAGGGTGTCGAGAGATCGGATCTCGGGGGACGCTCGGTCGATCTGGCCGGTCCGGAACGGCTGAGCTTCGTGCGCATCGTACGTATCGTGGGTAAGACGATCGGTCATGCCCGGCCGATTCTCCCGTTGCCCGCCGCTTTCGCCGCACCGACGGCGAGAATCGCGGCCGCTCTGGGACTGCCGAGGCCGTTCCCGGAGTCGCAACTGGACATTCTGCGCTACGGGAGCGTACTTCAGACCGACGTGAACCCGGTGCGAAGCCTGTTCCATATCAAGCCGCTACCCTTCGCGGACGCGGTTACAGACTACCTGGAGCTCGACCGATGATGCGGACCGGCCCCGCGACCTGAATGAGTGAGCGAGACGCGGCGTCCCACGAGGACGCGGGATTTCTCACCGCCGCGAACTTCCTTTCGCTCGTGCGGATTCCACTCGGGGTGGGCTTCCTGGCGGCTCCCGACCCTGGCTGGAGTGCCGCGATCGTCGCCGTCGGTGCGGCCACCGATCTGCTGGACGGTTGGATCGCCCGGGTGACACGCACTCAGAGCGAGATCGGGGCCCTGCTGGACCCGCTGTGTGACAGGGTGTTCGTCTTCCTCGGCCTCGTGTCGTTCCTGCCTTCGGGAAACCTCGACTGGGCGGGATTCGTGATTCTCGTGCTGCGAGACATATTCACGGGAGGGGTGTTCGTGGTGACCAGGCTGGCAGGGCAGCATCTCCCGTTCCATTCCCGGCAAGGTGGGCGTCTCACCACGGCCCTGCAGGTGCTGGCCCTGTTCACCCTCATATTCGCACCGACCTACATCAATATTCCGATCCTTCTCGTCGGTGCGGCTTCGGTTTACGCGATACTCGATTACGGAACGGCGGGACTCCGGCTTTCGTGGGATGGGCCGTAGCGAAACGACCTGCTCCGACGGCTATCAGCCGGAGGATCTTTCGACCACGTTCGGAGCGACCGGAGCGCCCTCACCCAGCCGTTCGACTCCGCCGACCACCACCTGCTCGCCCGCCGAGATGCCCTCGCGTATTTCGACGAAGCCGGATGTGCGCACGCCGATACTGACTTCTTTGCGTGTTGCCGTTCCCTCGGGTGTCGCGACCCACACGAAGTCCTGCCCGGAGAGGGGCAGAATCGCGTCTTCCGGAATGACGACGGCTTCGGGCCGGACGTCCACCACGAGTCGCGCCTCGATGAACATCCCCGGCTTCAACGAACGGTCGTCGTTCTCCACCAGTGCCTTTACGGTAATCGTGCGGCCGGGCAACTGGACTCTGGGGTCGACGAAATCGACTACACCCGAGAATTGCCGTCCCGACATCGCCGCGACCTCGAAGCTCACTTCCTGCCCGACTTCCAGCAGGCCGGCGTAGCGTTCCGGAACACGGAAGGTCGCGCGCTGAGGATCGACGGTCTGAAGCGTGGTGAGCTGGGTCTGCGGCGTAATGTAGTCGCCCACACTGACGAGGCGCTCTCCCACGACTCCCGAAAAGGGCGCACGGACCACCGTCCGCTCCAGTCTCGTCTGCTGCAGCTGGAGGTCGGCACGCGCGCTCCGGGCCGTGGCTTCGGCCTGCTCGAGATCCGCCTGCGAGGACGCGTTCCGCTCGAGGAGATCGCGAGTCCGACTGAGCGCCTGTTCCGCCAGGTCGAGCTGAGCTTCGAGTCGCGCGACCTGCGCCACGAGCTCCGAGTCGTCGATCTTGAACAGTGGGGCACCTCTTCTCACTTCCCGACCCTCGGAAGCGTAGATGCCGGCAAGCCTGCCCGACACTTCCGGCTGCAGACGGATCGATTGGACGGCCTCGATCTGCCCGGTAGCCCGAATCTCCTCGAGCACCGTGTCCTGCATCGCTACCGCGACGTCGACGGGCATGGGAGGCGGACCTCCTTCTCCACCCCCCGGGCCTCCTGGTGGCCCACCCGCAGCACCGCTCTCCGAATCGCCACCGCACGCGCCGGAGATGGCGATCACCGCCACCAGTATGGTCGTCCGCCACGCCGGGAAACCCGTCGTCGCCCCGAACTGCTCCCGCATCATCGTGTCTCCGTGAGTCGTCGGCCCAGGATCGCCTCGACACCAGCGCGGGCCAGTCTAGTCGTGTAGCGCGACTGAACGAGCCCCGCCTCCGCTTCCGTCAGGTCGACCTGCGCCGTGACGAGGTCAATGATCGTCGTCGCTCCCGCCCGATACCTCTCTTCCTGCACCCTGAGGTTTTCGCGCGCGACCAGCACGGCATTGCCTGCCAGCTCGGCACTCGCTCTGGCCGTGTTGTACGCCTGGTAGGCCTCGGCCATGTCCCGTCCGATCCCGAGTTCGGTATTCCTGCGTGCCGCCTCAGCGATCTGTCGCGCGGTGCTCGCCCGGTAGATGCGAATCTCGCGCTGGGCACCATCCCAGATCGGGAAATTGAGCGAAAGCCCGAATGTGGCTCGTTTCGTCGCATCCGGCACGATGTCGTCGTCAAACCCGTTCCAGCTTCCGAACAAGCTCAGCGAGGGCAGATACGCCGAGCGCTCCGACTTGAACAGTGCGTTCGTTCTCCGCTCTTCGGCCCGGGCCACCTCGACGATCGGGCTGATTGTGACCGCCTCCTCGATCGCCTGCGCCTCCGTGATCGGGAGCGCTGGGGCGGCGAGAGTGTCCAGTTTCGCAGCGTCGACCGGGCCCGGAATCCCGGTACGCCGACCGAGCTGGAGTCGCGATACCGCCACTGCCGACTCCTGGCGGAGAAAGTCCACCTGCGCTCGCGTCAGCTCCAGGAGCAACTGCAGCGAATCCGTCTGAACGGCCGCGCCTGCCAGGACGCGGGCACGGGCGACGGCCAACTGTCCCTCGGCACGCCGTACCCGTTCTTCTGCGACGCGAAGCAGCTCGGACTGTGCCAGCACGTCGTAGTAGTCGGCTTCGGTGCCAAGGGCCGTTGTGAACCGCTGGCGCCGTTCGTTCGCAGCGGCTCCATCCACACTGGCGTTCGCAGCCTGCATGTCGAATATCCGACCCCCGCCCGCGAACAGCGTGTAGGAGCCGCTGAGACTGAACTGAGTCAGGCGGTCGGTCTCTTCGCCGGTACCGATGTTGAACTGAGGGCTGGAGTACTTGCTGAAATTCCAGCGGAAATCGACAACCGGTAGCAGGAATGCGGACCAGGCCGACCGTCTGACCCAGTTCGCGTCTCCGACGCCTCGAAGAGCGGCGACGTAGTCCGGGTCGACCCCGGCCGCACGCTGGAGCGCTTCGGCAAGCGTCACCGTCGCCAGCGGGGTGCCCTCCGCTGATCTCCGGGCGAGCTGTGCACTCGTGAGTCCCTCCGCCGGGTCCTGCACGACGGTCGGCTCCTGCGCCACCACCGGCTGCATACCGGCCGATGCGAGCAGCGAGCCGATTGCCAGCCACACGACCGGCGCCGTGCGCCTCGGTGAGCCCGAAAGCCCGGCGCGCGTAGCTGTTCCCCTGGACTCAGTTCCGGGGCGGCGCAGCCTGGACCGGCTCACGCCTCCGCCTCCACCGGCTCGAGCTTCTCGACGCGGCGCGCCACCCTGGCCCGTGCCTCGTCCAGAAGGATGTAGACGACCGGAACGAGATAGAGGGTCAGGACCGTGGAGAACAGGAGCCCTCCTACGATCGCATAACCGAGGGGCCGCCGGCTCGCAGACCCGGCCCCGAGACCCAGTGCGATCGGCGTCAACGCAATGACTGTCGCCACCGAGGTCATCATGATCGGACGGAGCCTGATGCGCCCCGACTCGAGCATCGCTTCGGTTCCGCTCATTCCTTTTCGTTTCAACTGGTTCGCGTACTCGACCAGCAGAATCGAATTCTTGGTGACGATTCCGATCAGGAGGATCATCCCGATCTGGCTGAACAGGTTCAGAGTAGATCCCGCCACCAGCAGGGTGGCCAGTGCCCCGGTCACGGCCAGCGGAACGGCCAGCAGGACCGTGAAGGGGTGAACGAGAGACTCGAACTGGGCTGCGAGAACCATGAACACGACGATCAATGCCAGCACGAAGGCGAAGTACAGGGCGTTGCCGCTCTCTTCGAGCTCCCTCGATTCTCCGGCCAGGGCGATGCTGCTGCCGGGCGGCAACACCTCTTCCGAAATGGCGTGAAGCGAGTCGATCGCCGAACCCAGCGGGAATCCATCCGCCAGGCTGGCCGACAGGGTGAACGACCGGACTCGCTCGAAGTGATTCAACTGACGCGGACCGACGCCCTCCTCCACCCGCGCGATGGCATCAACGGATACGAGCACTCCATCACGGCCTCTGACGTAGAGGTCCGACATGGCCTCGGGGGTGGATCGGGCCTCGGGCTCGAGCTGGATGATCACGTCGTACAGCTTGTTGTCCCGGGTGAACGTGCTCACACGCTGACCGCCCAGCATCACCTGCAGCGTGCCGGAGATATCGGCAATCGCGATGCCAAGGTCTTCGGCGCGATCCCGCTCGTACTCTACCGTCAGCTCGGGTTTGTTGACGCGCAGATCGGTGTCGACGTTGATGAGGCCCGGGACCTGCCTTGCCCGGGCCGTCATCCGGTCCATCCCGGCGGCGAGCGAGTCGAAGTTCGGATTCCGCACGACGTACTGCACGGGACTGCCGAACCCGATTGCCGCAGGCGCACTGGCGAATGCCAGAACTCCGGGTATCCCGAACAGTCGGGGCCGGATTTCGTTGGTCACCTCCTGGGCCGTGCGCTCACGGTCTTCCCAGTCGACAAGCCTGGCGAAGATGATACCCCGGTTCACGCTGCCCAGGAAGCCACCGACGATGCTGAAGTAGCTCTGGATCTCGGGAACGCTCCCGAGCACCTGCTCGACCTGCATCTGGTACTCGTTGGTATATTCCAGCGAAGCACCCTCGGGTGCGATCACGAAGGTGAGGATCGCCCCGCGGTCTTCCGGCGGGAGGAACTCGCGCTCCAGACGGTTGAACACCAGGACGGCGAGTCCAACCACCAGTACGGCTCCGAGAACGACGAACGCGCGATGGCGCACCGCGAACTCGAGGCTCTTCTGATACTTCTCCGCGATGGAGAGGAAGGTGTTTTCGAACATCAGGAACAGCTTGCCGTGCGTCTTGGGAACGCGGAGGATCTTGGCGCAGAGCATCGGCGTCAACGTCAGCGCTACGAAACTCGAGACGATCACGGCACCCGTCAGCGCGATTCCGAACTCGTTGAACAGACGTCCTGCCGTCCCCTGCAGAAAGGCGAGCGGGGTGAATACGGCTACCAGCGCGACCGTCGTCGCAATGACGGCAAAGGCGATCTCGCTGGTTCCCTGTTGAGCCGCGACGGTCGGGCTTTCGCCCAACTCCTCCTGATGTCGATAGGCATTCTCCATCACGATGATCGCATCGTCCACCACGATTCCGATGCCGAGAATCAGCGCGAGTAGAGTGAAGTTGTTGATCGTGAATCCGAGAGCGTACAACACCGCGAACGCGGCGAGAATCGAGGTCGGGATCGCGAGGCCCGGGATGATCGTCGCCCTGAAGTTCCGCAGGAATACGAAAATGATGACGATGACGAGGATGCCCGCGAGTACCAGCGTTTCCTCCGCCTCCTTGATCGACCGACGCACGAAGAGCGCCTGATCGAAGCCGATATTGATCGTAACGCCGGGCGGCAGCGCTGCCTGAATCGCGGGGAGCTCCTCCCGCACCGCATCGGAGACCTCGATCAGGTTGGCCTTCGACTGACGGATCACGCCGATCGCGATGGCCGGCCTGCCGTTGTACCGGAGCGCAGATCGATAGTCCTCGGGTCCCAGCTCGACCCTCGCGACGTCCTGAAGCCGGACGACCTGCCCGTCCTGGCTGGAGACCACCAGGTTCCCGAACTCTTCGGGTGTCTTGAGCTCGCCCAGGGACCGTACGGTGAATTCCCGCCGTTCCGACTCGATACGTCCGGCCGGAATCTCCACGCTCCGCGTGCGGATCGCCGCGCGCACGTTCTGAACAGTCAACCCTCGCGCGGCCAGTTCCCTGGACTTGAGCCAGATGCGCATCGAGTAGCGCCGCTCCCCGGCGATCAGCGCTCGGCCAACGCCGTCCAGGGATTGCAGCCGACGCTTGACCTCGCGGTCGGCGACATCGGAGAGTTGCAGCAGGTCGTAGTTCTCGGCCGAGAGCGCGAGCCACAGAAAGGGCTGTGCATCGGATTCCTGCTTGGCGACTACCGGGTCGAGAACATCTTCCGGAAGTCGGCCCCGAACTCGCGAAACGACGTCGCGGACGTCCTGTGCGGCGAGTTCCAGGTCCCGATCGAGTTCGAATTCGAGACTGATATTGGTGGACTGCTCGGAGCTGGTACTTCGGAGGGTCCGCACGCCGGGGATGGTGCTCAGCTCCTCCTCGAGCACGTCCGTGACCGTCGACTCCATGACGCGCGGGTTGGCACCGCGCAGAAAAACGGAGACGGAGACGTTCGGCGTATCTACATCGGGCAGCTCCCGAACCGAGAGTCGCGTGAAACTGATGGCCCCGAACAGGACGAGCGCGAGGGCGACCATGGACGTGAGCACCGGTCTTCGAATGCTCGTGTCAGACAGAAACAACCGGACCTCCGTGATTGCGTACATTCCACGGCTCGACGCGACCCGTGAAGAACACGCGGGGCGAACGAACCGTTGGGTCGACTGTAGATGAGAGCGACGGGGTGGCCTATGCCCCGGCGCGCTGATCGGCCGTATTGTAATGTCATAGCATCGTTGGCGGCTAACCCGCGACTCCAGACCGGGACGCGAATCGTTGGGACTCCAGGTATTCCGGAAGACGAGCCGGATCGGACATTCGGCGCAGACGGTCTATGACTGGCATGCACGCCCGGGCGCGTTTCAGCGCCTCGCACCTCCGTGGGACTCGGTGCAGCTGATCGAGCACACGGGCGGGATCGAGGACGGCGCCCGTGCAGTGCTGGAGTTGCGCGTCGGCCCGGTTCCGGTGACCTGGGTCGCGGAGCATCGCGACAACGTCCCCGGCCGACAGTTCACCGATGTTCAGGTTGAGGGCCCTTTTGCCCGCTGGGAACACGCTCATCGCTTCGAACCGATCGAGGCCGAGGCGTGCCTACTGGAGGACCGCATCGAATATGCGTTACCCCTCGAAGCCGTCCACTCCCTGATCTCCCGGGGGTTCGTCGAGGCACGCCTGCAGCGAGGGTTCGATTTCCGTCACCGGGTGACGCGCCGGGACCTGGGCATGCACGCCGGCATCGGGCTCGAGCCGGGACAGCGATTCGCCGTGAGCGGCGCGTCCGGCCTGCTCGGATCCACTCTGACGGAGGTGCTGGCTACCGGAGGTCACCACGCATGGTCGCTGGCCCGGACAGGATCCGCGTCGCGAGTTCCGCTCGCCTCGGCGGGTTCCATTTCCTGGGATCCGCGGAAAGGATCGATCGACGCCGCGGCGCTCGAAGGGACCGACTACGTAGTCCATCTGGCGGGGGCGTCGATCGCCGATGGTCGCTGGTCCGAAGAGCGTCGGTCCCTGATTCGCGAGAGCAGAGTGCAGGGAACGCGACTGATCGCGGAGACCCTCGCGGCACTTGATCGACCGCCGAGGGCGCTGATCTGTGCCTCGGCCACCGGCTGGTACGGCGATCGCGGTGACGAACGCCTCGATGAGAGCTCGCGGCCGGGTGAGGGATTCCTTCCGGAAGTCTGCCGGGATTGGGAGGCGGCCGCAGACCCGGCCCGCGAAGCAGGAATCCGGGTCGTTCACCTGCGTTTCGGCATGATCCTCTGGCCGGATGGCGGAGCGCTGGAACGGATGTTGATGCCATTCCTTGCGGGAGCCGGCGGCCGGATGGGGTCCGGCGATCAATTCTGGACGTGGGTATCCTTGGACGACGCCGTGGCGGCCGTCATGCATGCTGCCGCCCGTCAGGACCTGGAGGGACCCGTCAACGTCGTGGCGCCGGAGCCGATACGGAATCGGGACTTCACGGCGGCTCTCGGCTCGGTGCTGCAGCGCCCGACTCTGGTTCCTGCGCCGGCCCCGGCGCTTCGTCTGGCGCTCGGGGCGATGGCAGATGAGTTACTGCTCGCGAGCGCCCGGGTTTACCCGAAGCGCCTGGAGGCGACGGGATTCCCCTTCCGTGACCCCGAGCTCGAACCCGCCTTACGTCACATGTTGGGACGCACGGAGCGCAAATGAATTCGGCAACGAAAGCGAGCTCGGCACTGCAGGGTGCCAGCGGTCCGGGTGACCCGAGCGAGAGTCTCCGGCTCGGCATCTCGTCCTGCCTGCTCGGACAGGAAGTACGGTTCGATGGGGGCCACAAGCGGGACCGGTTTCTCACCGACACACTCGGGCAGTACGTCAGCTGGGTCCCGGTATGCCCGGAGGTCGAGATCGGTCTGGGCACACCTCGTCCGACCATACGTCTGGAGGAGACGAGCGAGGGTGTCCGGCTCGTCATGCCCTCCACCGGGGACGACCTCACCGGGACGATGCGGGAGTATTCGGTGGATCGAGTCCGGCGACTCGAAAAGCACGGTCTCGCCGGCTACGTGCTGAAGAAGGACTCTCCCAGTTGTGGCATGGAGCGGGTGAAAGTCCGGGACCGAAACGACGTCCCGGCCCGGACCGGAGTCGGCGTGTATGCGGCCGAGTTGATGCGTCTCGCACCGGATCTTCCGGTCGAGGAAGAAGGCCGACTCAATGACCCCAGGCTGCGGGAGAACTTCATCACGCGAATATTCGCATATCAACGCTGGCTGGACCTGGTCGGTGCCGGGCCCACCCGCAGGTCGCTGATGGAATACCACGCGGCTCACAAGTACGTGTTGATGTCGAGGAATCAGGCCGGAATGCGTCGACTCGGGAAGCTGCTCGGGGAAGCAACCAAGGACGCCCCGGTGAACCGGCTCGCAGAGGAGTATCAGACTGGAATGACTGCCGTGATGCGCCGAGTCCCGACCCGGAAGGGGCACACGAACGTGCTACGGCACATGGCGGGGTACGTATCCGACCTGATGGATTCGGAAGACAGGGCCGAGCTCACCGAGGCGATCGGCCAGTACCACGCCGGCCTGCTGCCGCTGATCGTGCCGATCACGCTGTTGCGGCACTACGTCCGCAAGTTCGACGTGGAGACCCTTCAGAACCAGGTGTATCTCTGGCCGCATCCCCACGAGATGATGCTGTTGAATCACGTCTGAGATTCCGCCTGTCGGCGCGCCCGTCAGCCGGGATCGCTGGACTGCGAACGACCCGTCCCTGCCTCGAAGAACTTGCGGATTCTCAGCCAGTTTCGCTCCGCGTCCCGCTCGCCGAGCCGAATGAGCTCGGCGAGATACTCCCCTTCGAACATGAGATAGGAAAGGAGATCCGGGCTGGCCACCCGGCCGGAGCCCAGTCCGCGAATGAGATAGCGGAGAGTCCGTGGCAGTTCGGCCTCGTGCCGGGCAGCCATCCGCCCGAGATCACTGGAAGGCCGGATCACCAGAAAGCTGACCTCCCGCTCGGGCACCAGCCAGTGCTTTTCCTCGGGAATGCGAGCCACGATGGCGTTGATTCGCTCCAGCCTCTCTGCGTCGGCGTCGAGGTTGTCGAGAAAGATCGAGTTGAGCATCAGGCCCAGAATCTGGGCAGCCGGCGGATATCCATCGTCATCTCGTCCGATCGGCTCGCGGGTCTCGGTGCTGTAGCGGGACGAGACGGCCAGAATCCGATCGGCTCCGAGGAAGACGGCAGGCGAGAGAGGACTTCCCTGGCGCAGGCTTCCATCGCCGAACCACTCGCCGCCGACCTCTCGGGCCGGGAAGAACAGGGGAATGGCCGAAGAGGCCATGACCTGGTCCACCCCGATCCTGGCGGCAACCGACTCCCGTCTGCTGCGCGACCACATTCGTGCGCCCTCGGCCGCCTGGACGAAGGTCACCGTTCGTCCACTGGCATAGGATGTCGCCGAGACGGCAACGGCGTGGAGGCGGCCCGTATCGATATTCTCTGCGATCCGCTGGGGCGAGAGGACCCGGGCAAGCGTTCTCTCGAGGGGGCTGGTGTCTACGAGGCCGCGGACGCCGGGCGCGAGCCTCGACCCGCCGCTACCGAGGTTCAAGGCGACCTTCAGGGCGTTTCCAATCAGAGAAATGAAGTCGGCCCGAAGAATATCCTCGGTAGACAGGTCACTCCAGAGTGCAGCCAGACGATCCACCGCTTCCGGCAGCGGCTCGGGTCGGCCGGCCAGGTAGGCCGCGTTGATCGCTCCCGCCGATACTCCTGTGAGCACGGGAATCCGTAAGTCCGGGTACTGCCGGGCGATCCAACGGAGGACTCCGACCTGGTAGGCTCCTCTCGCACCGCCGCCGGAGAGGACGACGGCGGTCGTGGAGCCCGGAGGCTGCAGCCGGCTGTCGGTCTCCCGAGTGTTCAACGAAGCTCCCGTTCAGAGGAGTCGCGCGTGCCAGGACTCCGCGGTTCGTCGCTCCAGACGGTTGACACGGGCGGTCCCGACGTCCGTAATCGTCAGGTCGAAGACCCGGGTATCGGGTCCCACGAGTCCCTCCTCCGAAAGCCGTCGGAACTCGTCCCGTGCCACTGACCTGATTTGGTCGTCGGCGTCCCTGTACCATATGGGGGTGGAGTCGGTCAGACGAATGCCCAGCTCGGTCTCGAGAGCCGCAAGACGGCCCATCAGGGCATCGATGGAGCAACCGGACGCTCCCACCTGACTCTCGTCGAGACCGACGAGCAGGAATCGCTGGTGCCACCAGTCGAATGCGGCGACCAGTTCAGCGCGGTGCGCGGTCCAGCCCTCCAGAAATGCCTGCATCGCGTCCAGCAGTCGCGCGGTTTCCCGCGGTCCCGGCTCCGGCTCGGCAGCGAAGCACCAGACTCGGGCGGAATCGGGAAGGGAACCGAATGGAACCTGGCTCATGATCGGTTCATTCGTACCGGAGCGCATCGATCGGATTGAGCGAAGCGGCGCGCCGGGCCGGCCACAACCCGAAGAACAGGCCGACCGTAGCAGAGAATGCGACCGCCAGCAGCACAGCCCTCGGCGAAACGGCCGTATTCCAGTTCGCAAGCTCCGATAGAGCGTATGCTGCCCCGAAACCGAGACCGATTCCGATCAGACCACCGACCAGGCATAGAACCAGTGCCTCGAACAGGAACTGGCCGAGCACGTTCTTCCGGGTCGCGCCCAGCGCCATCCGGATTCCGATCTCCCGCGTCCTCTCGGTGACCGAGACCAGCATGATGTTCATGATCCCGATTCCGCCTACCAGCAGGCTGACGAGCGCGATGCCTGCCAGGAGGTAGGTGAATGTCTTGGTGGTCTCCTGCTGAGTGCCCATCAGCTCGGCACGATCCTGGATCCAGAAATCGTTCTCCTCGCCGACCCGTAGCCTGTGCTCCCGCCTCAGAACCTCCTCGATCTGCGCCATCGCGAGCGTCTGGCTCGCTCCGTCCCTGACTTCGGCGTTGAAAGAGCCGATCCTCTCGGTGCCGAACAGGCGGAATTGGGCAGTGTAGATGGGAACGAAGATTCGCTCGTCCATGTTGAACCAGCTCCACCCGCCCTTCTCGGCCAGGACTCCCACGACCTCGAAAGTCACGTTCCGGATCGAGACCTTCTCGCCCACGATCATTTCGGCCGTCGTCCCGAGCACTGCGGGGACCGCTCCGCCGAGGACTGCCACGCGGCGCCGGCCTTCGTTCTCCTGGTCGTCGAAGAATCGGCCCAGCAAAACCTCGTAGTTGTTGACTTCGTGATAGTTGGGCGTGGTCCCGGTTACGCGCAGATTGGCGTTGCTTCGGCCGTACTCGATCTGGGAATTCGACATCATCTCGGGGGCGACGGCGGTGACCGAGCTCGCCTCGCGCTCCACGGCCAGCGCGTCCTTGACCTCCATCTTCGCGTCGCCACCCCGGGTACCGCGGAACCAGGCCTGGCCCGGCCGCACCGACAGCACGTTCGTGCCCAGTTGATCGATTTGTTCCTGCACTGCCCGCTGGGCGCCCGTTCCGAGGGCGACCATCGTGATCACGGCGGCGACGCCGATCACGATCCCGAGCATCGTGAGCAGGCTTCTCAGCTTGTTGGCGGCGATGGCCTCGAGGGCCACCCGCATGATCTCTCCGAACAGCATGCTCTCTCCCTGTCCTCAGCTTCGGCTGACGCCGGGGATCGAGGTCCGACTCCGGATCCGCTCCAGGAATTCGGACTGCTGCACGAGCGCCATCGGAACCTGCACCACCGGCTCGCCCTCTTCGAGCCCGCCCAGCACCTCCGTGAATTCCCAGCTGGAAAGGCCTATTCGGACTGGTCTCAGAGTCAGCAGACCCTGCTCGTCATCGACGAAGACGAACGCATCCTTCGGAGCGCTCGGGTCACCGCGGGAAGCCTGCTCCTGCTGTTCACGCAACTGCTGGAACATCGCGAAGAGCTTCTGCCGCTGCGCTGGTTCGAGGTCCTGAATCAGCTCCATTCGCTCCTCTCGTGACATGGCCTGCAGAGCGGCCATCGTCGGAAGACCGTCCTCGGTCGTCTCTGGCTCCTCGGCGGCGGCCTCGAGAGGCTCCTCCGCATCAGCCTCGTCATCTGAAGGCACTCGCGCCTCCAGGAGTTCCGGGTCCATTCCCAGCGCCGTCACCAGCTGGCGAGCCTCGTCGGGTGTTCGAATGGCGGTGTTGGGGAGAGACAGCACGTCCTCGCGGACGCCGATGAGTACTTCGACGTCGGCGTTCATGCCGGGCCTGAGCAGATCCTGCTCGTTCCGGATTCGCGTGAGAACTGCGAACAGCGTGACGTTCTGCTCGACCACGGCCTGGGGCTCGACCTTCAGCACCTGCCCTCGAAACTCCTGGTCCGGGTAGGCTTCCACTCGAATCGTCGCCCCGAGGCCCGGCTTGATCGAGCCGATGTCGGTCTCGTCGACCAGAGTGCGGACCTGGACTTCGTTCAGATCCGCCATCCGCATCAGGATCGTGCCACCGGTCATTTCGCGCGCCGAAGTGATGATCTGGCCTTCTTCCGCCGTCTTCTCGACGATCGTTCCCGCGATCGGGGAGCGTACGGTCACGTCGTTCAGGCGGTCCTCGGCCAACTCGATGTTGGTCTCGGCCTTGACGAGGGAGGCCTTCGCATTGGCTGCCTCCAGCATCGAGTTCTCGTATTCTTCCTCGGTGACGACCTGCCGTTCACGCAGCGAGCCGGCTCGCTCCAGCTGGCGCTCGGCAATCGTGCTGCGGGCGCGCGCGACTTCCAGGTCGGCAACCGCCTGATCGTACGAGTTGCGGACGTCGCGCGGATTGATTCGGACCAGGAGCGCCCCCTTCTCGACCTTGTCGCCGAGCTCCACCGGGACCTCGAGCACCTCGCCCGAGGCCTGCGACTTGACGTCAATGATCGTGATCGGCTCGATCGTGCCGGTAGCCGCGACGCTCGATGTGATCTCACGACGTTCGGCGGTTACGCTCTCCAGGCCCATCGACGGTTCGTCGGCCTGTGACTGGCCGCATGCCGAAACAGCTGCCGAGGCCATGACGAGTCCAAGCCCGGCGGCCAACGCCCGGCGGTGATTCCAGTTGCTCATAGGGTCCGGTTCCTTCATTCCAGTCGTTTCAGGTACGTCGACAGCCGGGAGTTGCCCTGTCTGTCGCAAATTCGTCGTCTGCTGCTTGCGGCGCCTCGGGTCAGGGTCGCAGGTCGGCGCCGAGCAGGGCCTCGAGTCGGGCGAGCCCGATCTGGTAGTCGAAGCGTCGGCGGATGAGATCGACCTCGGCGGCGCGCAGCGCGATCTGGGCGCTCTGCAGGTCGAGGATCGTCGCC
>JAMJQL010000149.1 GCA_023554245.1 Gemmatimonadota bacterium
CGCTACGAGAGCCAGGAGAAGGCCGGTGATAGACAGGGAGTTGCCTGTTCCCCTCGATCTGGACGATCGCAAGGAAAGTGCGGTCCGCAGGCTCGGCGCCCATTTCGCCGAGGATCACCTCACGGTGGAAGAGTTCGAGGCGTCCGTCGATCGAGTCTATTCGGCCGCGACGGTTCGAGAGGTCGAAAGCGTGTTCCAGGGCCTGCCGGCGCTGCGACCGGCTGCGGTCCCGGTACAGGCCCGGCAGACCGCACTGGTGAACCGGGCTCGCCCCGAGGATGTACCGGAGCGCGGATTCCAGGTGGCAGTGATGTCGGGTGCCGAAAGGAAGGGGGCCTGGATTCCTGCCCGCCGCTTCACCACGGTCGCGCTGATGGGCGGTGCCGGGCTCGATCTGCGCGAGGCCCAGTTCGGACCGGGCGTAACCGAACTCCTGATCGTGGCCGTGATGGGTGGCGTGGAGGTGATCGTGCCACCGGGAATCGCCGTCGAAACGCACGGAATCGGAATCATGGGCGGATTCGAGGCATTCGACCAGGCCTCGGCGGACCCTGATCCTGAGGCCCCCCGACTGGTCATACGTGGCGTTGCCATCATGGGTGGCGTGGAAGTTACGGTGCGCCTGCCGGGAGAATCAGCCCGCGACGCCAAGCGCCGCCGCCGGGATGCCCGGAAGGCTCTCAGGAGCTCCGAATAGGGCCGAAATCGCGGGCCGAATGCGGGTCGCCGCATTCGCTTGACACTCGGTCCCGGCGCGGGGTATCCTGCTCGTCCCGGTTCGCGGGCGCCGGCGGTTCCGGCGGAACACTTCGACGATTCTGGAGGCCGGCATGTCAGAGATTCCCGACGGTCTGAAGTACACGGAAGAGCATGAGTACGTGCGAGAAACGGATTCCGAGAACGAGTTTCTCGTCGGCGTCACGGATTACGCGCAGGGCGAGCTCGGAGACGTTGTATTCGTCGAGCTGCCGGCCGCCGGCGACACCTTCGGCCGGATGGATGTGTTCGGCACGATCGAGGCGGTGAAGGCCGTTTCCGATCTGTTCAGCCCCCTCACGGGCGAGATCGTGGCGATCAACGAGGCGCTCGGAGAGGATCCCGCTCTCGTGAATAGCGATCCGTACGGCGAAGGCTGGATGGTCAGGATTCGCGCGACCGACCCCTCGGAGATCGACGGTCTTCTCTCTGCGGCAGACTACGCGGAGCACGTCGACGCATGATGCGATTCAGGCGGCGACGTGCCGAAGTGCGTCCGCCGCCCTTCACGAACGGCAGGTAAACATGTCATTCGTTCCACACAGTGACGCCGATCGGCGCGACATGCTCGCGAAGATCGGCGTTTCGAACATCCGGGAGCTGTACTCGGACATTCCGGACTCTCTCGTCCGGGACGGGCTTCCCGAGATGCCGGACGCGCTGTCCGAGTGGGAAACCGTGAAGGCGATCCAGGAACTGGCCGATCGCAACCACTCGCTGATCTGCTTCGCGGGTGCCGGGCAATACGATCACTTCGTACCGGCCGCGGTGGACCACCTGATTCGGCGAAGCGAATTCTACACTGCATATACGCCGTATCAGCCCGAGGTGTCACAGGGCACGCTCCAGGTCATCTACGAGTTTCAGACCATGGTCTGCGAACTCACCGGCATGGACGTCGCCAACGCGTCCATGTACGACGGTCCGTCGTCCGCCGCCGAGGCGGCAGTGATGGCTCGTGCCGTCACTCGCCGCGATCGTGTGCTGGCCGCAGGTTCACTGCATCCCCATTACCGGAAAGTGACCGAGACCTACCTGCACGGGCAGGGTTCGGAACTGCAGACGGTACCGATCGATGACCGCGGGCTGGTGGATCGCGACGCCCTCGCCTCGGCGCTCGGGGATGACGTCGCCTGTGTGATCGTCCAGTATCCCAATTTCTTCGGCGTGATCGAGGAACTCGAACCACTCGCCGAGATGGTTGCGAATGCGGGTGCTCTCTTCGTCGTCGCGGCCGATCCCGTCACGCTGTCGCTGCTCCGCCCGCCCGGTGAATGCGGCGCCGACATCGTGGTAGCGGAAGGACAACCGTTCGGAAATCCACTCAGTTTCGGAGGTCCCGTAGTCGGACTGTTCGCCGCGAAGCAGAAGTACGTTCGGAAGATGCCCGGCCGGATCGTCGGCGCCACGGAGGATGTGGAGGGTCGGCGAGGCTACGTTCTGACTCTGCAGACGCGGGAACAGCAGATCCGCAGGGACAAAGCGACGAGCAACATCTGCACGAACCAGGGATTGAACGCCCTCGCAGCCACGATTCACCTTTCCCTGCTCGGCCGTGCAGGCCTGCGAAAGGTGGCCGAGGTCTCGACCCGAAACGCGCATTACGCGAGGTCCCGGCTCGAAGCGATCGAAGGCGTCGAGCTTCTCTATCCGGATTCACCTTTCGTACGCGAATTCGCGATCCGTACCGAGGAGAATTCGCGCGCGATTCTCGAGCGTGGGTTCTCGGCAGGGGTACTTGCCGGCGTGAGTCTCTCCCGTTTCCCCTCTCTCGGGGCACCGGATGGACTCCTGCTCGCCTTCACCGAGAAGCGCAGCCGCGAAGAAATCGATCGCCTGATCGACGTGATCGCCGGCTGAGCGAGGCTGCGAACGCAACGACGACGAGGACAGGACGATGGGCAAGCTGGTGTTTCACGGACATGCATGTACCGAGATCGTCTCGGCAGATGGGACCCGGATCCTCATCGATCCGTTCCTGACCGAGAACCCGTCGGCGGTCGTGGGGCCGGAGCATTTTCATGACCGGCTCGACTACCTGCTGCTGACGCACGGGCACTTCGACCACGTGGCCGACGCCTGGAGCCTGCTCGCTGAGACGGGCGCGCAACTGATCGCGACCTTCGAGCTGGTGTCCTATGCAGCCGAGAAGCAGGGGCACGAGAACGGGCACGGCATGAACGTCGGAGGCGGGTTCGATTTTCCGTTCGGCCGCGTCAAGCTGACCCCCGCGGTACACACGGCGTCTCTCAACGCGGAAGGCGGCGCGGGCTATGCGAGCACGCCCCACGGATTCCTGCTCGATATCGATGGCACCCGGATTTACCATGCCGGGGACACGGCCCTGATCAAGGACATGGAGCTGCTCGAGGGACAGGTGGACCTGGCCCTGCTGCCGATCGGCGACAACTTCACCATGGGTCCGGAGGACGCGGCACGGGCCGTCGATATGATCTGTCCGCGCACTGTGATCCCGATCCACTTCGACACCTGGCCACTCATCGCTCAGGATACCGACCGGTTCCGCACGCTCGTCGAGCCGCGGGCCGAGGTCGTGGTGTTGAGCGCCGGCGAGGCCTGGGAATTTCAGAACGCGAGGAGCTGACGGCGATGGCCCGTTTTCCATACACGGCGGAAGTCACGCCGACGATCTTCGAGAAGTCGAGTGCAGGCCGGACGGGAACGGTCGTTCCCGAAGGTGACGTGGACACCCCGGGTGTCGAGGAGCTGATCCCGGCCGCGCACCTGCGCGCGAGCCCGCCGAGATTGCCGGAGATACCGGAAAACGAGGTGGTGAGGCACTACACCCAGCTGTCTCTGAAGAACCACCACGTCGATCGGGCGCTCTACCCGCTTGGCTCGTGCACGATGAAGTACAATCCGAAGGTGAACGAGGCCACCGCGAGAACCGCAGGATTCGTGGGTCTGCATCCGTTCATGCCCCAGGCGGGCGCGCAGGGGGCGCTCGAGCTGATGTACGATCTCACCGTCTGGCTGGCCGAGATCGCCGGGATGGAGGCGGTCACGCTGCAGCCGGCGGCCGGCGCACAGGGGGAAATGACCGGCGTCCTGCTCATGCGCTCGTATCACGAATCGCGAGGCGACGGAGAGACGCGAACCAAGGTCCTGTTCCCCGATTCCGCACACGGAACGAACCCGGCAACCGCCGCGATGGCAGGGTTCGACGCCGTCGAGCTGCCCTCCGACGCAGCGGGCCGGGTGGATATCGAGGCGCTTCGGGAGGCGCTGGACGATGGCGTCGCCGGGATGATGCTGACGAACCCGAACACGCTCGGGAAATTCGAGTCCGACATCATCGAAATCTGCGATCTGGTGCACGAGGCGGGCGGCCTGATGTACATGGACGGCGCCAACCTCAATGCGCTCATGGGCGTCGCCCGTCCGGGCGACATGGGCTACGACATCGTCCACTTCAACCTGCACAAGACGATGAGCACGCCGCACGGTGGAGGTGGTCCGGGTTCGGGCCCGGTGGCGGTGAAATCACACCTGGCGCCCTTCCTGCCCGTGCCGAGGGTGGTCCGCAACGATGATGGCAGCTTCGGGCTCGAGTGGGACCGACCGGAGTCGTTCGGCAAGCTGCATGGTTTCTACGGGAACTTCGGTGTGATGGTGAGGGCCTGGACCTACATGCGCATGCTGGGTCGTCAGGGGATCCGCGGAACGGCCGAGGCGTCGGTGCTGAACAACGCTTATCTGACCTCGCTCCTCGAGACGCATTACGAGCTTCCGTTCGGGCGCGGCATGCACGAATCCGTCTTCTCGGCTTCGGAGATCAAGAAGCGGACCGGGGTCAAGACGATGGACATCGCGAAGCGCCTGCTGGATTTCGGGTTTCACGCGCCGACCGTCTACTTCCCGCTGAACGTCCCGGAAGCGCTGATGACCGAGCCGACCGAGACCGAGACGAAGGAGTCTCTCGAGCGATATGCGGAGGCGTGCATCGCGATCGCGAATGAGGCCGAGTCGGATCCGGAACGGGTAACGACCGCGCCCCACGACACGCCGCTGCGCCGGCTGGACGAGGGACGAGCAGCTCGCGAGCTGGACCTGCGCTGGACCTTCGAGTCGGAGGACTAGGGCGAACCGCCCGCGGAGCCCGACCCGACGGTGATCGGTCCCACCGTGCGTCTGCTGGTCGATGGCCCCCTCCCCGGTGCGACCAACATGGCCGTCGACGAGGCGCTCATGGAGGGCGCACGCCGCGGTCAGCCCTCACTTCGGCTGTATCGCTGGAGTCCGGGATGCCTTTCCTTCGGCCGAAATCAGACGGCCCGGGACAGGTACGACGGGGATCGGGTCGGGTCGCTCGGATACGATGTCGTGCGTCGTCCGACCGGCGGCCGTTCCGTGCTTCACCACCGCGAGGTCACGTACGCCGTCGTCGCCCCGGAAGAATGGGGCTCCCTGTCCGATGCGTATCTGCGAATCAACCGGGCGCTCGCCAACGGACTGCGTGAATTGGGTGTCGCGGCGACCGTCCACGAGGCGAGTGCCGGGCCCGCTCCCCGGCCCACCGTCCGAGCCTGTTTTCGCGACCCGCTTCCCGGAGAGCTGACGTCAGGAGGCAGAAAGCTCGCGGGAAGCGCCCAATGGCGCTTCCGAGGCGCACTTCTGCAGCACGGGTCCCTGCTTCTCCACAACGATCAGGCCCTGGTCGAGACGTTTCGCTCGGACGCGCCTCCCCGGCTGGAGATTCCGGCCGTGGGGTTGGTCGAGCTTCTCGGTCGTGAGCCCGAGCCCGGAGAACTGGAATCGACGATCGCCGCAGGATTCGAGCGGGAACTGGGGGTGGAGGTCGTTCCCGGAGATCTGACGGACGAGGAGCTGGAGCGGGTCGCGGTCCTGCGACCCAAATACGAAGACCCTGCATGGACCTGGCGTCGCTGAGCCCTACTCCTTTCAACACCGTGCCGTCCAGCCTAGCTTTTGCGTCGATCACGCCGGACTCGGGTCGCGCGCCACTCCGCCGGCGCGTCCCGTGCCCGCGATGAGCCACGAATCGAAAGGACGCCGGCGAATGGTTGCCTCCGCAAGCGACTTCGGCCGAATGGCTGGAATCCCGGGATTCAGGCTGCATCTCCCTCCCCGGGTGCCGCCGGTCTCCAGGGCGCCTGCTCGATTCGTGTTCATCACATGGATGCTGCTGATGCTGCCTGGTTGTGACTCCGGGCCACCCAGAGGAGCGGAACGGACACCGGCGCAGGAGAGCGCGGCAGCCGAAGAGCTGGAGCGCGAATCGAGGCGTGCTTATTCCGAGGCGGTGGATGCAGCCGATTCGATCGCACACACCGAGGTTTCGGAAAGCGATCGTTACGGCGGCACGATCGTGGTGGCGGGTCGCAACGACATCGTGACACTTAATCCGCTCGTCTCTACGGACATGGAGAGTGCCCAGCACCAGGCGTACGTGCTGTTCACCACCCTCGTCCGTTCGGGACCGGAGTTCGAACCGATTCCCTGGCTGGCTCGCGACTGGGACGTCGACCCGGAGGGCGATCGAATCACATTCCGGTTGCGGGACGACCTGTACTGGCACGACGGTGTGCCCGTGACGGCGGCCGATGTGGCGTTCACCTGGGAGCGAGTGGTCGATCCGGCGGTGCCGTTCTTCAATCCGGCCTACTTCGACGCATGGGAGGCCGTGGAGGTCCTGGACGAGTACACGGTTCGATTCACGGTTCGCCCGAGCAGCAACCTTCTGTACGGGTGGGCCGTGACGGCGATCCTGCCGGAGCACATCCTGGGCGAAGTACCTCCATCGGAGCTGGCCACACACCCGTTCGGAACCGTCGAGCCGGTCGGCTCGGGTCCATTTCGATTCGTCGAGCGAATTCCGGGTGATCGCTGGGTTTTCGAAGCGAATCCGGACTTTCCCGAGGCGCTGGGTGGACGCCCGTACGCCGATCGGCTCGTGTACCGGCAGATTCCGGAGGACGCTGTGTCGGAGGCGGCGTTGCGCACCGGTGAGGTCCACATGGTCGTGGATGCCGATCCCTCCGCCGCCAATCGTCTCGCCCGTGACTCATCGCTGGTGGTGACCTCGTATCCGTCGGCCGAGTACTCTCTGATCGCCTGGAACACCCGTCGCGACCCGTTCAGCGATCCGGACGTTCGCCGGGCCATGACGCTCGCGATCGATCGGGAAGCGATCGCGCGCGTAGTCCGGGGTGCGTACGGCTCGGTATCGATGGGACCGGTCGGACCGTGGCACTGGGCCTTCGATCCCGAGTGGAAGCCCCTTCCCTTCGATCCCGATTCGGCAGCGACGCTTCTCGAAGGGGCCGGTTGGGCGGACACCGACTCGGACGGAGTGCGCGAAAAGGACGGAATCCCCCTCAGCTTCGAGCTCTACTCGACGCCGCGACAGAGCTGGAGGGACATCGGAGAGATCGTACAGGCACAGCTGGCAGGTGTGGGAGTCGAGGTGCAGCCGAGAACGCGCGAGCAGGCTTCCCTGATTCCCCTGGTTACCAGTCCCGACCGTCGATTCGACGCGTTCATGGTCGGTTGGTCCCGTGACGTTCCGCTCGACGATCGCGATCTGTGGGCCTGCGATCGAGTCGACGACCCGATGCACTTCACGGGCTGGTGTCTGTCAGAGCTGGACGCGGTGCTCGACTCGATGCAGGTCGTTGCGGATCGGAAAACTCTGGAGCGACTGACGCATCGCTACGAAGCCCTCGTCGTGGATGCGCAGCCCTTCACCTTTCTCTACAACGTGGAGACGGTGCTCGCCCGCACCGCCTCACTTCACGGTGTCGAAGCAGACGTTCGAGGAACGTGGGCTTCCGTCTCCAGCTGGTGGCTCGACCCGGAGTCACGACGCTGATCCGCTACGTCGGCAGCCGGCTTCTCCAGGCGATCCCTCTGCTGATCGGGGTCGTCACCCTGATCTTCGTTCTTCTCCACCTGGCCCCCGGCGATCCGACCTCTCTCTGGTTCCACCCCGACATTCCGCCCGAAGTGATGGAGCGGATGCGGGAGAGTATGGGGCTGGATCTCCCGCTTCACCAGCAGTACCTGCACTGGCTGAAGTCGTTCTTCACGGGAGACTTCGGCTACAGTTACTCGCATTTCCGCCCGGTCTCCGCGGTGATCGGCGACGCCCTGCCCGCGACGCTCCTGCTCGGCGGCGCGGCCCTCCTCGTGGCGTTCGGAGTCGGTTCGGCAGTGGGTGCATGGCAGGCCGTCCGGAGAGGCTCACCCACCGATTCCTTCCTGACCGTCGTCACCCTGTTCCTCTACTCGATGCCCGGCTTCTGGTTGGGCCTGATGTTGATTCTCGCTGCCTCGACATGGCTCGCCTGGCTGGGCCTTCCTGTCTCCGGGATGACGTCGGTCGACCATGCGTCTCTGGGGCCGCTGGGGCGCATGTCCGACCTGGCCGGCCACCTCGTCCTTCCGACAGTCGCACTCGGACTCGGATCCGCTGCCGGAGTCGCGCGGTTCATGCGCGGTGAGATGCTCGAGGCGATCGGACAGGACTACGTCCGGACCGCTCGGGCGAAGGGACTGCCGGAGGGCGTCGTGATTCGAAGGCATGCGCTGCGAAACGCGCTTCTGCCGATGGTCAGCCTTCTGGGCCTGTACCTGCCCATTCTGTTCGGGGGGGCCGTCGTGATCGAGGTCGTGTTCTCGTGGCCGGGTATGGGCCGGACCATGTACGATGCGGTGCTCGCCCGCGACTATCCTCTGGTCATGGCCACCAGCTTCCTGTTCGGACTGCTCGTCATTGCGGGCAACCTGCTCGCCGATCTTCTCTACGCATTCGTCGATCCGCGAGTCCGATATGACTGAGCGATCGGGCATACGACGATTGGATCGGGTGCTGCCCGGCCTGTCACGGGTCTACGCGGGCGGTGCGTCGGGGGCGATCGTGCCGCTGGCCTGGGTCTCGCTTCTCGCGGTCGCAGCCTGGAAACGACAGCGAATCGCGCAGATCATCGCCGCCCCCGAGGCGGATGGAATCGTGGCGCTGGTGACCATGGTTGTCCTGCTCGGTATCACGTGGTTCTTCGGAAACCGGTCTTCGCGGGTGGCGCCGGCGGAAGGTCGATTCGGCAGGCACCGTGGGGCGGTACTTGGGCTCGGTCTGCTGGTGCTCCTCGCGGGAGCGGCTCTACTCGCCCCCCTGCTGGCGCCTTTCGATCCGAACGCGATCGATCTAGGGGCCGGACGTCTGCTTCCTCCGTCCGCCGCACACTGGCTGGGAACGGACGAGCTCGGCCGTGATCTGCTGAGCCGGACACTGTACGGGGCGAGGATCTCGTTGTTGATCGGAGTGCTCGCGGTAGCAATCGCGGTGACGGTCGGAACGGCGATAGGGGCGATCGCGGGCTATGCCGGTGGCTGGCTGGATACGCTGCTGATGCGGACCGTGGATCTGTTCCTCAGCCTGCCTCGCCTCGTACTTCTCATCACTGCGATGGCCCTGTTCCGGCCTTCACTGCCGCTGATCGTGCTGCTCCTCGGCCTGACCGGGTGGATGGGGGTGTCCCGTCTGGTCCGAGGACAGGTTCTGAGCGTTCGGGAACGGGAGTACATCCAGGCAGCTCGAGCGCTCGGGTTCGGTCCGAGCCGTATTCTCGGGAGGCACATCCTGCCCAACGTCGCGACCCCGATCATCGTGGCCGCGACGCTCGGAATCGGCAATGCAATTCTCGCAGAGGCGGCACTCAGCTACCTCGGTCTGGGAGTACAACCGCCGATCGCTTCCTGGGGCAGCATCATCCAGTCGGGCGCGGATCGCCTGACGGATGCGTGGTGGATCACGACCTTTCCCGGCCTCGCCATCGCGTTCACCGTCATGAGCTTCAACCTCGTAGGCGACGGCCTGCGTGACTCGCTCGATCCGAGGCGGGGAGAATGACGGAGTCCGCCTTGCTGGAGGTGCGTGACCTCGCCGTCGCATTTCGGACCGGTTCGGGGGAAGCGCGAGCCGTGGACGGAATCTCGTTCGATGTCGGCGCGGGTGAATCACTCGGCCTTCTCGGCGAATCGGGCTGCGGAAAGTCCACGACCGCGCTTTCGATCCTGCAGCTCCTGCCGCGCGGAGCGAGTCGCGTAGAGGTGGGTTCGAGCATTCGCCTCGAGGGAGAGGAGCTTCTGACATCCTCGCCCGCCCGAATGCGGGAAGTGCGGGGCGGCGAGATCGGAATCGTGTTCCAGGAGCCGATGACCAGTCTCAACCCCGTTCTCCGTGCAGGCGATCAGGTAGCCGAGGCGGTGAGAGCCCATTCACCGCTCGATGGAGCGCGACTGCGCCAACGCGTCGAGTCGCTCCTCGAGCAGGTCGGGCTCACCGAGCCGATGGAGGTGGCGAGGGCCTGGCCCCACCAACTGTCGGGCGGGATGCGCCAGCGCGTGATGATCGCGATGGCGCTGGCCGGAGAACCACGGCTGCTGATCGCCGATGAGGCCACGTCGGCCCTCGACGTCACGGTGCAGGCAGCGATTCTGGACCTACTCGATGATCTGCGCCGGGAACGAGGTCTGGCGCTGCTCGTGATCACGCACGACCCGGCCGTCGCACGTCGGGTGACGAACCGGCTCGTGGTGATGTACGCGGGTCGCATCGTGGAGGAAGGCGAGACAGACGCCGTGCTCGACTCGCCTGCACACCCGTACACGATCGGGCTGATGCAGTCGATCCCGGACCCCGAGCGCCCCGGTACACGGCTCGCTTCGATTCCGGGAACCGTTCCTTCCCTTGGCGACTGGCCTCCGGGGTGTCGCTTCCACCCCAGGTGTGCTCGTTCGCAGGCCCGTTGCAGCGAGAGGTACCCCCCGATGCTGGACGGCCACTCGACCCGCGCGGCCTGCTGGTTGCTCGACGAGAGTCCGTCATGAAGGCTGGAGAGAGCGGTCAGACCCGGTCTCCCGCCACGGATTGTGTTCTGCGCGCCGAGAACGTTACGCGACGGTACGAGAGGGGAAGGGCGGGCCCGATCCGTGCCCGGAAGTCGGAGGGATTTGAAGCAGTTCACGGTGTCGACCTCTCGGTCCACGCCGGAGAGACGGTCGGGCTCGTCGGCCGTTCCGGTTCGGGGAAGAGCACCCTCGCTCGATTGATGCTGGGCCTCGAGGAACCCGATTCCGGCAAAGCCACCTGGCGCGGCCGCGACATTGCCCACCTCGATCGCGATTCCACGCTAGCTTTTCGGCGCGAGGTACAGGTCGTCTTCCAGGACCCGTACGGCTCGCTGAATCCGCGGCATACGGTGGGGAAAGCCCTGCAGGAGGTGATCTCGTTTCACCGTGACGCAGCCGGCGCCGAAGCCCAGCGCAGCGTTCGGGATCTGCTCTCGCTCGTGGGACTGCCCCCGGAGTCGGCGCGAAGCTACCCGCACGAGTTCTCGGGCGGTCAGCGACAGAGAATCGCGATCGCTCGGGCCCTCGCCGTCGAGCCCGGATTGATCGTGGCCGACGAGCCGGTGTCTGCGCTCGACGTCTCGGTGCAGGCGCAGATCCTGAATCTGCTGATCGACCTCCGGGAGAGATTCGACATGGCTCTGCTGCTGATCGCGCACGACCTCTCGGTGGTGCGACATCTTGCGAGCCGGGTCGCGGTGATGCACGACGGTCGGATCGTCGAACATGGGCCCGCATCGGACGTTCTGAGCGCGCCCCGACACCCGGCGACCCGCGAACTCCTCGCCTTCGCCTCGACTCGCGGCCGGAGTTTCCCTTGACACCAGCCGAACGCGCCGGATAGCTTGCGGACCCCGTGTTTCTGCGGGATTCCGGAACCGGATACCAAAACGTCGGAGGACAACTTGGCAAGCGTGACTGGAGCCGCTCTCTGGCTCGTGCAGGAGACGCCGACGCTCGGGCAGGGACAGGAGCTCAGACTGGCCGACCTCTGGGAGGCCGGCGGCTTCATGATGTGGCCGCTCGGAATCTGCCTCGCGATCGGCCTGCTGATCATCGTATGGAAGTTCTTCGACCTGCAGATCAAGGCCGCGAAGAATCGCAGCCTCCTCAAGGAAGTCGATGGTCTGATCGCCCAGCAGCGGCTGGATCAGGCGCTGTCGCTGTGCGAGGAGTCCAACTCTCCGGCCGGCAACATTCTCGCCGCAGGTCTCCGTCGCTACGAGGAGGGAACGGCGCGCGTCACGCAGGCGATCGAGAACGCCGGTGCGATCGAGGTGTCGAAGCTCGAGCGTGGGCTCGTGTGGCTCGCGACGCTCTCGAACGTGGCTCCGCTGCTCGGCTTCCTCGGGACCGTCATCGGAATGATCCAGGCCTTCCAGGCGATCGAGATTGCCGGCGAGGTCGAAGCGACGCTCGTCGCCGGCGGCATCAAGGTGGCCCTGATCACCACGGCGACCGGTCTCGCGATCGCGATCCCGATCAACATCGCGCACAACTACTTCGTATCGCGAGTCGATCGAATCGTGATCGACATGGAGGAAAGCGCGCAGAAGATGATCGACGCCGTTCACGCGATCGAGCGGGGTACGGCCTGACCCGAGACTTCTACTCGAACAGTCCGGCTCTGGTTGCCTGAAGGCAGACCACAACGCTGAAGGAACGGGCCCGGGATTCCCCGGGCCCGTTTTCGCATCCGACCTGCCATGCGGCGTCACGCTTGCAATTCCGCCGAAAGCACAGATACAATGCGTCCGTCTGCGATTCGGTAGCGTCGGCCCGCCGGCCGAGGCAGTTCGGGTACGGCGCTTCACCTCCCAATCATGCAGCGAGGCGCTCCTATGGAGAGACGGCCTGTAAGATCGTGGCTTCTCGTGCTCCCGACGTTGTTCTTCCTGTTGCTCCTCCCGGATTCAGGCGTGGCACAGGAGGGTGCGATCGCGGGGACCATCACCGACCAGGTGACCGGAACCGGTCTCTCCACCGTCCAGGTCGAGGTGCTCAGGCAGGACGGTAGCGTGGTGGAGGGCACCTTTTCGAGCTCCAGCGGTGCTTTCCGTATCACCGGTGTTCCGGCCGGAACTTACGATGTCGCATTTACGCTCCCCGGCTGGGAGATCGTCAGCCAGGAGGGTGTGGTCGTGCGGCCCGGGGCCACGACTTCGGTAAACGCCGCGCTGTCGGAGCGAAGCTTCAATCTCAACCCGATCACGGTGACCACATCGAAGCGGGTCGAGAAAGCGCTCGATGCGCCTGCGGCCGTGGAGGTCGTTTCCCGGGAGGACATCGCCGAGCGACCGACGGTTACGCCCGTCGACCACGTCAAGGAACAGGCAGGCGTGGACTTCGTCAGCACGGGCCTCCAGAGCAGTTACGTCGTGGTCCGAGGATTCAACAACGTGTTCTCCGGCGCGACGTTGAATCTGACGGACTTCCGGATTTCGCGGGTGCCGTCGCTGCGCGTGAACATCTCCTACTTCAATCCGACGACGAACTCCGACCTGGATCGGGTCGAGGTCGTTCTGGGCCCTGGCTCGGCGCTGTACGGCCCGAACGCCGCCAATGGCGTGATCCACTTCCTCACCCAGTCGCCGATCGACGATCCGGGAGCGACGATCGCGCTGTCGCCAGGCTTTCGACACCAGGGCGAGAACGCCCCCGACAACTTCGAATCGTCGACCGAATTCACCGGTCAGGCAGAGGGTCGGGTGGCCTGGGCCAACGATTCGCGCACCTTCGGGATCAAGGCCTCCGCTCAGTACTTCGGGGGGACCGACTTTTTCTACAACGATCCGGTCGAGGTCGGCCAGCGCGCGATCGCGGACGCCTGTATCGAGGCTGGATACAACCCGACTGACCCGGCCTGCTTCAACTTCGCCGGCGACCTCGACATCGGTTCCTCGGAAGGACAGGCCGAGCTCGTGACCCGGGTGGACAACGTCGCGGACGGGCGTGACTACGACATGCAGCGTTGGGGCTTCGACCTTCGCAGCGACTTCCGACCCAACGAGGAAACCTCGATCGTACTTTCCGGTGGTCGGACGCAGGCGATCAACAGCGTGGACCTCACCGGGATCGGAGCCGGCCAGGTGCGCGACTGGGGCTATAGCTACGTGCAGGGCCGATTCAACTGGAAGCGGCTGTTCGGCCAGGTGTTCTGGAACAGCAACTCGAACGACCAGAGCTACCTTCTGCGGTCCGGGCGCCCGCTGATCGACAAGTCGTACCAGACGGTCGCTCAGCTGCAGCACGGTTTCGACATCAACGACAGGAACGGCCTGACGTACGGGGTCGACTTCCTGTACACGAACCCGCAGTCGGAAGGGACGATCAACGGGCGTCACGAGGACGATGATGACGTCACGGAGATCGGCGGCTACGTCCAGTACGACGGCCGGTGGTCCGACAAGTGGAACTTCGTCGCAGCGGCTCGTCTGGATGATCACTCGAGGCTGGAGGACCTGATCTTCTCGCCGCGCGCGGCGATCGTGTTCAAGCCGACGCCCGAGCGCAGCATCAGGGCCAGCTTCAACCGGGCCTTCTCGACCCCGAACACCCTGAACCTGTTCCTCGACATCGCCGCGCAGCCGGTGCCGATCAGCGGGCCGTTCTTCTACGATGCCCGGGCCCAGGGCGTGACGGAGAGTGGTTTCCAGTTCAGCCGGGACGGGAACGGCGTACCCCAGCACATGTCTCCGTTCGCACCCCTGCTCGGTCAGTCTACGCGCGACTTTCTGCCGACCACCACCGCTCAGCTCTGGCAGGAGGCCGTGGCGGTCGTGGGCGCCGGGGACCCGCAGGCCGGGGCGCTTCTCGGGGGGATCCAGGCCCCGGGCGCGTCCGACATCCCGGTGGTGGCGGCGACGCTCGACCTGAATTCGGCGCAGTTCATCAATCCGACCCTGGACCTGGCGGGCATCCAGGACATCCCGGCGCTCGAGCCCACGATCTGGCAGACCTTCGAGGTGGGCTACAAGGGGCTGTTGCTCGGCAACAACCTGCTTCTGGGCGCCAACCTCTACTACACGGACGTGGACAACTTCGTCTCGGCGTTGGAGCCCTTTACACCCAACGTCTTCTTGCCGCAGGAGCAGACCGAGGCCTACCTCGCCGAGCAGTTCTTGCCGCTGGTCGGGGTGGCTTTCCCGGATGAGGCCACGGCGCTCGGAACGGCTGCGGTGCTGGCGGAGCAGATCGGGCAGTTGCCACTCGGCTCGATCGCTCCGACCACGGAGGGGGGAACCACGGCCTCACCGATCATTCTCACCTACCGGAACCTGGGTGACTTCAGCTACTTCGGAGCGGATGCGTCGCTCACTTACATCTTCAACGAGCGGTGGGAGCTCGGAGGGACAATCTCGTGGGTTGAGAAGGACACGTTCCTCACCGGAGACGCTGACGATCCGGCCACCCGGGAAGTGGCCCTGAACGCGCCGAAGTGGAAGGGCTCGCTGATGGTCGGATATCGGGAGCCCGGCGGCGGACTCAGCGGCGCGTTCCGGGGCCGATTCGTGGACGGGTTCCCGGTCGCTTCCGGCGTGTACACCGGCGAAGTGGAAGCGTACACCGTGTTCGATCTGAACGCCGGCTACCAGTTCAGCGATACCGGAGTCGGCGTGCAGCTCGACATCAACAACATCTTCGACAACGACTATCAGAGCTTCGTGGGCGTGCCGAACTTCGGGCGCTACGTCATGCTGCGGATGATCTGGAGCACCGACTTCTGATCGAGGTCGCTTCCTCGTCCCTCGGGTGAGGGACGGCTGCCACACCGACGCGGGGCGCCCTGATGCGCCCCGCGTCGCATTTCGGCGTGACGTCATTCCGATCCGCCTCGAAACAACTCCAAACTGGCGCCTGACATGGGCAGGACTGCAGATTCTGACCCCCGCCGCAGGCTGCGGGGTACGAACTGTGCGTCCGGGATCACCGGGGGGAGCTCGACGGATTTCGTACGGGGGCGAATCGACAGGAATGTTGTCGGAAGCGGCGGGACGGACGATGATCGCGGTGGCGCTGATGGCGCTGACCGTGGTCACGAGCGGTTGCGGGGGAGGGCGTCCCGAGGTGGAGGGTCCTTCCACCGCCCGAGTGCAGCACGTCGCGAACGTGCTGGATGGGTATCGGGACAGGGGCTTCCTCGCGGGCACCATCGAATTCCCCGTCGTCGGTCGAATCGTGCTGCTCGCCGGGCCCGCCGACTCGGCCTGGCTGGGCTTCGCAGCCTCGATGCCACCGTCCGCGCTTCGCTTCTCCAAGGACGGGGATCTCTACGCCGCCCGCTACCAGGTCCGGCTCCGCGCGATATCAGGATCCGACACGGTTCTGTCCAGAGAACGTCGGGAGACGGTGAGGGTCGACGACTTCCCGGAGACGGTCAGCCGCGAAGAGCGCGTGTTCTTTCAGGACTTCGTCACGCTTCCGCCCGGCGAATACGAAGTCCAGGTGGCACTTCGCGAACTCACATCGCGTCGGGAAGCCTACCGGAGTTTCGAGGTGATCTGGCCACTTCCAGCCGACCCGGGGACGTTTCTCTCGGAGCCGCAGCCGGTATTCCACGCCGTACCGCGCGAGGCGTTCGCTCAGCCGCCGCCGATGCTGCTCGCCCCGCGTGCCACGGTGAGTGCGGGCCGGGAACCGCTTAAACTGGTCGTCGAAGACGGGTCCGGCGAGGAGGGGCCGCTCGTAGTTGAAGTGCTGGCGGAGTCGGACTCCGGCGTGGCCCTGTGGCGCGACACGGTGCAATTGAGACGCACCGAGAACGGTCCCGCCACCGCGAGCGGTCCACTGCCTCAGCGACGAGTTCCGCCGGGAGTGACCCGGCTGCGGGTGTGGCGACCCGAATCCGGCATCGTGCGCGAGACCGCCCTGCTGGTGACCCTGGATGACGAGTGGGCGTTCCCGGATTTCCGATCGGCTGCCGACCACCTCCGCTACGCGGTCTCCGGCGACACCCTCGCCACCTGGCTCGCCGCCTCTCCCTCCGAGCGGGCGCGCCACTGGGAAGCGTTCTGGATCGCGACGGATCCCGACACGACGACGTTGCCGAACGAGTTCCTCCGGCGCTACTTCGACCGGATGTCGGTGGCGAACAACCGGTACACGGAGCCTGGAGTGCCCGGCTGGGAAACCGACCGCGGCCGAGCGCACGTTCAGCTGGGTCCTCCCGACCAGGAGATCGCCCGCCGGCCTCAGCGGCCCGGCGAGTTTCCCGAGATCGAATGGCGATACGAGGAATCCCTTCCCTTCCAGGTTCGTCTGATATTCGAGGACTCTGGCGACTTCGGGGTCTACAATCTGGACCAGAGATCCAGAACCGCCCTGGCTGATGCCGCCAAGCGACTGCGTGCAGAGGAGACGGCTGGATGAGAATCGCGGTTTCGCTTCCGGTTTTCTTCCTGGTCGGCACGGCGCCGATCGCGGCGCAGCCGGCGACTCAGGGCCCCGACGCTTCGCTGAGTCGAGCCGAAGTCCTGCTGGCCGACGGGCTCCCGCTTTCGGCCAGTCGCATGCTGACTGCCGAGCTCGCGCAGGCAGGACCGGAGGCGGAGCCCGAGGTGGTGCTGGCCGCAGCTCGATCCTACGCCGGGATTCGCGCCTGGACGACGGTCAGGCGTCTGCTCTCAGAGCGGTCGTGGCTCGACAGTCTCGCGAGCGGGGAAGGACGCCTGCTGCAGGCGTTGGCCGAGCTGGAAGAGGGCGACGCCGGCCAGGCGCGCGACAGGTTCGACAGGATTCTGCCGACGCTTCGCGAGCGCGCCGATACGACCTCGCTCCTGACGGCTCTGGTCGGCCGGGCTCGCGCGCTGGAGAGGCTCGGCCAGGACCTCGAGGCCGCCGCCTCCTGGATGGAAGCCGCCTCATATTCCGACCACTCTGAACACTGGCTTCGACTTTCGGCCCTGCAGGCCCTCGGCCGGGCCGGTGAGCCGGATCGCGCCGTAATCACGGCCGATGAGCTGCGAGGGAATCCCGCGATTCCCGTTGACTCGATCATGATCGAGGTCGCGCGCGCCGCCTTCACCTCCGGCGACACGGCGGCCGGGCTGATCGCCGCCGGGGATCTCTCCGCGCGGGCCGCGGCGACACTGGCCGGCGAGTGGATCCTGCCCGGGCTTCTCGCACGCGGAGACACGGCCGAGGCACTCCGTCTGGCGCGACAGGCCCTGGACCTGAGACGCGGCAGCTCACGCGTCGGCGAAACGTATCTATCTCTCGATTCGACCACCGCGGCCCTGCGTCTGGTTGCCGAATCGGACCAGGCTGCAGGACGAACGAGACGCGCGGTGGAGCTGCGCGAACGGCTGCTCCAGCGTGCGACGGAATCCGAGAGCGCCGCAGCGAGGCTGGAACTGGCACGGGCGTGGTTCGCCCGCGGCCGATACTCGGAGGTCCGGGAGACACTCTCCCCCTGGCTGAGTGGAGCCGAAACTCAGGTGCCCGGGGACTCCGAGCGGCTCCGATCGCAGGCGCTGTTCCTCGCAGGACGCGCCCTGTATCGACAGGGCCGACGGGACGAGGCGATCGCGCTGTGGCGCCGGGTGGCAGATGTGGCCGGAGCGCCCGACGGCGCTTATGCCGCGTACCTCGTAGCCGATATTCACCACGACCGTGGAGATCTCGACCGGGCTGCCGAAGCCTACGAGATCACCGTCGAGCGTCATCCGAGCTCCGGATACGCAGGCACGGCACTCTTCCGACTGGGCATGCTGGGCCTGCTTCAGGAGCGTCCGACCGACGCGATGGAGTACTTCGACACCTACCGTCGACGATCTCCGGGCGGAAACTGGTACCACGCGTCGATCTACTGGTCGGCTCGCTCCAGGGAGGCCGCCGGCGATAGCGCCGCGGCGAAGGCGCTCTACCGGGAGTCGCTGGGCTACGATCCGCTCGGTTACTACGGGATCCTCGCCGCGACTTCGCTGGGTCTCGACGCATGGGAAGAGATTCCGCGCCGCGCGATGGCGCCGCTTCCCGATCCGCGATCGCGCGACACGGTGCTGGTGGAGAGCATGGACCTGTTGCGCGACTTCGGCTGGCGAAACCGGGCGGTGCGAGAGCTCTCCACCCGGGACCGGACCGGAGAAACGCCCGAAGTCCGACTCCGGCTCGCGCTGCTTCTCAATGAGCGCGGCTGGACCTGGCAGGGCACCGCACTGGCCGACGCAGTGCGGCGTTCGGGGTCCGGCGCATGGTCGGATGACCTGCTTCGGGGTGTCTATCCGCTGATCTACGAAGAAGCGCTGGCGGCCGCAGCCGGGAGACAGAATCTCGATCCCGCCCTCGTTGCGGCGATCACCCGCCGGGAGTCGCAATTCGATCGTGAGGTCGCCTCCCATGCGGGGGCGGTCGGCCTGATGCAGATACTGCCTCGGACCGGTTCGGAGCTGGCGCGCCGGAGCGGGATCTCCGGATTCGAGGCGGACCAGCTCAAGGTAGCCGAGGTGAACCTCGATCTGGGTACCCTGTACCTCCGGGAGTTGCTGGACCGGAACGGAGGAGCGCTGGCCCCGGCCCTGATCTCGTACAATGCAGGGCCGCACCGGTACGCCCGCTGGCGTGAATTTCCGGAGTTCTCGGCCGATGCGGAGCTGCTGGTCGAGAGGATTCCGTTCCGTGAAACGCGGGTTTACGTGAAGACGATCACGGCGTACCGGCACATCTACCGGCACCTTTATGACCTGGGTCGATTCTCGGTTGACGACCCCATGATCGAGGGGTAGCATCTGACAGGCCGTGCTCAATCACGGGCGGCCGTCAGTCGTTCCATTCACGAGGAGGACATCCATGTCCAAAGGCAGGGTCAAGTGGTTCCACGATTCCAAAGGCTACGGTTTCATCGAGGATGAAGGAGGACGAGACATCTTCGTCCATTACTCCTCGATCACCACCGATGGATACAAGACTCTCGCCGAGGGGCAGGAAGTCGAGTTCGAGTTGACCGAGGGAGACAAGGGCCTCCGGGCGACGAACGTCGTCAAGGTCTGATCGACTCGACGTCGAACTGTTTCGAAGCCAGCTGGACAGGGCGCCCCGGCCGAAATCGACCGGGGCGCCCGTTTTTCTCCTCCTGCCGCGAGTGACACCGGAACGTGAGAGAAACCAGTTCAGATCGCCCGACCCTCTTCCTGCTGGACGGTCACGCGCTGATCTACCGGGCCTTTTTCGCCATGATCAGCCGCCCTCTCACGACCACGCGGGGCGAGAACACCTCGGCGCCGTTCGGGCTCTCCCGGTTCCTGATCCGGATTCTCGATGAATACGAGCCCGACTACGTGGGAGTAGTGCTGGACGCCGGGGACAGCTACCGGACCGAGATGTTCGCGGAGTACAAGGCGACGCGTGAGAAGATGCCCGACGAACTGGCGGCGTCGATGGACCGCTGCCGCGAAGTGGTGGAAGCATTCCGCGTCCCGGTGATCGAAGTCGAGCCGTGGGAAGCCGACGACGTCATCGGTACCCTGGCGCACCAGGCTTCGGAGGCAGGCCTCGACACCGTGATCGTCTCGGGTGACAAGGACTTCTACCAGCTGATCGACGATGACGTACACCTGCTGAATCCGGGGCGAGGGGGTGCGGGAGCGGTCGAGGAGGCCGAGGTGACGCCCGAGAACGCGTCGGAGCGCCTCGGCGTTCCCCCGTCACAGGTGGTGGACTACCTGGCACTGATCGGGGACAGCTCGGACAACGTGCCCGGAGTTCGCGGGATCGGACCGAAGACGGCACCGGGGCTGCTGGCCGAGTACGGCTCGCTGGAAAACATTCTCGCTCATGCGGGCGAGATCGAGTCGACCCGGGCCAGGAAAGCCCTGATGGAGAACGCGGAAGCGGCGCGGCTTTCGAAGCAGCTGGTGACGATCCGCACCGACGCCCCGATCGAGCTCGACCTGGAGGCCCTGCGGCGAGAGCCACCCGACGGGGCCAGACTGCGCGAACTGTTTCTCGACCTCGAATTCCATGGCCTCGCGCGCGAGTACGCCCCCGAGGAGCCGGGCGCCGACGAGGAGGCTCCCGGAACGGATGCCGAAGAGCGGCGCTACGAGACGGTCACGGATCCGGCGAGAGTATCCGAACTCGTCGGCCTTCTGAGACAGGCCGGCACGATCGCGATCGACACCGAGACGACCTCGATCGACCCCATGCGGGCGGATCTCGTCGGAATTTCCTTCGCCTCCGAACCGGGCCGAGCCTGGTACCTTCCCTTCGCCCACCGGCCGCCGTCCACCGTGCCGGACGCACAGGGCAATCCGAGCTTCGCCTTCGACACCACGGAAGTACCCAACCTGCCGGCCCTGGAATCGGACGGGATGTCGGAGCTGCGCGCGCTCATCGCGGATCCCGAAGTCCGGAAGGTCGGACACAACATCAAGTACGACATGATCGTGCTAGAGCGGGCCGGGGCCCCGATCGGAGGAATCGAGTTCGACACCTCGCTCGGCTCCTACGTCCTGGACCCCGGAAAGCGCTCTCACAGCCTCGACATGCTCGGACTCGAGCGGCTGAAGCGGAAGCTGATCTCCTACTCGGAT
>JAMJQL010000150.1 GCA_023554245.1 Gemmatimonadota bacterium
TTCGAGCTCCTTTTCCGGATGAATCAGGGCTTGATCGCGATCCTCCACGTCCGGCCCGAAATCGAAGCCCCGAAGAAAGCCGACCGCAGCCCCCTGCTACAGCCCCATCCCCTGCCGGATGGCCCGGAACCGCGGGTGCTCGCGCAGCGCGTCGTAGTGCGGGTACGAGGTCACGTTCGGAAGCCACGGCGCCCGCGCCTGATAGGCCATCTCGAGCATCTCTAGCGCCTCGTCCACGCGCCCGAGGACCTGCAGGACGATCGCGTAGCCCGACGCCGTGGCGATGGGTCCCCTCAGCTCCAGGGCCTGATCCATCACCTGCAGCGCCCGCTCCCCATCACCCAGCAACGCGTGGCTCCAGGCCTGCAGCACCAGGATCTGGCCCGCGTCCGCCCCTGTACGGCGGGCGGCCCGGCGGGCGGCCTCCAGCGCCTCCTCGGGCCTGCCTTGCAGATTTCGGATCGCGGCAACGTAAATGTAGGCGCCCCCGTGGTCCGGATCGAGTCCCAGCGCCTCGTCCAGCTTCTGTAGCGCCTCGTCGTATCTGTGCGCGTTCATCAGCGCTCCGGCCGTGATCGATTTGGCGAAGCCGTTCAACGGATCCAGCTCTTCCGCTCGCAGACCCTCCGCCACGGCCTCGTCCAGTCTCAGCATCTGCGACAGGAAGAGGGCGTACCAGATCCGCGGCTCGACAGCGTTCGAATTGAGTTCGATCGCCCTTCGGTACTCCGCTTCCGCGGCCGGCCAGTCCCATCTCGTGTTGTGGATCAGTCCGAGAACCGCATGCGCCTCGGCCAGTTCGGGGTCGATGACGAGCGCGCGGCGAGCCATGGCTTCGCAATCGTCGAGCGTCCATGACGTATCGATGTTGATGGGCAGCGCCATGATGCAGAGCTCGGCGATCGCCGCGTGCGCGGCGGCATACTCCGGGTCGAGCTCGATCGCTCGCTCGTAGTGCCCGCGAGCCGCCAGGGCGTCGGCATCTCCCCAGCGAAACACGTGGTACTTCCCCTTGAGGTAGGCTTCGTAGGCCTGCGGATCGGTCGCGGGCCCGGCCCTAACCAGCTGCTCCGCCTCCTCAGGCGTCAGGGTGAGCTGCACCCCGTCGGCGACGTCCCGGCTCACCCGTTTCTGCAGCGGGATCAGGTCACTCTCCCGGCCCTCGTACGCCCTGGACCACACCACCCGATCCGTGGGTCCATGCACCAGCTGCAGCGTGATCCGCACTTCCTCGGCCGCGCGGAACACCGTTCCCTCGAGGATCGCATCGACCTCCAGCTCGCTCGCGATCTCGGATAGCGACCGATCGTCATCGTGGTACTGCATCGCGGTTCGCCGGGAGATCACCTTCTCGAGCGCGTTCAGCTGTCCGAGCTCTCCGATCAGCTCGGCGGTCAGCCCGTCCGCCAGGTACGGCTCTCCCCCGCTGTCGGACAGGTCGTGCAACGGAAGCACGGCGATGGACCGGATCTCCGGTATCGCTCCGCCTGCCAGGGAACTTCGACGGAGGACTCCGAGTCCCGCGTATGCGAGGGCCAGCAACAGGATGAGCGGAACGGCGAGTCGCCAGCCGCGCCGGCTCCGTCGCGCCCCGGCCCCTGCCCCGATCGGCCGCGGCGCGTTCGCGGTGCCACTCGGCAGCACCCCCGCCGAACCGCGAGCAACAGCCGATCTTGCCGTCGATGGCGTGACCGCACTCGACTCCGGCGCGGTCCCCTCGCGAAGTGCCCCGACGTATTCGCGAACCGGTGCGGGCAGATCGAGGTCCAGCTCCTCGCGCAGGAAGCGCTCGTGCTCCTCGGCGAACGAGATCGCGTTTCCCACGTCCCCCGCCCCGGCGAGAGTACGCATCAATCGGAGAGCGACGCGCGAGTTGGTGGGATCCTGCCGCATCAGCCGGCGCCACATCTCCGCGGCCCGCACGGGATCGGAGTCCGCCTCGGCCGACTCCGCGAGCGCCTCCACCGCCTTTTCGTACTCGGAGGCGAGCCGCGAACGCTCATGGTCGAGCCAGACCTCGAACTCCCTCGGAGCCCCGGGAAGGTGGAATCCGTCGAGGAAGGGGCCCCGGTACAGTTCGATCGCGCGGGAGAGGTCACCCTGGGCGATCGCCTCGGAAAACTCCAGGACGTCCGAGCGGACCACGGCGCGATCCAGCGACAGGAACTCCGCCTCGCTCCTCACCGATTTCTCGCCGACGAGTTTGCGGGCCCGGTAGACGACGTCGGACAGGCTGTGACGGGCCGCTTCCTGCGGCTGATCGGGCCACAGCAATCCGACCAGCTTGTCCCGGGTCAGGCCGCGACCGCTCCCCGAGCCGAGGAGCGCGAGCACCGCCAGGGGACGTCCTGGCAGGGCCTTTCCCGGCGCATGCCCGGGAGCGTCTTCGAGGACGGGGCTCCCGAGGAGCCGGAGGACGGGAGATCGCGCGCATGTGGGCACTTCGAGACACCTCTGATCCTGAGACGATCTTCGGATGACGGCCCGATTGCATCTTACCCCACGGGAGCGTTCCGCGGCCAGCAACCGGAGGGACGCTCCGAAGGCCACTCGGGTCGGCCCGCCGCAGAACAAGGAGGTTCGTCATGCGATGTCGCTCCCTGCTTTCCGCTCTCCGGGTCGGAGAGATGCGCAGATCGTGGATACTCGGACTACTTCCCGCCGTCGCGCTCGCGGTGGGCTGCGAGGAAGCGCCCCTCGGGCCATCCGCGGCCGACCCCCTGTTCGCACCGGCAAGCCAGCCGCTGATGGTGCTCACCTGGCAGATCACGTTCGATCGGTACTATTCGGGAGAGTCCTTCGTCACGCCGAGCGGGATCTTCCAGGCACGCGATGTGGACAGCGGATACGTCGTGACCGGTGACCTGGAGGGCTACGTGCACATGGTGGGGAACGGAATGCTCGACCTCCGTACCGGCCACGGAACCTCGTCCGGGACGGCCGTCTACGAGCTCACCGAGCCCGGTGTCGGGACGCTCGAGTGCGTCTGGAAAGTCAAGCGATACGACTTGCCGCTCTCCCGAACGTACTCCAATTGGACGTGCTCCGGGACCGGATACTACGAAGGTTGGAAGGTGAAGGCGGAGGGCACGAACGAGGCGAACCCGGGCAGCAGCCAGGCCATCATCACGGCTGAGGTCCGCTAGACGGACACGGGGGGCGGCACGCCTATCAACCCGAGATGCGGTTGTCGTCCCCCTCGTCCCTTACGATCTCATCCGGGCTCAGCAGCTCGACGACATTCCCGCCCGTGGTCGGTCCGAGGCGAACGGACGGCGCCGGCGCTTGCCCGTCGACGGTCGTCAGGCCGCCGAGATCATTTCCCTCGAGGAGATTCCCGCGCGACTCGTAGCCCAGCACGATCCCGCCTCCCTCACCCTCCGGGGCCGCGAGCGTACCCGAGATCGTGTTGCTCCTTATCGAACCGTTGCGATAGGGAATCCGGATCGGGCCGGTGACCAGGGGATTCCCGGCGTCGAACCCGGTCACGATGCCGGCCGTCGCCCCCTCGATCCGTATCTCGTTACCCACCACCTCTCCGGCGCTGTCGGCATGCGTCGCGAGCATCAGGACAGCGCCGCGACCTTCGTTCGCGGCCGTCGTTCGCAGGCTGTTGTCGCGTACAAATACCGGCCCCCGGCTTCCGAACACCCCGGCCGGGAGCAGGCCTGCGATGATCTCGTTCCGCTCCAGAGTGACCGTCCGATTCCCGACGAACACCTCGACGCCGACCGCATTCGGTCCCCCCTCGTCTCGGATCACGCTGTCGGTGATTTCCACGTCGGCGCTCCCGCCCGCCGTGACGATCGCCCGACTGTAAGGGGATTCTGGACGCCGGAGGTCCAACTGGCAGTCACGGACCACGATCCTGCCCTGGATCCTGCCGCCGGGGGCCTCGTTATCCGCGTCCCAGTCCCAGGCCACGAAGCCGATGCGCCCGGTGACCTCCTGCGGCAGGACCGAAGCGGGGACCTGCCGGTAGACGCGCCCGGGCACGACGTCGAGGATCCGGACACGGCGGATCTCGAGATCGTCTCCCTCCAGGTAGAGGATCGCGGTCCCGGAGGCTCCCTCGATCGAAAGATCTTCGAGTAAGACGCGGCCGCCCTCTGGATTACGGATCGTGATCGACTCGTACCCGCCCCGGAGGCTGGCCCCGTTCCCGCTGATCTCCACGGACCGAGTGATGACGATACGGGCCGAGTCTCCGAGTGCGAAGACGCCCTCGAGGACCACCTCTGCATACTGGTTCACCGCGTCCTGCAGGGCCGGCACATCGACCACGGGATCGTTCGCGCCCACGAGCTCGATCGCATTGCGGGAATGGGGCTCGCCACCGGAGCACCCGAGCACCAGAAGGAGATACGAAGAAGTCAGCGTCGATAATCGGCGTGATTGTGACAGCATTGGATATCCCCGGGTCAGGGCCGCTCCCGCCCTACTGATCAACCGCATGCCTTACTCCCGTCGAAACACGGCCTCGAGGTCCGGCATCTGCTGCGCGTGCTGCCAGGTGATCTCTGTGCTCTGCATGATAGGCACATTATACCCCCGGTGCGGAACCGCCACCCCTCACGCCGTCCCCACCCGCTCCACCCCCTCCGAAGCCAGCCCCAGGCTCCACATCGAGCGGACCGGGACCTGGAACACCCGCCGGCGGCGCACCTCCCGGGGGATCGACCGGGGCCACTCTCCCCGGAACTCGTGGACGATCAGCTCGTCAGCGTGCATGGCGCACCAGGCGTCCCGCAGTGCGGGCTCGATCTCGAGCCGGTCGAGGATGTGGCTCATCACCCTCCGGCACGAGCTGGCGGGGTGCTCCGGCCCGTAGAAGTGCGCCACGCCCCGGGCTCCCCACTCCAGCTCCCTCCACCGGTACACCCAGTGGGGATCACTCACGTATCCATCGAAGATCAGGGCTCTCACCAGCATCTCGTCCTCCGGTCTCGTGGCGGTCATTTCCGGCGCTGACCCCTCTGATGCTACCGGAGGCGATCGATCCCACAGCAAGCCTTTACGGCTTGTGTGGGTCGGGGCTGAGTCGGAATCCGTCGTACGGCACAGCAGCCATTGCCTTGTCCTTACTTCCCTACCTTCTGACCGACATTCTCCACTGGACCATTTCGTGGTGACGCAGAGTGGAAACCGGATCGTTCTCGAGCCTCTCGAGCCCTCCCGGGCCGATGAGGTCCGGGCGCGCCTGAAGGAGCTCGAGATCTCCGAGGACGATGTCGCGAAAGCCATTGCGTGGGCGCGCGGACGAGCGGATTCGCGTGCTGACCTGTCCTCGGTTCGGGCTGTCCCAAACTGAGTTGGAGGAACTGCTGGGAGAGTATCTGCCGTGGGCCGAGGTGATCGGGCCAGGCAGTGGAAAATCAGGTACTGTGCCGGAATGCCGCGACCCTGACGACCGGAAATTCCTCCAGCTCGCCTCTCGCGCCGGAGCCGTGGCCCTGGTGACAGGAGACGAAGCGCTTCTTGCGCGTACGGGACAGGTGGTGTTCGAGATCCTGGGCCCGGCGGAGTTGAAGGCCCGCCTCGCGTAGCACCGCAGTCCACCCACAAAGATGACCCGGTTGGTGTAATTCATACATAATGGTATATTTCCTGCGCGTACCGATCCGTGGGTCCTGAGACACCGGTTGAGGGAGGGTTGAGCGTGGCTCTGAACATCAAGAACGAGGAGGCGGAGCGCCTGGCACGGGAGGTGGCGAAGATGGCGGGCGAAACGAAGACGGAAGCGATCCGCCGGGCACTCGAGGAGCGGCATGCGCGTCTTTCCACGGGCGCGGGCCAGCGTCCGGCCGCCCGGCTCGCACGCTTTCTGGAGGATGAGCTCTGGCCAATCGTTCCCGATCGAGAGCGCGGCCGACGACTGACGCCATCCGAGGAGGACGAGATCCTCGGCTACGGATCGGAGGGCGTGTGATCCTCGACACCTCCGCGGTCGTCGCGATCATTTTTCAGGAACCAGACCACGAGAAGATCCTTCGAAAACTGCTCGCGGCGCCTGAGGTCGGGATCGGCGCACCGTCCCTCTCCGAAACCGGCACCGTCGTATCGGCGCGGCTCGGTCAGGACGCCCGACCGCTGCTGTCGCGGTTCCTCCTCGAGGGAGAGGTCGAGACGATCCC
>JAMJQL010000018.1 GCA_023554245.1 Gemmatimonadota bacterium
CGAGCACATCCACGACCTGGAGGCAGATCCAGGATCCGGCCACGTACAGGCCCACGATCCCCCAGAATGACCTCCGACCCTCGCGATCGCTCATCGAACCTCCCTCGGGTGCTCGAACCGGGTACACGGAACGAGACAACCTCGGTCGCCCGCGGACCGCAGGTCAACGCCGTCGGGGGTCCGTCCCGTGCCGTCAGTTGTCGCTAGGCCCGCTCCACCCGCACTGCGCAGACCTTGGTCTCGGGGATCTTCGCTACCGGATCCCAGGCCGCGTTCGTCAGCACGTTGGTCGGCGACTCGTGAAAATGGAAGGTCATGCTGATCGTGCCCGGCGGTGACGCCTCCGTCACCAGGGCGTGCGCCTCTACCTCGCCGCGCCTCGAAGTCACCCGGACACGGTCTCCGCTGGCGATCTGGAGCTCCACCGCATCGCGTGGGTGGATCTCCACCAGTTCCTCGGAACGGAGCGTCTCGAGTCCCGGCACCCGGCGGGTCATCGTCGCCGTGTGATAGTGGTAGAGGCTCCGCTCGGTCGTGAGCACGAGCGGGTACTCCGCGTCCGGCTCCTCGTCGGGTGGTCGGTACTCGAGGGGAACGAACCGGCCCCGTCCGCCCGGGCGCGGGAAGGTCTCGGCGTGCAGATACCGCGTCCCCGGATGGCTGGGGTCCGGGCAGGGCCACTGCAGCCCGACCTGATCGATCCGGTCGTGGGTGATCCCGCCGTAGCTGGGCGTCAGGGAGGCGATCTCCTCCATCACCGCTTCGGCGCTCTCGAACTCGAACCCGGACGCTCCCATGCGCCGGGCGATCTCGCAGGTGATCCAGGCGTCGCTCCGGGACTCGCCGACCGGCGGGATCACCTTCCGCACCCGCTGCACGCGGCGCTCGGTGTTCGTGAATGTCCCGTCCTTCTCGGCGAAGCTCGCGGCGGGCAGGACCACATCGGCGTACTCGGCCGATTCGGTCAGGAAGATGTCCTGCACCACCAGGAAGTCCACTTTCTCCATCGCTTCCCGCGCGTGCGTCGCGTCCGCCTCGCTCAGGGCGGGATTTTCTCCGACCAGGTAGATGGCCCGGATCGGCCCGGCCGTGACCCCGCGCAGGATCTCCAGGTGCGTCAGACCGGGTGCGTCGTCGAGATCCGCGCCCCAGGCCTGCTCGAACTTTGCCCGCACCTCGGGCAGCTCCACCTTCTGGTAGCCCGGATAGACGTTGGGCAGCGCTCCCATGTCGCAGGCGCCCTGCACGTTGCTCTGGCCGCGCAGCGGATTCACGCCGCCCGAGGGAACGCCCACGTTTCCGGTCAGCATGGCGAGGTTGCTGGTGGCCAGGACGTTGTCGGTCCCGTGCGTGTGCTGGGTGATGCCCATCGCGTACAGAATCGCCGCCGGGGAGTTCTCGGCGTACATACGCGCCGCCTCGGCGATCTTCGCGAAGGGCACGCCGGTCTTCTCCTCGACCGTCGCATCGTCGTATTCCGCCAGCGACTCCTGGAACGCCTCGAAGTTCTCGCACCGCGACTCGATGAACTCCGGATCGTGCAGGCCCTCCTCGACGATCACCCGCATCATCCCCATCAGCAGCGCGACGTCGCTGCCCGCCCGGTGCTGGATGAACAGGTCGGCATGGCGTGCGAGCTCGATCTCGCGCGGATTCGCGACGATCAGCCGTCCCCCGGCTCGGATCGAGCGCATGATCTGGAGCCCGATGATCGGATGCGCGGCAGTCGTATTGGTGCCGATGGCGAAGATGCAGCGCGCATCGCCGAGGTCCTTCGACGAGCTCGTCATCGCTCCGCTGCCGAAGCTCTGCACCAGTCCCGCCACCGATGGCGAGTGACACAGTCGCGCGCAGTGGTCGACGTTGTTCGTGCCCATGACCGCCCGGGAGAACTTCTGGATCAGGTAGTTCTCCTCGTTGGTGAGCTTCGCCGAGGCAATCGCGGCGAACGCGTCGCCGCGGGCGGCGGAGAACCGCGCGGCCACCAGATCGAGCGCCTCGTCCCACGTCGCCTCTTCGAGGGCACCGTTGCGGCGGATGAGCGGCGTCGTCAGCCGCTCCGGCGAATTTACGAACGTGAATCCGAACCGGCCCTTCACGCACAGACGGCCCTCGTTGGAGGGATTCTCGCGCTGCCCGCGCGCCGACACGATCCGGTCGCCGGAGACGCCGAGGTGGATGCCGCATCCGCATCCGCAGTAGGTGCAGGTCGTGGTGACTTCGTACTCCGGGGTCTCGAACCCGGTGAACGAGAGCGAGCCGGTCGGGCAGCGTTCGACGCACTCGCCGCAGGAGACGCAGTCCGAGTCGATCCACTGCTTGCCGGGCGCACTACCGATCGTCGTGTCGAAACCGCGCTTCACGAAGTCGATCGCCGCCACGCCGACGATCTCGTCGCAGGTGCGAACGCAGATCCCGCACAGCACGCAGAGGCCCGGATCGAAGGTGAAGAACGGGTTCGACCCGTCCACCGGCAGGGTTCGGTCGGGGGGCCGATAGCGACCGAGGCGTGCCTCGTCCGCGCCGACGAAGCGAGCGATGCGGTTCAGGTCGCAGGCCTCGCCCTCCTCGCAGTCGATCGTGCCCCCGTGGTGGTTGACGAGCAGGAGCTCCACCGCTCCGAGTCTGGTCTGCTGCACGGTCGGGGTATCGGTCCGGATTTTCGCGCCCGCCGTGACCGGCGTGTTGCAGGCGGTGACCATTCGGCCATCCACCTCCACCAGGCAGAGTCGGCAGACGCCGGCGGGCTCGAGATCCGGGTGATGGCAGAGGTGCGGAACGAAGAGATCATGCTCCAGCGCCACTTCCAGCACCGTCGCGGAGGCATCGGCTTCGACGGTCGACCCGTTGAGGGAGATCTCGATCTTCGGGCTCATGGATGCGCATCCACGGTGGCCACCGCGCCGAAGGTGCAGGTGTCGCTGCACACGCCGCACTTGATGCAGACCGCGGCGTTGATCGCATGCAGCTGCTTCTTCTCGCCGCTGATCCCGTCCACCGGGCAGAGGGCGGCGCACGCGGCGCAGCCGGTGCAATTCTCATCGTCGATCTCGAAGGCGATGAAGTCGCGGCAGGCGAGCGCCGGGCAGGTCCGCGACTCGACGTGCGCCACGTACTCGTCCCGGAAGTACCGGAGCGTTGTGAGCACCGGATTCGGTGCAGTCTGGCCGAGCCCGCAGAGCGATCCCTCGATCACGTTGTGACAGAGCCCCTCGAGCAGCTCGAGGTCGGACTCGGTGCCCGCACCCTGGGTGATGTCCTCCAGGATCCGCAGCAATTGGCGGGTGCCGAGCCGGCAGGGACCGCACTTGCCGCACGACTCGTCGGCCGCGAAGTCGAGGAAGAAACGGGCGAAGTCTACCATGCATGTCCGCTCGTCCATGACGACCACGCCCCCGGACCCCATGATCGTGCCCGCCTCCTGGAGCGACTCGTAGTCGACCGGGATATCGAGCTTCTCCTCGGGAAGGCAACCGCCCGACGGACCGCCTGTCTGAACCGCCTTGAACCGGTGACCGCTGGAGACACCGCCTCCGATGTCGAAAATCAGCTCCCGCAGCGTCGTGCCGAGCGGGACTTCTACGAGCCCCGGCCGCGCCACGTGGCCCACCAGGGCGAAAGTCTTGGTGCCCTTGCTCTTCTCGGTTCCGTACTCGGCATACCAGTCGGCACCGTGCTGGAAGATGAGCGCGACCGAGGCCAGCGTCTCGACGTTGTTGATCACGGTCGGGCGGCCCCACAGCCCGCTGACCGCCGGGAAGGGCGGGCGGGGCCGAGGCATGCCGCGGTGCCCCTCGATCGAGGCGATCAGCGCGGTCTCCTCACCGCACACGAACGCTCCGGCCCCCTCCTTCACCTTGATTCGGAAGGGACGGCCGGGCCCCAGGGCGTCGGGGCCGAGGAATCCCACGTCCTCGGCCTGTCCGATCGCGACCGCGAGTCGCTCGAGCGCCAGCGGGTATTCGGCGCGGCAGTAGATGAATCCCTCGGAGGCCCCGATCGTGAGGCCGGCGATGATCATCCCCTCCAGCATCGCGTGCGGGTCGCCCTCGAGCAGCGACCGGTTCATGAACGCGCCGGGGTCGCCCTCGTCGGCGTTACACACGATGTACTTCGTGTCGCCGGGAGCGTCGATGCAGAACTGCCACTTCCGCCACACGGGGAAACCGGCTCCGCCGCGCCCGCGCAGTCCGGATCTCTCCAGCTCCCCGATACGCGCTTCGGTATCGAGCTCGAGGGCGCGCTGCAGGCCGCTGTAGGAGCCCCTCGCCAGACTGTGGTGGATGTCGCCCGGATCGACGATTCCGCAATTCCGCAGCACCCGGCGGACCTGCCCCTTCATCACCGGCGTGTCCATCAGTTCCGGGATTCCCGGAACCGACTCCGGACCGATCGTCGCGAAGGCGAGCTCTTCGGGCAGATCCTCGCCGGCGACGTACGCGGCGATCTTGCGTGCCGCCCTGATGTTGACCGAGGCGAAGCAGACCGTCGGGGCGCCGGGGAGCGAGACGGTGACCAGCGGCTCCGCGTAACACGGACCGAGACAGCCGACCTCGACGAAGCGACACTCGATTTCCCGTCCGGCGAGCTCTCCGCGCAGGACATCGAGCGTGTCGAGCGCGCCGGCCGAGCGGCCGCAGGTCGCGGTGCCGACGGTGATGACGGGAGTGTCGCCCCGGGTGAGGCTCCCCCACGCGTGCTCGGCCACCTCGCGAAGCTGCTCGAACGCCGCCGTCACTTACGTGCCTTCTTGAACTGTTTGCGCACCTTCATCGGCGTCAGCTTCGCCGACACCTCGTCATTCACCGTGATGCACGGCGCGAGGCCGCAGCAGCCGATGCAGGCCACCGTTTCGAGCGAGTATTCCATGTCCCCGGTGGTCTCTCCCTCGAGGATTCCCAGCGTCCGCTCGAGCTGCTCGAGGATGAACTTCGCGCCGCCGACGTGGCATGCGGTGCCGCGGCATACCGCGACGCGCTGACGGCCCACCGGGTTGAAGCGAAACTGGGAATAAAAGGAAGCGACGCCGAAGACGCGGCTGCGCGGCACGCGAGCATGGCGGGCCACCGTGCCCATCGCGTCCGGCGGCAGGTAGCCGAGGTTCTCCTGGACCGCCTGCAGCAGGGGTATGAGCGACTCCGGCCTTCGCTCGAAGGCGCTCAGAACAGGGTCCAGGTTGGTGGTCGTCATGCCGCGACTCCCGATTCGCTGCGAGCCGTTGTGTATCGCAACGATCCTAACTCGTCGCGGCCGAGCCGACTACCCGCTCTGCAGCGCCTCCGCCGGGTGAATCCGGCTCACGCGCCGGGCCGGAATGTAGCTCGCGATGGCCCCGACCAGCGCGAGCGCCAGCACCACACCACCGAATATCACGGGATCGCGCGCGTCCACCTCGTACAGGATGATCTGGAGCGGCTTGGTGGCCAGCGCTGCCAGCGCGATGCCGATCACGATTCCGATCGCGAGCTGCCGCATCCCGCGCCGCATGGCGAACCGGATGAGACGATCTTCCTTGGCCCCCAGGGCCATGCGAATCCCCATCTCTCTCCGGCGCTGGCTGACGCTGAACGACATGACCCCGTACAGGCCTACGGCCGCGAGGAAGAGGGCGGTGAATCCGAACGTCATGAACAGGGTCCCGAAAACCCGGTAGAACCAGGTCGCGTCGTCGATCACCGCCTGCATCGACATCGCGTCGTACACCGGGAGGTTCGGATCCAGCGCGGCCAGCGTCTCGCGCACCCGCGCCGCCATCGCTCCCGGATCGCCGGTCGTCCGCGCTCCGACGCTGACCGTGTTGCCCAGGATCTCCGCGAACTGGTCGACGGCGATGTAGTAGCCGGCCGGGCTCTGATCGTTGTTCCCGATCCCCTCCATCTTCATGTCGGGCACCACTCCGACGACCGTCATCCAGTCGTAGACATCGTTGCCCTGGTGAATCCGGAATCGCTTTCCGATTCCCACGCCATCCTCGAAGTACTCGCGCACGAAGCTCCGATTCACCAGCGCGACGGGGAGGTTGTCCCCCGTGTCGGCGAATTCGAACGGACGCCCCTCCAGGACCGGGGCCTGGAAAGTGGCGAAGTACCCGGGCGTGACGATCCCCTCCCTGGCGCGCGGGTAGTCACGTTCGGTCGGATAGTCCACTCCCTCGATCTCGAAGGTGCGCAGCCCGTTCCCTCGGGCCGGCAGACCGTCCGACAGGGTCGCCGCCTCGATCCCCGGAGTCGTCTGCAGCCGCTGGAGAAACTCCCGGTAGAAGTCGGTGCGCGCATCGGCATCGGGATAATCGGTCTCCGGAAGGTTGAGCCTCGCGGTGAATATGTTCTCGATGGCGAACGGCATATCGATCGTGCGGAGCTGTGCGACGCTCTTGATCATCAGGCCGGCCGCGATCAGCAGGCCGCAGGACACCGCCACCTCGCCGATTACGATCGCCGAGGTCACGCGGCCCATTCGGAGGCCGGAAGAGGATCCGCGGCCCTCGTCGTTCAGGGCTTCGTTCAGGCCCTTGTCGGTCGCCCGCAGGGCGGGAAACAGTCCGGCGGCGACGGCGGCCAGGCCGGATGCGAGCGTCGCGAACAGGAGCACCCGACCGTCGATGTCGAAGGTCATCCAGAAGGGCGGCGGATTCGTGGCGACCGCGCGATTGAACCAAGCCATCCCTGCGATCCCGATCAGCACGCCAACCGCTCCCCCGATCGCCGAGAGAACGCCTACCTCGATCAACAGCTGGCGCACGATCTGCTTCCGCTTCGCACCGATCGCGGAACGAACCGCTACTTCCTTCTCGCGCACGGCGGCTCGGGCGAACAGGAGGTTCGCGACGTTGGCGCAGCCGATGAGGAGCACGCCGATCGCCGCCCCGAGCATCGTGAACAGCAGCGCGTGGAGCTCGTTGCCGATCGTGAACTTCGTGAACGGTTCGACGATCGGGGAGAATCCCTCGTTCGACTCCGGGTATTCGGCTTCGAGCCGCAATCCGATGGTGGCGAAGTCGGCCGAGGCACGATCGAGAGAAACGCCGGGCTTCAGTCGCCCGAAGCCCGGAAACTGCGGGCCGTCATCCCGGTCGTGCTCCAGCGGGTTCACCTCGAGCGGGGCCCACATGTCGGCCTCGATCGGGAACTTGAAGCCCTCGGGAGCCACCCCGACGATCGTGCGCGGCTCGCCGTTCGTCCGGACCGTCCGACCGATCACCTCCGGTGACCCGTCGAACTTCTCCTGCCATACCTCGTAGCCGATGATCATCACCGGTTCGGCGCCGGGCTCTTCCTCCTCCGGAAGGAATCCTCGGCCGAGCACCGGCGCGACCCTGAGGATCTCGAACATGTTCGCGGTGACGCGCGCCCCCTGGTATCGCTCCGGCTTGTCGTCGGCGCCGACCAGGTTGACTGCGCCGTTGCTCCACAGGCCGAACGCCTCCAGTGAACTGTTCTGGTCCCGGTATTCGACATAGTCGTACAGCGTCACGCCTCCACGCTCGATCTCCCGCTCCGGGTTCACACGCCACACCGACACCACGCGGTCGGCGTCATCGAACGGGAGGCCCTTGTACATGGCGCCGTTGACGATGCTGAACACGGTCGTGGTCAGGCCGATGCCGAGCGCGAATGCGACGATCGCGATGAGCGAGAGGACCGGAGACTTGATCAGCATCCGGATTCCGAATTTCACATCGTTGATGAAGCCGTCCATGATCTTTCCCCTCCGCTTCCCGTGCCTCGTCCCCGGATCCGCCGGCTTCAGACGCTGGCCTGCGCCAGGCCCAGCGCCTCGATCTCCGCTTCCTCGTCCGTGATCCGACCGTCGAACAGGTGAATCGTCCGTTCGGCGTAGGCGGAGTATCGCGGATCGTGCGTCACCATCAGAATCGTGGAGCCCTCGGCGTGCAGGTCACGCAGGAGTTGCATCACGGCCTCGCCGTTGGTCGAGTCGAGGTTTCCCGTCGGCTCGTCGGCGAGAAGAATGAGAGGGTCTCCGACCACTGCCCGCGCCGCTGCGACGCGCTGCCGCTGCCCCCCGGAGAGCTGAGAAGGATAGTGATCCATCCGGTGGCTCATCCCGACCCGCTCCAGTGCCCGCTGCGACGCCTCGCGGCGCGTCCCCGCGTCCACGCCGCCGTAGATGAGAGGCAGCTCGACGTTCTCGAATACCGTGAGATCGCCGATCAGGTTGAAGGCCTGGAAAATGAACCCGATGTGCCGATTCCGTACCTCGGCGCGCTCGGAGGGCGACAGGTCCGAGACGGACTCGCCGTTCAGCCAGTAGCCACCTTCGGTCGGGGTATCGAGGAGACCGATCAGCGACAGCAGCGTGGACTTGCCGCAGCCGGAGGGACCCATGACCTCGGCGAATTCCCCGTCGCGGATCTGCAGATCGATGTCGGAGAGGGCGTGTGTCTCCATCTCTTCGGTGTAGAAGATCTTGTTGACGCCCTCGAGCCGGATCAACGCGTTGCCCTGTTCCATTCCCCACCCCTCCTCTGCCGACGCTGCACGCGTCGTGATTACCTGATTCGGACCCGGTCCACGTCGTCGTAGCGCGACATGTCCGACAGAATGATGACGTCTCCCTCGCGGAGACCGCTTTCGACTTCGATCTGGTTCACCGAACTGCGGCCGAGTCGCACGGGAACCCGCTCCGCGGCGTTCCCGTCCTCGATCAACCGGAACAGCGATACCGTGCTTTCGCTCTGTCCGTACGCGGGGCGCCCGGCGTAGAGAACGTCGCTGAGGCGGTCCAGCTCGATCATGCCGTCGACGTTCAGGTCGGGCCGGGTGCCGGCCGGCATCTCGCCGTCCAGGCTGACTTCGACGAGGACCGATCCACCCTGGACGTTCGGGTCCACCCGTCGCACGCGTCCAGGAATCGTGTCGCGCCTCGTGTCCACTCGCGCCGACTGGCCGACCTGGACATCGCGCGCCTGGGTCTGCGGAATCCGGAGCTCGGCCTTCAGGCGACCGGGCTGTGCGACACGGGCCAGCGTCGTGCCCGACTGCACCCACTGGCCGACCTCGAGGTCGAGGTCCTGCAGGACCCCGTCCGCCCCCGCCCGGACCTCCATGTTCGCAGCGCGTTCAGTGTAGTAGCGATGGATGTCGGCGAGCCGCGAAACCTGGTCGCGCTGGACCGCGAGACGCTCGTCGATCGTCTCGTTCAGCAAGCGCAGGCGCGCCTCTTCGGTGCGCAGCCGTTCCTCGAGCGCATCGGCGAGGTCGCGGGCGTTCTCGTGCTCGTTCTGTGACACCCACTCGTTATCCACCATTTTTCCGTACGCCTCGGCCTCGCGCCGCGCTTCGAGATATCGGGCCCTGGCATCCGCGACCGACGCTTCCTGGTTGAGCACGCCGGAGCCGAGCGATTCGCGGAGAGATACCAGGGTGGCGCGGGCCGCCGTCCACTGCTGCTCGGCTTCCAGGACCTGCAGCTCGACGTCGGGATTGGAGAGAACCACCAGGATGTCGCTCGCCGTCACTTCCTGGCCGGGCTCGAAGTGGACGGACTCCACGCGCCCGGCCGTGACCGCGGCGACGAACTGAACGTGTTCGGGGACGAGGGTACCGGAGCCACGCACCTCCCGGATCATCTCGCCCCGCTCGACCGTGCCGAGCACGACGACGTTGCGATCGACGGTGGGAGCTGCGGGTTCGAGCCGGGAGTAGAGGAACGCCGCCGCGAGGATGGCTGCGGCGCCTGCCCCGATGGCGAGATGACGCTTCCTGTTGCCCTTCGGGGCGCGACGGATGTCCATCCCCGAGACTCGGGAACCCCGGGACGATTCCCCGTCGTCGTGCAGAGGTGCGACGGTCGGCTTCCGTCCGGTTCGGCTTCGTTTGATCGACAGTCCCTGCCCCGCATCGCGATCGATCTGATCGCCTGACGAGGACCGTGCCCTGTCCATGGCCATATCCCCTCCGCCCCATGCCTCACCGTCTCACGACCACCGACGCGGGTCCGGCAACGGATGGATCGTGTCGTGCCCTCACCTACGGGACACGGCGACGTGAAGTTTCGTTGCGGCGGATTGCCCAGCGGGTAAGGCCCGTGCGAGATTCGAGACTCTGGTGACCGTGCCCCGAACAACGTGACCGTCACCTTATCCAAGGGAGAGACGACGTGAAGAAGAACATGGGCAAGGCCGACAGGCTGGTCCGCACGCTGATCGCGCTGGTGCTCGGAATCCTGCTGATCAACGGTACGATCAGCGGTGTGCTCGGGACGATACTCGCGATCGTCGCGATCGCATTCCTGGTGACGAGCCTTGTCTCCTGGTGCCCGGCCTACGTTCCGTTCGGCATATCGACCGGCGGCAGCGAGACCGACACGGGCGCCTGACCAGGGGAGGCAGGTAAAATCGTGCGAGTCCTGCCGCGTCACTCTCTTCCTGCGTTCGTCGCTCTCCTCGTCGGGGGGTCACCGCTCCCCGGGCAGGAGGCCGATTCGATCCCGGACAGCGGACTCGTGTACGCGATCGGGGCCGATCTCTCCTTTCTGAAGGCGGCGGAGGACCGGGGCGTCGAATTCAAGGACGCCGGCGTCGTGAAGCCCGGTCTCGACATCTTCCGCGATCACGGCTACGACTGGATCCGCCTCCGGTTGTTCCACACACCCACCGAGTTGCCGAACGATCTCGAGTACACGATCGCGCTCGCCCGCGAGGCGAGAGCACTCGGTTTCCGCTTTCTGCTCGACTACCACTACGCCGACGGCTGGGCCGACCCGCAGAAACAGCCGATCCCGGCCGCCTGGGACACGACGGACATCGACGTCCTGGCGGACTCCGTGCGCGAGTGGACCGCCCACACGATCCGCGCCTTCCGTGAGGCGGGCGTGATGCCGGAAATGGTCCAGATCGGCAACGAGGTGCGGAACGGGATGATGTGGCCACTCGGAAGGCTGCCGGAGAACTGGAACAATTTCGCGCGCCTGTTCGAGGCCGGGCTCGAGGGAATCCGCGACGGACGGGGATCCGCCCCGATGCCGCAGATCATGCTCCACTACGACAACGGGGCCGACACCGAGGGAGCGGGCGCGTTCTTCGAGCGCTTCGAGAGCTACCGTATCCCGTACGACGTCATCGGCTACTCGTACTATCCCTGGTGGCACGGCAACCTGATCCAGCTGCGCGACAATCTGCTCGCGACCCTCGAGCGCTTTCCCGACAAGGATGTCATCCTCGTCGAGGCGGGGTATCGGCCCCACGTCTACGAGGAGGCGGGCCGGTCTCCGCCCTACCCGGCCGATGCGCCGGGCGGGCCGCGCAAGGCGTTTCTCGAGGCAGTCAACCAGACCCTGCTCTCCATTCCAGACCGCCGGATCAAGGGGATCTTCTGGTGGGAGCCCGCCAGCGCCTGTGGACGGGACTACTTCGACGAGGCGTGCGAGGCCCGACCCGTAATTACCGTTTTCGATCGGTACAGGCGGAACTGAACCTTCCCGTTCCGGTAGACAGAGTCCGCTACGCGACGATCACACCGCAGCCGGCCCGCTACGCCGTGCCCCGTCGCGAGGAATGCCGGACAGGACGAATTGTGGACATGGATGGATCGAAGCCCGACACGCTACGCCGGCCAACCCTGGGCCGGCGCCACTTCCTGAAATCGACCACGCTCGGAGTTGCGGCGGCAACCTTCGCACCGGTCTGGACGACGGACCTGCTCGCTGCCGACTTCGGCTTTCGAGCGCTCTCGCTGCATCATCTCCACACCGGCGAGTCACTGGCGATCGAGTACATGCAGAACGGGGAGTACGTCCCCGACGCTCTCCGCGCGGTCGACCACGTCCTGCGCGACCATTACAACGGGGCCGAGCACCCGATCGATCCGGACCTGCTCGACATCCTCTACGCGGTGGCCCTTGAGACCGGCACCCGCAGCCCGTTCCGGGTGATCTCGGGATACCGTTCACCGGAGACGAACGACCGACTGCGCCGCAGGGGCGGCGGCGTCGCCAGGAACAGCATGCACCTCGTGGGCAAGGCGATCGACATCCGGCTCGATGACGTGGCGACGACCGCAATACGCGACGTGGGGCTGGCCCTGAAGCGCGGCGGCGTGGGCTACTACCGGAAGTCCGACTTCGTGCACCTCGACACGGGGCGCGTCCGGCGCTGGTAGTCGACCGCGGACGAGCGGTCGGCTATTCCAGGCCGGAACGCGAAAACCGTTTTCAGAGTCTTCGCTGCAGGCGGCGCGGCGCGCCCGCGATCGTCAGCCTGGCGAGCAGGATACGTCGTACGTATCCAGATCTACCGTGCAACTGTAGCTGTCTCCCTTGAACGTAGCGCTGATGGTGCCCAAATCAGCCTGAGCATCGATGGTCAGCAGTCCCGTGAGAAGCTGCGTGTCGCTTACAGTCCTGAACTCGACGAGTCCCGCCGATACCTCGTTGTCGTTGTTCAGGTGACGCACGCTGATGCCGAAGCTGGTCACATCGGTATGGCACGTTGCCCCCGTATCGACCCAGATATCGGATAGCATCGTCACGCGCATGGCTTCGGTCTGATCGGGCGGATTCGTCAAACCGAGGTGATTCACCGAGAATGCACCCGCTCCGACATTGTCCAGGCTGCCCTGGGGCGTCATCCACCAGGTAAGCCTGAAGACATCATTCTGCTGCAGCCCATCGGCGACCACGGCCAGAGGTTCGACCAAGCCATCGATGTCCGTCTGTACCCCACCCAGACGGGCCTGATTCCAGAAGTCTCCCGTGCCCTCGTCGTAGCCGAAATCCGGCGGCGGCGTATACGCGACCTCCTCGCCCGGGTCCAGTTCGTGGAAGAGGGCTATTCCGGTCTGGACTGCGAAGCCCAGGTGGGTGATTCCCTCCTCTACGCAGCCGACCATCGCTGCGAGATCCGGATCCCCTGTCGGGAGACCGGTCGGATCATCGTCATCGCTGCAGGCGAGGGGAGAAAGGCAGAAGACTGCCACCGTCAGCGCAAGCGGGATTCTGCGCATGGTACGACCTCCGGACTCGGTGGGGCGAGAAGAATTCAAGCTGGGGGGAGCTGCTTCTCGTTCGTGAAATTTAGTGCAAAGGCGACGGCGTGTCGACCGGGGCGTTCAAAGGCTGTGCATGAAGCGCGGCGCCCCGGCAGCCGGCGGGGCGCTGCAAGGGTCTTGGATTCAGCCCGTAGAGAAGGCGAAGGGGACCACGACGACGAGAGAGGGGGCGCCTCCGGTGGAAGCGCCCCTTCGAAGTCCTGCCGGGGAAGGATCGGTGCTACCGATCCGACAACGTAAGCATGAACGCCACGATCGCGGCCTCCTCCTCGGCCGTCAGTCCGAGATCACCCAGCTCGTCTGAGTTGACGTTGGCGGCGACCTCCGGCGCGGGCCAGCAGTCCGCCGCCATCGCCTCGTCGGCCGTGTAGGGGCCGGGGCAGACGTCTTTCACGTCGCGAGTGTTGTAGAAGTTGACGACCTGCTCGAGCGTCTTGAAGTAGCCGTTGTGCATGTACGCCTTGGTCGCCTGCGTTCCGGGGCGCTTGCCCACGTTCCGAAGGGTCGGGACCTTCTGCTTTCCGTTCTCACCCAGATCGAACAGAGAACCGCCCAGGCCGAGGTCCACGAAGGTGGGATCGGACTTGTACGCCGGGCTCTCCGGGTTTTTCGGGACGCCCAGATTGTCGAACGAGAAGTCGGTGAACAGGTCCTGCGAGTCCGCGAGATCCGCGATGTGGCACGCCGAGCAGAGCGCCTTCTCGCCAATGAACAGCTCGAACCCCAGCTCCTCCTGGTCCGTGAATTCCTCCATACCGGCCTTCCAGGCGTCGTACTTCGAGGAGAAGGGGTTCACTTCGGCAGAGGCCTCGAACGCCGCGATCGAGAGTCCCACCTGATCGTATGCGGCGTCGATGGCGGCTTCGTCTTCCGGAGAGAACTCCGCATCGAAGTCCCCGGTGCTCCGCCGGCACTGCTGCTTCATGTCCTTCGGGAACTCCAGGTCCGTGAGGTCCATCCCCCAGACCGCGTGGAACAGATCTGAGTAGTTGCCCACCCGGACGAGGTAGACCACGCAGGATCGGTCCGGCAGCGCCTGCTCGACCGGATTCAGGAACGGGCCGAGTGCCTGGTCGGCGGCGGGATTGCCGAGCTTTTCGCCGGTGGCGCGGCCGTCCCAGAAGTTCCCGCCGATCCACAGCCCCTCATCATAATCGTAGTAGCGAATCGGCGCGAAGGTGGCATAGGCTGCGGACGGCGGCTTTCGATTCCCGAAGCGCTGTCGGAACGACCCGGCGTAGACGGCGCCGCGGTCGTTGACCGCCGGATTCGGGCCGGTGAAGCCCCATTTGGGATCGTGGCAACTGGCGCACGACTGATTGCCGTTCCGCGACAGGCTTTTGTCGAAGTAGAGCTCTCGTCCGAGCTCGACGTTCGGGGCATCGGCCGTCAGGATCGACGCCGTCGGTCGCACCGCACTGTCGGAATTGGGCTCCAGTGCGTTCTCGTCACAGCCCGTCATCGGGATGGCGAGGAGGCCGATGGCCAGAGCACTGGCGAGGGAGGTGAGACGCATGAAACTGCTCCTTTCGAACCCGACGCACGAACAGACTGGAGGGCCGGATCGGACCGCCTTTGCGACGGTCAGTCTCGCTCCCGCGTCGATGGATGGGGAATTGCACAGGTTCCCCCGGAGAACCGGTTCCGAAACTCGCATCAAACGTGCCATTTGCAGGTCCAGTCACCGGAATCGGAACGGGACATTCGAATAGGTCGTTATTTCGGTGTGTACTTGCTTCGCGATCTCGTCTCGCCGAGCGGTCGACAGGATCGGGCGCGGGACATCCTGCCGTCGCGTGAGTCGATCTGTCGAAGTTCGGAGGGTAGATTCCGTCGCATGTCCGTCAACGCCTGGCTGGTTTCATTCGTTGTACTATTGGGGATCGCCGGCGCGTGGCGGTTCTATCGCTGGCGCTGGCGCCCGCGGTTGGAAGTGCAGCCGGAGCCCCGGGGCAGACTCAGGGTCCGCAACACGGGATCGAGGTCGGCGAAGAACTGTCGGGCAACGTTGCTGCGGCTCGACCGGTGGGAGAAGGGTGGCTGGCAGCGACTCGGAAGCGGCGGTGAAGCCGTCGTGCTGACCTGGTCGGACGGTTCAGACCGGCGCGACCTCGCGCCCGGGGCCGGAGATGAGATCTCGACGCTGCGCCAGGATGGCACCCTGCCTGCCGGGCGCTACCGGGTCGAGGTGGCCGTGATCAACGGCGAGGAGAAACGAGCTCGGTTCGAAGTGGAGCTCGGCAACGAGAGGTGTGAGCCATGACTCGGACCGTGTCGGGACGCCGGGCACGCGGAATCCTGTGCGCGTGTGCCGTCGGATTGGCTGCCTGCCTGATCTCCTTCGCGGCATGCGGTGATGACGATCCCACCGGCCCGACCGGGCCGGGCCCGAGCTCTGCCGACTACGAGGCTGCGGCGCTATCGATCACGGAGTCCGAAGTCCGCGGCCACGTCAGCGTGCTCGCGCACGACTCCATGTACGGTCGATGGTCGCCCGGACCCGAGATCGAGAAATCGGCCCGGTACATTGCCGACGAGTTCGCGGCGGCCGGTCTTCGGCCCGGGACCGGAACGGGGTACCTGCAGTGGTTCCAGATCGAAGCGTCCGGACAGATTGTGGCTCCGATCGCGTCGCCCTCGGTCGTGCCCGGCAATCCGGGTGGGTCCGGGGCCTCGCCCAACGTGGTCGGCTGGATCGAGGGATCCGATCCCTCCCTGCGTGACGAACACGTCGTGTTCACCGCGCACTTCGATCACATCGGGACCGCCCCGGTAGCGTCGCCCACCGGCGACTACATCTACAACGGGGCGGACGACAACGCCTCCGGCACGGCGGCCCTCATCGAGATCGCGGAGGCCTTCGCGTCGCTGCCGGCGCCGCCCGCCCGCAGCGTCGTCTTCCTGGCCACGAGTGGCGAGGAACGTGGCCTTCTGGGTGCACTCCACTATGCGACGGATCCGACGCTCCCGCTCACATCGACTGTCGCCAACATCAACCTCGACATGATCGGAAGAAACGATCCGGCCACGGTGCGTGCGATCCATCGGACGGATTCCGATCTGGGCGACCTGGCCCGGTCGGTCTCGCTTCTGCATGAAGAGATCGGGATTACTCCGATCGATGTGGCCGACAACACGCTGGTCCAGCGCTCCGACTGCTGGGCGTTCATCGCCCGTGGCGTCGATGCCCTGTTCCTGCACAGCGGATTGCACGATGACTACCACGGACTGGACGACGAGGTTGACCGGCTGGATTCGGAGAAGGCAGCCGCCGTGGGCCGGCTCGCCTGGTGGGTGGGACTCGAGCTCGTGAGATGAGAGCGGAGCGCGCGAGAGGTCCGCGCACTCCGCGATCCAGCGAGCG
>JAMJQL010000151.1 GCA_023554245.1 Gemmatimonadota bacterium
CGCGTCGCCGTCACGTTGATCGGATCCAGTATGATCGGCTTCAGTTTGAGCGTGTCCGCGCGAGCCGAATCGGGGACCTCCTGTGGAACGACCTGTGGTGAAAGGTCTCCAGCGACGGTCGGAACAAGCGAGGATGCGAAAAGCTGTGGAGCTGCAGTGAGAAGCGCGACGGCGAAGGGGGCAATAATCCTGACGAGCCTCATTCGGACCGGAGCGCGCGTCGCATTCGGTAGTGCGAGCACGGTGTCCTCCATGAATCGCCTCTAGAGTAAAAAGCACCGGCGGGGCGCCCCCTCGGGGGGTGCCCCGCCGGGTTGAAGGAGAGCGTGGGAAGATTCTACAGGTGAGGCCGGACCCCGAATATTCGCAAATCTACCGAAGCCGGTACCGTACTTGTACCTAAAGGAAATGCGCTCCCGGCGTTTGACCTGCCGACGGATCAGTCGATGTCGTCCAGCAGTCCATTCTCGAGGGCGAAGCGAGTCAGTCCCGCCACCGTACGGATCTCGATCTTCCGCATCATGCTCTCACGGTGACTCTCGACCGTCCGCCTGCTGATCCCGAGCTCGGCAGCGATCTGCTTGTTACTGTGGCCCGCGGCGACCAGGCGCAGCACTTCCAGCTCCCGACCGGTGAGACGCTCGAGCGGATCGGCGGAGCCCGAGGATCCGCCGCGCAGCGCATCGGTGAGTCGGGCGGCGACGGCCGGGCTGAAATACGAATCCCCTTCGTGCACCGCCCGAACCGCCTGGCGCAGTAGCGCGGGCCCGGCGTCGTCTTTCAGAAGATAGCCGGCCGCTCCTGCGTGCACGGCTCGCATCACGTATTCCGACTCATCGTGCATGCTGAGAATCAGGATCTTGACCGCGGGCCGTTCCTCACGCAGCCGCCTTGCTACCTCGAGCCCTGACAACTCGGGCATGGATATGTCGAGAATCGCGACATCCGGATTCATCTCCTCGATACTCTCGAGCGCCTTTCTCCCGTCGGAGGCCTCGGCTACGACGTCGAAGCCGGGATCCTCATCCAGCACCCGTCGGATGCCTTCTCTGACCAGGGCGTGATCGTCGGCGATGAGAATCCGGATCGGCGAATCAGTCATTCGGACACGTTCCTTTCGCTTCGGCCCACGGGCAGCCGGACCCGCAGTACCGCTCCTCCTCCAGCCGGCGAATCGAGATCCACCGAGCCGCCCAGGGCGAGGGCCCGCTCCCTCATTCCTGCCAGTCCCATTCGCCCGGCGGCGATGGCCTCGAAGTCCTCCCCGGGCGGCCCCCGACCATCATCGCTGACGCTCAACGTCAGGAGCCGATCTTCGAGCTCGAGGCCGATCTCTACCGACTCGGCATCGGCGTGTCGCGCGACGTTGGACAGCCCTTCCTGCAGGGCACGGAACAGTGCCAGTTCGGCGGCCGCCGAGAGTCGGGGCAGGCTCTGCGGCGCCTCGATCGATACCGCGAGCCCCGATTTGCCCGCGAAGTCACCCGCGAGGGCTCGGAGCGCCGGAAGGAGTCCCAGATCATCGAGAAGCGATGGCCTGAGGTCGCGGGCGACGGCCCGGATGCTGCGGATTCCGGAGCCGACCAGTTCCATCGCCCGATCGAGCACCGGGCGTGTGTCGGCTCCCGCGGACTCCCGCGCCATTCCCAGCTGGAGCTTCACCGCTGCGAACACCTGGGCGCTCTCATCGTGCAACTCGCGCGACAACCGCCGGCGCTCCTCTTCCTGCTGGTGCACCATGCGGCCCGCGAGTCGCTCGAGTTCCGCCTTGCGCTCCTGGAGCCGGCGATAGAGGTCCGCATTCGCCATCGCCGCGCCCACCTGATGACCGAGGGCTATCAGGAATGGCGTGTCGAGCACCGCGAACGGGTCCCTCGAGCTTCCGATGACCAGCAGCGTTCCCTGGATCTTCTCCCCCCTGAAGATCGGCAGGGCCGCCGTGTACGCGTGCCTGCGATCGCCCTCCTCTCCCGGCCAGTCGCGCAGAACGGCAGGCTCGCCCGTAGCCACGACGCGAGCGATCGCGACCTCGGCAGCGTCCGAGGGCTGTTGACCGCTCCACGAACTGCATACGCCGGTTCCGCGCGCGAAGGTGCCCGAAGAAAGCGTGTACATCGCAGCGCCCAGAACGGCCGGCAGGGCAAACATCCGGTTCAGCAGGGCATCCAGAACCTCATCCTCGTCCTCTCCGCTCTGGAGATCGCCGGACAGGGCGGACAGCACCGACAGACCCCGGTACTGGTCTTCGAGCACGAGAAGCAGAATGCCGACGCCTATGGCCAGCTCGAAGACGATGTCCAGGTAGTAGCCCCAGGGATTCCAGGCCCCCCGCGCACGCAGGAACGGATAGTCGAGGTGGTGCAGGCTCCAGAGAAAGAATGCCACGGCGGTCAGAGCGGCCGGGAGAGAGCCGAGCCGCCTGTGGTGCCGCCAGAGTGCGATGCCCGTGAAGAAGGTCGCGACGCTGAGAAACAACACCGCCGGTCCGGCCGCGAGAAGGAAGTTGTCGAGTCGATAGATCGCGATGTACGACCAGAGCGGCGGAAACAGGACGAGAATCCAGTACCGGTTCCGCCAGCGGAGCTGATCGCTGAACACCAGCGCGGCCCAGAGGAAGGCGAGCGCCGTCCACCCGGTCGTGACCTGGTGCCAGTAGAGCCAGCCCCACCGTTCGGTGATCAGGAAGCTGATGATCGCGCCCAGCCGCAGCGCGTACAGCGCCCACGCCAGCGCCCAGAGAGCGAAGTAGGCCTTGTTGTATCGCGCGTACAGGTAGAGGCAGACCGTCACCAGGCCGACCGTGATCGCCGCCTGGAGAAAGGCTGCCGCCAGCTCCGTGGCGTCGTGAGGTTGGATTGCCATCTCCTGCATGGCGGTCAAACAGATCGAGCCGGCGGATCGACCGCAAGCCGGGAGACCCTTTCGTCTCGAGTATGCGCGCGCGACGTTGGGTTCCGGGCCGCCCGCACCGCCGGGCCGGGCTCGCAGTCCACGCAGACCGGCTGGATCCAAGATGAGGAGAGATCCCCATGCACGACCCTCGGAGAGTTCTGCTGCTCAGCACCTCGACCGTTCATGGCAGCGGCTTCCTGGAATACTGTCTTCCGGTGATCGCGAACCACTTTGCCGGTCGCGACCGGATTCTGTTCGTTCCGTACGCGAGCCCGGGTGGCCTTCCGCACGACGAATACACGGAGCTCGTATCCCGTGCGCTGGATCCCGTGGAAATCGGGGTAGAAGGGATTCATGCTTCGTCCGACCCTGCCCGAGCGATGCGTGAGGCCCAGGGGATCTTCATTGGAGGCGGAAACACCTTTCTCCTGCTTCGCGAGTTGTACGAGCGCGAACTGCTCGATCCGATCCGAGATCGGGTCGAGGCAGGAGCCCCCTACATGGGTTCCAGCGCAGGTTCGAACGTCGCGGGCGCGACCATCGGCACCACCAACGACATGCCGATCGTGCATCCTCCGGCCTTCGAGGCGCTCGGGCTGGTTCCGTTCAACATCAACCCGCACTACCTGGACCCCGACCCCGGCTCGAAGCATATGGGAGAGACCCGAGAGACCCGGATCCGGGAATTCCACGTTCAGAATCCGCAGCCGGTCGTAGGGCTCAGGGAAGGCGCCTGGCTTGCGAGGGCGGGAGACCGCCTGACGCTCGAGGGCTCGCGCGGGGGCCGGCTGTTCCGGCCGGATCAAGAGGCGGAGGAGCTGCTCCCGGGATCCGACCTTTCCTACCTGCTCTAGCCTCCCGTCAGATCCTCCATTCGATCCCGAGTACGGGCAGAATGGGAATCGATCCGACCGGCCTGGGCTCGAGACTCGGATCGCCTTCGGAGCTGTAGAACAGTGCATCACTTCGATCGAGGGCGTTGATGATCCGGAAGTACGGGTACAACGCCTGCTCGCGGCCGAAGAACCGGGTTCGGATCTGCGCCGTGGCCTGAACGTTGAGGCGCAGATAGGAGCCGCCGGGGGACCGCACGACGACCGGCGTCGGGACCGGCGCGGGGACGGCGAACGCCGGAGTCCCACCTCCGCCGGATCCGCCGGACGGCAGGTCTGACGGCCCAGCGCTCGACCCCGACGACTCGGCCCCGCCGGAGCCCGGCGCAAACGCGCCGCTCCGCTCGACGCGAGGAATCGCACCGAACTCGAGGCCCTGACCGTATGACAGTTCCGCGTCGAGTCGCACGTCGTCGCTGAATCCCTTCGTGAAACCGCCTCGAAGCAGGTGCCGACCCGAATACAATTCGGTGTCCGGAGCTCCATCCGTGGCGGCCCAGCCCCAACCGAGTGAGTAGGAACCCCATACGTGGAAGGCCCCCAGCTTCTGTCGCAGCCACAGGTCCAGCCCGGCGTAGCGAAGCCGGCTTCCGTACAGGTCCGGCAGGCCGTCGATATTCTTCCAGTAGCCCTCCACCCGGATTTCCGAGCCGGACGGCGTGGCACGCGTCACCGCGAGCAGCATGTGGTCCGATCGGGAGGCAGCGACACCTGTATACGAGGGAATCAGGCCGCCGGCATCCTGAGCATCGTCATCAGCCGGCGCCGAACCGGACGCCCGCGACGAAACGAGCAGCTGGCGGTATCGGCCCGCCGACAGCGTCAGCATCAGCTCTGGTGAAATCAGCAGGTCGGCCCGTACCCTCGGTGACAGGCCCTGACCGAGATCGTCGGAGAACGTGGTGGCCCTCACTCCTGCCGATACACGCGCCACGCGACCGATCGGGATCGCTGCCTCCACGTATCCCGACAGCGCACTGGCGTCCGCCCGCTGCCGGGACTCGAAACCGACGGCCGACTCCTGGTCGAACTCTGCCGCACGAAACTCCGTTCTCTGGTCGAGTCGATCGACGTGGAAGCCGTACCCGAGGCTGACGAGGCCCGCCGTATTCTCCACGTCGGCGGTGATCCTCGAACGGCGGGTGATGCCGTCAGCGGTAAGAGGGACTTCACCTCCGACCGGGAGACGGGTCTGAAATTCCCCGAACGCGAATCCAAGCTGTGTGCGCCCCACGGTCAGGTCACCGCGGTAACGCAGAGATCCAGCTCGATTGCCCCACGTCGGCGAGTCATCCGGATCATCGTCGGGACCCAGCCAGACGGTCTCCCGGTTCCAGAATCCGCTCACCAGGAGCGTATCGGAGGTCGAGAGATTCACGTCCAGGCGTACGATTCCATCCGCGTACTCCTGGGGAATGCCTCCCTCCACGAACGGATCCGCGCCGGCGCCGTGGAGACCTCGCACCGAGACGAACCAGGAGGCCCTCCCGGGAGATCCGCCTTCGACCTGGCCACCAGCGGAGAGGTTGTCCACGTAGAGCGCCGCCCGGGCCGGGCTGCCGCTACCGGGACGACTCTCGAGCAGCAGGACGTCGGACAGGCCTCCATCCCATCGGGGCGAGACCCCTCCCTGCAGTCGAACCGCCCGGACCACGCCCGGCGCCACGCTCGGTTGCAGGAGACCACCGAGGTGGAAAGGAGCCTGCACGGGGGCGCCATCCACCAGGATCAGGTCGAGCGCCGCACCCGCACCGCGGACGAACAGCACGTTGTCGGGAGCCGGCGGGTCCGGGCCCAGCAGTACCCTGGCCGCGGCTGCGATCCCGGTCTCGGCCACCCCCGGCGTTGCGTCGAGAACCTGTACGACGGCCGTGCCGACCGGTGCGGGCTCAGGCTCGTAGGAAAGAGAATCGACTCCGACGTGAGGCGAGGCGCGGGCCTCCACGACAGGTAATTCCACCGGTCGCAGAGTAAGGAGGAAGTCCACCTTCAGCCGTCCGCTCTCGGGCAGGTCGATCTTGACTTCGAGGGGCTGGAAATCCAGCCGCGAGGCTCGGATTCGCCGTTCGCCCGAGGTCACACCGTAGAAGAAGTAGATCCCGTCGCGATCGGTGATCGTGGACCGGTCGTCGTCGAGGAGCGTAACGATCGCGTTGGAGAGCGGCCTTCCGTCTACGGCGTTACGAACCACGCCCCGGACCGTGCCGGGGTCGGACCCCGGTGAGGCCTGAATCGCGAGACCCGCCAGGATCCAGAAACCGGCCGTCATGCAAACCCCTCCGCAGGCGGACTGCGGAGGGAGAAGGAGTCAGACCCTTCCGCCCATCAGCCGCCCACCCGCAAGACCACATCGTCCTGCGAGAGCTCGCCGGAGTCTCCGGGGCGTCTGAAGCCCTCCGGTGACGCGACGAGTTCGCGCTTCCCATCCACCTCTAGGGTGGCAAATTCCAGTCCGCGAGGCAACTCGAACAGGATCTCCGACGGCTGCGCCGACTCGGATCCCACCACGAACAGACTCCCCTCGCCGACCGAGAATCTCACCCCGTCCTGGCCTGAAACCAGTCGTGCCCTCACGTCATTACCCGTTGCGTAGCGGACGCGGAGCGTGGTGCCGGGAGCGAACTGTCTCACGACGATGTTCACCCGGCCGCCCACCGGCGAAACCGTCACCGACGTGATACCCGGGGGCGCCGATTCCGGAACTGCCTCCGGTGTCGGGGCCTCGATCGGGACCGACGCGACCTCGCCGGAGACGAGGCGCTCGATCAGCGCCCGCAGCGGAGATCCCGGAACGACCGCCGAGGCAGCGCCTGCCACGGCGAGCAGGAGGACCGCGGCCCGAAGGGCGGAACGCGTTCCCCGCCTTCGGATCCAACCGATACGAGGTCGAAGGGAGCCTGACGGAAGCGTGGAATCCAGTTCGGCGAGTGCTGCGCGAAACCGGTCGCCGGCGAGGCGAAGCTCCCCGAGCCTTGCACGGCACGCCGTGCAGACCATGAGGTGCGCTGCGACCCCGGCGGACTCGGCCCCGTCCAGCTCGGCGTCCAGGTACGCCTGTAGTTCTGCGTCAGTCCGATGATCCATCGGCCTCTTCCATTGCCGCCCAGGCGGCGGAAAACCGCCGAAGCGCCCTCGCTGCCAGGGCTCCGACAGACGTCTGCTTCACTCCGATCGCCTCCGCGATTTCGGCATATCGGAATCCCTCCTCGCGCATCAGGAGGAGGATCCTGTCCCGCTCCGAAAGGTTTGCGAGAACTCCTCGCACCACCTCGACCCGTTCGGCGCGTTCGGCTGACAATTCCGGTGGATCCGGTCTCGTCATTTCGGGAGGATTCGCCTCGAGCAGGCGTCGCCGGCGCGTCCGTTTCCGGGAATTGTCCCGGGCCAGATTGCCGGTGACGACGAACAGCCAGGGTCTCACCTCCTCGTCCGGCAACTCCTGGTCGAGCAGGCGCACGAACGCTTCCTGCACCAGGTCCTCCGCCGTGTCCGGATCACCCGAGAAACGAAGGGC
>JAMJQL010000152.1 GCA_023554245.1 Gemmatimonadota bacterium
GAATGCGGCCGCAGTGGCCGCGAGCGATTCCGGATCACCCGAATAACTCATCAACGGCGGGAATACGAGAATCATGGCGACGTCTGACGCAACGCTGCGCGCCGGCGAGATCAAGAAGGCGCTGCTCGAGCAGATCGACCATTACCACGAAGACCTTCGAATGGAAGAGGTCGGAGAGGTACTCGAGGTCCGGGACGGAGTCGCCCGGATCTGGGGGCTCTCTTCGGCGGTGGCCAACGAGATGCTCGAGATCGAGTCGTCGGAGACGGGTGAACTGGTCACGGCCCTCGCGCTGAACCTCGAGGAGGACAACATCGGGGCCGTGGTCATGGGCGACTACCTGGTCCTCAAGGAGGGCGACACGGTGCGCCGGACAGGCCGTGTTCTCGAGGTGCCGGTCGGACCGGCGTTTCTCGGGCGAGTCGTGAGCCCGCTCGGAGAGCCGCTGGACGGCAGGGGCTCGATCAAAGCCGCCGGCACGATGATCGTGGACCGGAAGGCGCCCGGCATCGTCTATCGGCAGCCGGTTAAGGAGCCGCTCCAGACCGGCCTCAAGGCGATCGACTCGATGATCCCGATCGGACGCGGTCAGCGCGAGTTGATCATCGGCGACCGCCGGACGGGAAAAACGGCGATCGCGATCGATACGATCATCAATCAGCGCGGCGGAGACGTAGTGTGCGTCTACGTCGCCGTCGGCCAGAAGGCGTCCACGGTCGCCTCGGTCGTAGCCCGCCTCGAGGAAGAGGGGGCGATGGACTACACGATCGTGGTGACGGCCAACGCCTCCGATCCGGCGACTCTCCAGTACATCGCGCCGTACGCGGGCTGCGCGATGGCCGAGTACTTCATGTACAAGGAGGGACGGCATACGCTCGTGATCTACGACGATCTCTCGAAGCAGGCCGACGCGTACCGGGAGATCTCGCTCATCCTTCGCCGCCCGCCGGGACGGGAAGCGTATCCGGGCGACGTCTTCTACCTGCACAGCCGCCTCCTCGAGCGTGCCGCGAAGCTCAGCGAAGATCCGGACGTGATCAAGGCTCACGGCGAGATCGAGAAGCCGGGCGGATCGCTGACGGCATTGCCGATCATCCAGACGCAGGCCGGTGACGTCTCCGCTTACATCCCGACGAACGTGATCTCGATCACCGACGGGCAGATCTTCCTCGAGAACGACCTGTTCTATTCGGGTGTGCGACCCGCGGTGAACGCAGGGATTTCGGTGTCTCGCGTGGGAGGATCAGCACAGATCAAGGCGATGAAAAAGGTGGCCGGACGCCTTCGTCTCGACCTGGCTCAGTTCCGCGAGCTCGAGGCGTTTGCCCAGTTCGGATCCGACCTGGACGCGGCCACGCAGCGGCAGCTGTCGCGTGGAGAGCGCACCGTGGAGATCCTGAAGCAGGCTCAGTACGCCCCGCTTCCGGTGGAAGACCAGGTGATGGTCATCTTCGCTGTGACCCAGGGCTTTCTGGATGACGTGGAAGTCAACCGGATCCAGTCCTGGGAGTCGAGCTTCCTCGAGTTCATGCACACCGCACACAAGGGAGTGGGTGAGGCGATTCGGGACGAGAAGGTCATGTCGGAGGAGACCGAGAAGGAGCTCCGGTCGGCCATCGAACAGCACAAGCGGATGTTCCGGACCGAATCAGCCGGTCCGGCCGTGGCAGCGGGCGCCTGAGGCCGACCGGCAAATGAGACCCGACCGAAGCGGGATCCGGTAGCCGATGGCGAAGGCGAGAGAAATCGGGCGACGGATGAAGTCCGTCCAGAGCACCCGAAAAATCACGCGAACCATGGAGATGGTCGCGACTTCGAAGCTTCGCCGCGCACAGCAGCGGGTTGTTCAGGCGAGACCATATGCCGAGCGGCTCGCTGCCGTGGTGGAGAATCTGATTACACCCGAGCTGGCCGAACTCGAGCCTCTCCTCCGCCAGCCGGAGCGGATCAGACGCGCTGCCGTGGTCCTGATCACCAGCAACCGTGGACTCTGCGGAGCTTTCAACGTAAACCTGATCCGCAAGGCCCGGGAGCAGGTCGATTACCTGCGAGCCTCGGACGTGGATACGGAGCTGCACGTCGTGGGCAAGAAGGGAATCGCCTACTTCCGTTTCCGGGACGTGGAACTGGGCACGGCCAGGACGGACATCGGGGACGAACCGACCCCCGAGCAGGCCCACGATCTGATCACCCCGCTCGTCGATCGGTTCCTCGCCGAGGAGCTGGACGCGATCTACATCGTGTACGCCGAATTCCGCAGCGTGATGAGCACGCCTCCCACGTCCCAGCGGCTGCTGCCGGTGCAGGTGCCAGAGGAGCGCCCGACCCGCGAACCGTATTACATCCTCGACCCATCGGCGGAGGAGATCCTCGATCGGATCCTTCCTCTGTACATCGACAACGTCACCTACCGGGCACTGGTGGAGACCGCCGCAGCGGAGCAGGGGTCCCGACGGACCGCCATGAAGGCGGCTACGGACAACGCGGACGACCTGCTCACGAGCCTGCGGCGACAGTTCAACCGCGCACGGCAGGCGGAGATCACGAGTCAGATCGCCGAGATCATCGGCGGCGCAGAGGCCCTCGCCGGCCAATAGAGCAGAGATACCGAGACTATGGCAGAGCAGAAATCGAACGTCGGGAAGATCGTCCAGGTCATCGGTCCCGTCATCGACGCGGAGTTCGATCCGGAGAGCATGCCGGAGATCTACAACGCGCTCGAACTGAACTGGGACCGTGATGGAGTGGCGGAGCGGCTCGTATTCGAGGTCGCCCAGCACATCGGTCGCAATCAGGTCCGGGCGGTGGCGATGGACTCCACCGACGGGGTGCGGCGGGGCATGGACGTCATCGATACGGGTCAGGCGATCTCCGTTCCCGTTGGGGAGGCGGCCCTGGGTCGGATCCTCAACGTTCTGGGCGAGCCGGTGGATGAGGCGGGCCCGGTGGAAGCCGCCGAGCGGTGGCCGATCCACCGTGAAGCCCCGAAGCTGGTCGCGCTCGAGCCGAAGACGGAGATCTTCGAGACGGGCATCAAGGTCATCGACCTGATCGCTCCGTACGTGAAGGGCGGAAAGACAGGCCTCTTCGGCGGTGCAGGTGTCGGCAAGACCGTGATCATCATGGAGCTGATCAACAACATCGCGCAGGAACACGGTGGCCGGTCGGTATTCTGCGG
>JAMJQL010000153.1 GCA_023554245.1 Gemmatimonadota bacterium
TTCCCACGGAAGGCAGGATCGGTTCTGCCGTCAACCCGTAGGCGACTTCGGGTTCCAGTTGCTGTTCAGATCGACTCGTCGCGAGATTGCGTCTCCCAGGGATCAACCCGAGCCGTTGGAGCGCCATGCGTCACTGGTACCAGGAAATCCACCGGCGTGGTCTGTGGCAGGCGGCCGCAGGCTTTCTGGCCGCGGCGTGGGTCGTGATTGAAGTAGTGGATCTTCTCACGGGCCGCGGGCTGCTTCCTGACTGGGTCTTCAACGGGGCGCTCGTGCTTCTGGCCATCGGTTTCCCGGTGATTCTCGCGACCGCCTGGGTCCAGACGCCGCCGGCGGAAGCTGCCACGAAGTCAGACCACCCGGTCGATCCCGGGGAGTCCCGGGCGCCGGCCACTCGCCCAACCGACGCAGCTTCCACCGAATCCGATGCGGGCTTGAAGGGCCTCCTGACCTGGCGCAATGCGCTCATCGGCGGAGTCGCCGCATTCGCGCTGCTCGGCGCGGGGACTGCCGCCACATCGGTGCTTCGGATTGTGGGGCTCACGGAAGGGAACGCCGATCAACTGGATGCCGATCGGGTCGCCGTACTCCCCTTCGAAGTTCGAGGCTCTCCGGAGTTTGCCTATCTCGGGGAAGGCCTCATGGACCTGATGAGTGCCAAGCTCGATGGCGCAGGAAACCTGAAGGCCGCCGACCCGCGCGCCGTTATCGGGCTCTCGGCCTCGCACGGCGGTGATCCCTCCGCGCCGCCGGACGCCCGCGCGATCGCGTCCGAGCTCGGCGCCGGCCGGTACGTGACCGGAGACCTGCTGGAAGTCGGAGGCAGGATCCGGCTGACGGCATTCCTCCACAGAACCGACGAGCCCTCCGCCGACTTCCAGGAAGCCGATATCGAGGGCTCGCCCGAGGAGCTCTTCGAGCTGCTCGACGTGCTGGTCGCCGATCTGCTGGCCGGCTCCCTGTCCGCGGAGGGAGACAGACTGAAGGCGACCGCGGCGCTCACGAGTGGCTCCATGGACGCGACGAAGGCCTATCTCGAGGGGGAGCGGCTGATGCGGATGGGTCGGTACCGGGAATCGGCCGATGCTTATGACAGGGCGATCGCGATCGATTCGGCGTTCGCACTGGCCTACTACCGGCGAAGCGTCGCGGCGGACTGGATCGACGCTCCCGACATACGCTCCTCCGCCGATCGGGCCTTCGAGTATTCGGACCGACTGTCCGCACGGGACCGGGGACTCCTGAACGGCCTGCGGCTTCGACGGAACGGAAGAGTCGTGGAGGCCGAGCAGGCATTCCGGGCGCAATTGCACGTATTTCCCGACGACGTGGAAGCGCTCGTGCAGTTCGGCGAGGTCCTCTTCCACGACCACCATCGACGCGGGCGCTCGATGATGGAGTCCCTCGGGCCCTTCGAGCGGGCTCTGGAACTGGAACCGACGAACCTCATTGCCCTGACGCACCTCGCCCGCCTGTATGCGATTTCCGACTCGATCGAGCAGCTCGAGAGCACGACACGCCGTATCTCCGGGATCGCACCCGAGAGCGAGAGAGCCCTCGAACTCGAGGCACTTCACGCCTATACGATTCAGGACACGGTCCGCCAGCGTGAGCTGCAGGCGGATCTCGCAGGCCGGCCCTGGTACCACCGGGTGTATGCCGTTCTGGGCGTCGATCGCTTCGGCAGGGATGCTGCCGGGGCCCTGAAGCTGATCGAGCAGAGCGACACCGAGTCACCTCTGCTCGAGAGCCTGGCGCCGCTACTCCTCGTGGAGCAGGGACGGCGCCAGGAGGCGCTCTCATTCCTGGAAGAGAGCCGACTTCGCGAAGTCCCCTGGTGGAAGGTGCTGGAGGCATTCGTACTCACCTCCGGGTTGGTCTCGGTCGGTGACGGCCAACTCTCGACCCTCGCTCGTGAACTCGAGGAGCTCGAGCCGGAAGAGATGTTACAGACGATGTTCCTGCCGCCGTACGAGGACATCACTCCTCGGTTCATTTCGTTCCTTCGGGATTATTACGCGGCGCTCCTGTGGATCGAGAGCGGGAACATCGAGCGCGCCGAAGCGATCATCGTGGCGATGCGCGCCCAGGACGACTTCCCTGGCATGGGAACGGTGAAGCCGGACTCCGAGAAGATCCTCGAAGCGGAGATCATGTTGAAGATGGGCGACCGGGAAGGAGGCCTCGAGGTCCTGCGTTCGGTGGAATACCAGGTGCCGCACGCCGTTACGGTCACCCCGCTCGCCGACCAGTCGCGTTCCCGGCTTCTTCGAAGCCGTCTCGAGCTCGAGACCGGGAATCTGGATGCGGCGCGATCCTGGCTTGCGGGACTCGACGAGTCGTGGAGCCCCTGGGACGGGATGTTCCGGGGCGAAGTCTACGAGCTGCTCGGCCGGATCGCCGAACAGCAGGGTCGAAGCCGCGATGCGATCGTCCAGTACACCCGGCTGCTGGAATTGTGGAATGAGGCTGATCCCGACTTGTTGCCGGTCCGCGGCGAGATCGAGATGCGGCGCAACGCCCTCGTGCGGGATCAGGGCTGAGGATCGCCGTCCACGCTGCCTTCCCCCGCATCGACGCGCGAGTCCGTTTCCACCTTCTTCAAGGCCACCGCGTTGATGCAGTAGCGGAGCCCACTCGGCTGCGGTCCATCCGGAAACACGTGTCCGAGGTGGGCATCACAGGTGTTGCAGGTCGATTCCACCCGTCGCATGCCGAGGGAACCGTCGAGGTGCGAGGCAACGGCGTTCGGTCTGATCGGCTGGGTGAACGAGGGCCACCCGGTGCCCGATTCGAACTTCTCGCTTGCGTCGAAGAGGAGCTCGCCGCAGCAGACGCAGGCGTATAGACCCGGATCGAAGAGACTGCAGACCTCGGAACTGAACGGTCTCTCGGTGCCCTTGCGGCGCGTGATCTGGTACTGCTCGGCCGTCAGCTGCTGCTTCCACTCATCGTCGGATCGCACCACGCGTCGATCCGGGGGAGGGTTCCCCTGGCTGGCGTGTGCGAGTATGTCGGTCCAGGTCAGCAATTGAAGCCACTCCGTGAACGTGAGATCGCAGACGTTTCCTGCCCGCAAAGACACCAGCCGACGCTCACGGGTTCCGAGAGACCCGCCAGCCGATATCCTGGAGAATTCCGAGAACGATCGGGCCCGGATCCGGTGTGGAAATGCCCGTGCCACTGGTGGGAGTCATCAGGAAGTCGGGCCCGGTCCAGAAATAATCATCCGGGTGCAGGTGGCTTGGACTGGCCCCGTACAGTCTGGGCGGTCGTCCCCCGTTCGCCTCACGGGCCGCCGAGCCCGCGAAGAAGATCTGATCCCGTTTCAGTAGATTTCTTAGCTCGCGCGACGGATTCGCGAATCGAGACGTGTCGGTGAGCCGGTGTCCCTCCATGTCCTCGATCATGCGCACGAAGACCATCGGCTCTCCCACGAGGTCGGGCAGCTCGATCGAGCTTGGGAAGAAGTCGATCGAGGGAATCTCGCCGCCGTAGTACCCGACGCCTTTCTCGGTGAACAGCCACGACGCCATGCCGAGACCGTGCGCGATCTCGTGCATCACGACCGTCAGGAAATCCGCCTCTCCCGGGGCGGGATCACCCGCGATCTCGAACTTCCAGTCGCGATCCCGTCGGAAGAAGAGCTCGAAGTCGAGCTCGTCGGGCTGCAGATCGCGACCGCTGATCGCGTCCGCGAGCGCGGATGGGAACCAGGTATCCATGATCGGGGCCCGATCGAAGTTCCTGATCACGTTCGGGATGGCATACCCTGCCGGACCTCCATCCACGAAGGTGACGCGCGCCCGGATCGGAACCGGTGTCGAGATGAGCCGCGACCACCGGGAGAGAGCTTCATCGAGAACGGGAATCGC
>JAMJQL010000019.1 GCA_023554245.1 Gemmatimonadota bacterium
GCTCGACTTCGCGACGCTCTCCGCGACGGGCGATACGTCGATCGGCGAAGGCGCGGCGCAGTTCGCCTTCCTGGTGGTCGAGAAGGAGCAGGGCTGGCAGAACAACTTCGAGGAGGTCTTCCTGGTGACGAAGGGCAGCTACTTCGGCGATCTGAAATAGCTCTCACCGGTTCCGGTTCAGCACCGCCTGGAGTTGATGGATTGTTGACATATTTGTGTCACCTTTGAATCATGATTCTCATGCGTGCCCGAACCACCGTGCGGCTGCCCGAAACTCTGATGCGAGAGGTCAAGCGCCTCGCCGTCGAATCGGACCGGACGATCACGGAGGTGATCGAGGAGGCGCTGCGCGACCTGCTGACGCGAAGGCATGCAGAGCCGGATCATCGACGCGTGCGGCTGCCGACCGACGGGTCGGGAGGGATGCGACCGGGCGTCGACCTGGCGGACCGCGCAACGCTTCTCGACATCATGGATTCCGACGGTGATTCTGCCTGACGTCAACGTTCTCGTCTACGCCTTCCGCAGGGACACGCCCCACCACCGAATCTGCCGGGTCTGGCTGCAGGAAGTGGTCGCGGCGGACAGCGCGTTTGCCGTCAACGGATCGGTGCTTTCCGGGTTTCTTCGGATCGTGACGCACCCTGCGGTCTTCGAGCGTCCGAGCACGCTCCGAGCTGCGCTGGGGTTCTGTCACGCGATCCGGGAGCAACCGAACTGCAGGGAGGTGTCACCGGGCGGACGCCATTGGGAGATCTTCGAACGCTTATGCACCGAAACGGTTGCGACAGGCAACCTCGTACCCGATGCGTGGCTCGCGGCGATCGCGATCGAATCCGGCTGTCGGCTCGCCACCTTCGACCGGGACTTCGCCGGCTTCCGGGATCTGCGAACCGTGTCCGTGGAGATCTGATCCACTCGATCGCTTTCCTTGCCCCCGGCGCCTCCCGGCCCGATCCTCTGCTCTCTGCCGTTGACGCGGACGAGCCGACCTTCGAAGAGAGATCGCGATGCGCGGTTGGGGCGCCGTCCTCACCCATGACGAGAGCCAGAAGCCCCCGAAGCTGACGCGGGAGCTGCTTCTGCGCATCTGGTCGTACGCGCGTCCCTACTGGGGGCTGGTCGTCGCCTCGCTGGTCACGATCCTCGTCTCTACGGCGATCGGTCTCGTTTCTCCCCAGCTTTTCCGCTACATGATCGACGTGGCGATCCCGGAGCGGGATCCGGGGATGGTCACCTGGCTCGCCGTGGGCATGATGGTCGTGCCGATCCTCACCGGCGTGATCGGCGTCTACCAGCGGCGCCTCAACGCCACGATCGGGGAAGGCCTGATCTTCGACCTCCGGCGTGACCTCTACGCGCACCTCGAGGCGATGTCGCTCCGCTTCTTCGCGCAGACCCGCACGGGCGAGCTGATGTCCCGCCTCAACAACGACGTCCAGGGCGCGAAGAACGCGATCAACGAGACCGTGGTCACGATCGTTACCAACCTGATCCAGGTGGTCGCCACGCTGGCGATCATGGCCGCGATGGAGTGGCGGCTGACCCTGCTCTCGGTGGCGGTGCTTCCTCTGTTCATGCTGCCGGCGCGCCACTTCGCCCGCGTCCTCCGCGACCTCCGCCGCGAGTCGCTCGAGCACAACGCCGAGATGAACGCGACGATGAACGAGACTCTCAACGTGAGCGGCGCGCTGCTGGTGAAGCTGTTCGGTCGAGAGCGGATGGAGCTCGACGAGTTCAGCCGCCAGGCCCGCGAGGTGCACGACATCGGGATCAGGGCGGCCGTCACCGGCCGCTGGTTCTGGATGATGCTTTCCGTGGTCACCGCGATCGGGATCGCGCTGGTCTACCTGGTGGGCGGGCACATGGTCCTGGCCGGCACCTTCACCATCGGGACGATCGTCGCCTTCGGGGCCTACCTGCGGCAGCTCTACGGGCCGCTGCAGAGCCTGACCAACGCCCCTGTCTCCTTCGCCCAGAGCATGGTCAGCTTCGAGCGCGTGTTCGAGGTGCTCGATCTCCCGGTCGAGATCGGGGAGGAACCGGACGCCGTGGACCTCGGCCGGGTCGAGGGCCGGATCGAGTTCCGGGAGGTCTTCTTCGACTACGAGGCGCTCGAGCGCGAAGGCGAGGTCGCGAGCCTCGCGACCGTCGCCCGCTACGGCCGCAACGCCGACGCTTCGATGTTGCTGAAGCGGGGCAAGGGAGGCAGTCGGGCGGAGCGCGATGAGGAGGTGATCGAGGAGGCGATCGAATCCGCCCCCGAGCAAGCCCCCGACCAGATCGACCCTCGCGTGCCCGACCGCCGGTGGGCGCTGGACGACGTGAGCTTCGTCATCGAGCCGGGGCAGCTCGCCGCGCTGGTCGGGCCGAGCGGCTCGGGCAAGACCACGACCACCTACCTGATCCCGCGGCTCTACGATCCGACGCTCGGCGAGGTACGGATCGACGACATCGACATCCGTCAGGCCACTCTCCAGTCGCTGGCCGACAACATCGGGATGGTCACTCAGGAGACCTACCTCTTCTACGACACGATCCGCGCCAACCTCTTGTATGCCGACCCGGATGCCTCCGAGGAGCGGCTGGTCGAAGCGGCGCAGGCGGCGAACATCCACGACTTCATCGTCGGCCTGCCCGACGGCTACGACACCGTCGTGGGAGAACGCGGTTACCGGCTGAGTGGCGGCGAGCGCCAGCGGATGGCGATCGCGCGGGTAATCCTCAGCGATCCGAGAATCCTGGTGCTCGACGAGGCGACCTCCGCTCTCGACTCAATCTCCGAGGCGCTGGTCCAGGACGCGCTGCAGCACGTGATGGAGGGACGGACCAGCCTCGTGATCGCGCACCGGCTCTCGACGATTCTCTCCGCCGACACGATCCTCGTCATGCAGGATGGCCGGCTGGTCGAACAGGGTACGCACGAGGAACTCCTCGCCCGCGACGGCCTCTATGCCGAGCTGTACGAGACGCAGTTCCAGTCGGCGATGGAGGGATTCGAGGCGGCGGCCGGAATCGACTCCGGCCCCGCCTGACGTTTCCGCGGAAACGTGTTTCGCCGTCTAATCCTCCTCCCGCCGCGCCCTCGACACCCGCTGCGACGCTGCCTTCTTGCTCCGCATCGCATCGTACTCGCGCTGCCGCATGTACTTCCTCTCCCGGGCCGACACACCGTGACGCTCCGCCTGCTCGGCCATGATGTCCAGGTCCCGCGACACCTCGCGCAGCTCGTCGTCCACGTACGGCGCGGAGAGGATGTTCGCGCTCATCATGCGCATCTTCATGTTGGCCGCCGCGAAGTCCCCGCGCTCCCAGTCCTCGCGCACTTCCCTGCGGGTGCGCGCCGCTTCCTGGTGGAGCAGCTCCTTCCGCACTTCCGGGTTCGCGTAGCCGCCCTCGATGGGTGACAGCATCACCGGCAGGGTGACGGTCTGCTTCTCGAGGTTCCCCTCCGGCGTGAACACGTCGGCCGTAATGGTGAAGGTTGCGACCTCGACTTCCTCGGCCTCCCTTCCCTCCTCGGCCGGCTTGAGCAGGAACTCCGCCAGCATCAGGCGCGGCTCGCGGGCGTAGAGGTCACCGATCGCGACCGTGAGGCGATCCCCAACGGACTTCGCCGGGTAGTCGTGCCATACCTGGACGAACTCGTTGCCCGCCGTCGGCACGAGCGAGACCTCGAGGTTCTGCGCACAGACGCTGAGCAGGCCCTCCAGCTCCTCCTCGAACACGCCGTGCGCCTGGTCGATCTCCTCGATGTAGTAGGTGGCGCCGCCTCCCGCGTCGGCCATCGCCTGAAGCAGCTCCTCGTGGAAGCCGTCTCCGAATCCGATCGTCGTAGTGGTGACGCCGGCATCGGCGGCGCTGCGGCAGAGGTCCTGGAGACGAAGCGGGTCCGTCACGCCCACGTTCGCCAGCCCATCGGTCATCAGCAGCACCCGGTTCACGGTCTCATCCCTGCGACGCGCGGCCACGTGCTCGCGCCCCTTCAGCCATCCGCCGCTCAGGTTCGTCGTCGCTCCGGCGTAGATCGCCTCGATCCGGCTCGCGAGGTCCTGCTGTGCCTCGCCCGTGTCCGGTTCCGCGATCGTCTCCACCGCCGTGTCGAAGGCGACGACGCTCACCGTGTCGGACGGCGACAGACGCTGCACCAGCGAGCGCGCGGCCTGCTTCGCCGCGGCGATCTTCTCTCCGGCCATCGAGCCCGACCGATCGAGCACGATCGACAGGTTCAGCGGCACACGACGGTCGTCTCCGCGAGCCTCGCCCTCGATCCGGAGCAGCGCCCGTACCAGCCAGCCGCCGTCGGCGACCGGCTCGTGATCCAGTTGTATGCTCGGTTTCATGCGCACCTCCCGTAGTTGGTCGTCTCTTGGCGCCCGGGACGCAGGCGCGTGGCCCGCGCGACCCGGGATTCCCGGTTACTTCTCGGTTGTCGTGGATGTGATCGCGAATCGCGGGAGGGCCCCGGTTCGCGCTCCTGCGGCCCCACGGAAACGCTCCCGGGGGAATCCCCTCACCGCAGGTAGAAGTCTAGGAGGGGGGTGTGACAGTGGGCGGCCGAAGGATGCTCGACTCGGCCGAAGGCTTCCCGGCTCGGCCGTCAGGTCAGTCGATCCCGTCCGCCAGGTCGTCGAGGTCCACCGTGAAGCCGTCCGGCCCGCAGCCGACCGCGAAGCGTCCTCCGGGAGTCCGGCCGCTGCGCGAGACCTCCCGCCGCAGCGCGCTCCGCAGCCGCGCCGCGTCCCGGCCCCGGTCGAGGGCGGCGTCGAGGTCGAGCGGAATCTCCTTGCAGCGCCACCACGCCCGAACGACTCTCTCGATCCAGGACGCATGCGGTCCGGCGAGGGGGCTGGAGGCGGGCACGCGAGAGGGCGTGGGTCCTGGCTTCACCCCCGTCGACGCGAAGCGACCCTCGGCACGCGCCCGATACTTCGCCTCCGGCAGACAGCCCGTGGACGACAGCCATTCGTCCACCCGCTCGTCGAAATAGCGGGCAAGACCCGGGTAGAATTCCGATTCGACCCGTACGAAAGCCCGAACGGCATCCACGAGAGCGCTGCGGGCACCCGCACTCTCCC
>JAMJQL010000154.1 GCA_023554245.1 Gemmatimonadota bacterium
GACGGACCAGCATGGCCGATCGCTGGACTCGCTCTCTCGCGAGCGGCCGATTCTGCTCGTGTTTCTTCGCCACCTGGGGTGCACGTTCTGCCGCGAAGCCGCGACGGATGTTTCCGTTCAGCGCGAAGCGATCGAACGAGAAGGTGTGACGCCGGCATTCGTCGGCATGATGGAGGACGCGGCGCTCGGAGAGTTCCTGGAGGCATACGGCCTCGGAGATCTCCCGAGATTCGCCGACCCGGACCGGGAGCTGTATCAGGCCTTCGGGCTTCGTCGAGGCAATCCTCGGCAGCTGTTCGGCCCCCGAGTCTGGAAGCGTGGGCTGGCAGCCGCGGCACCGAGCTGGCTCGGTGGCGGCGGCCATGGGCTGGGGGCTCTTCAGGGCGATGGGCTGCAGATGCCCGGCGTGTTCCTGCTCCACGAGGGCAGGGTGATCGGCGGGCACCGCCACGATACGGCGGCCGATCGGCCGGACTACAGAGAACTGGCGTGCGAAGCGGGGTGAGGGCGTGCGGGTGGGGCCGCACCCCGCGTTTCTTGCCCCGTTTCCACGGCCAGTCTTTTACATAGATCGACGTACGCGTTCTGCACTCGTGAGAGGGCCGCTCCGTAGGGTGGCCCTCTCACGCATCCAGGCTCCGCGTCGTACGGGTGTCGGAGTGATCTCTTCACTACGGCCCGCACATCCCCGGTCCGAGCCCCCGCGGCTTCCCGTCCAGCCCCTCCGCCACGATCCCCATGTGCGCCAGCGCGGTCGCCGCCACGTCCACGATCTCGGGTGGGCAGTCGGTGCGGTGCGGGGTGACGGAAGGGCCCGCGGCGAGGAAGAAGATGGTGGTCTCGGAAGGAGAATTGCCCCCGTGTCCGCCCGCGTCGTTCCGGCCGTGGTCGGTGCTCACCAGTATCAGCCAGTTCTCGCGCTCGTATCCGGGACGGGCGCGGAGTGCGGCGAGCAGAAGGCCGAGACGGGTGTCGGCAGTCTCGATCGAAGCTCGGTAAGCGTCCGAGAAGGAGTCGGTCGCGTGAGAAACGACGTCCGGGTCCCCGAGGTAGACGAACGCGGCATGAACGTCCCCACTTCGCAGGTGCTCGGCGGCCGCAACGACACTCATCGAGTCGGCGTGATCGTATCCGTCAGCTTCCCCATCGAAGTTGAGCTTGTGATCGATCGCGTCCGAGATCAGCGGCCCCCCGGAGTCGGTCGTTCCGAGCGGGGGCCAGTCGAGCACCGCGAAGGTGCCCAGCTCGGGACGCGCGGCTTCCAGCCGGGTCAGGAAGTCCGGCCAGTCCGCGTACCGGTTTCCCGAGAAATCGTTGGAATCCACGCCGTGCTTCGCCGTGCGCACGCCGGTCAGCATGCTCGACCAACCGGGGCCGCTCACGGTGCGCACCCGGGTCTTCGCCTCATCCGAGAAGAAACCAGACTCTGCAAGCGAGTCGAGCACCGGCGTATCGGCCCGCGCCAGCATGTCCACGCGAACGCCGTCGATTCCGACGACGAGCACGCGGGCATCGGTGACGCTCTGGGCCTGCACCGTCGCAAGCGGGATCGTAATTGGCAGCATTCCCGACGCGAGAACTGTTAACAGGCAAGAAATCGATCGGGACATCTGCGCCTCCCGAGAACGTTCGCTGGTACCCCTGGCTGACTCCTGGGTATGATCCGTTCATGTGTGACTCGATGCCAGTAGCCCGAAAGCGGCAGGCTCCGATCTGGTTCGCTACGGTCCTGCTGATCGGAGCGGCCCTCGCTGCCTGCAGCGACTCCTCCGATCCGACGGCACCGGCGACGCCGGGCCCGCTACCACCGTTCGATGGCCGATTCATCTTCGCCGACACGATGGAGGTGGATGGCGCGGAGCGGACAGCGACCGTGGTGCTGCCCTCCGGCTACGACCACGAGACGCGGCTCCCGATCCTGTTCGGCTACCATGGCGGCGGGGGAAGCGCTCAACAGATGCGCGACCAGACCGGCCTGGACGCGATCGCGGACGAATCGGGTTTCGCTGTCGTGTATCTGGACGCCTACGACGGCTATTGGGTCACCCCCTGCCCCGAGTGCGACAACGACGGCCGTGATCCGCTCGAAGAGATCGACTACGCCGAAGACCTGATCCGATCATTGAGCCGCAGCTACGCTCTGGATCCGAATCGCGTTTACGCCACAGGCTTCTCGATGGGCGGGTTCGTCCTGAACTTCATCGCGTGTCATCCGGACGCTCCTTTCGCCGGTATCGCGCCGGTCGCAGCCGGTGCACGTCGCAGTCTGCCGGCCTGGTGCGCATCGTTCCTGTTCAGTCGACGCCCCGTACAGATCATTATCACGAATGGCATGGTCGATCTGTCGGTACCACCGGAAGGTGGAGAGAACTGGCTCGGCGTCGATGAAACCGTCGCGTGGTGGCGGGAATGGAATCGCTGCTCCGCGAGCAGTACCTCCGAGGTTGACCCCGAGACGACCGGCGAATTCGATCCCCAACTGTTTCGGACCGAGTGGACGGAATGCGGCGACCAGAAGAAGGTGCAGGTGCAGAAGGTCGAGCGGATCGGACACTGGTGGCTGACGGAATCCAACAATGCCAGTCGGATCGACTACGGCCGATCCATTGTGAGCTTCTTCGGGCTGGATCGCTGACTTCAACCGGCCTCATCCTCCGCTCACTCGCCTGACGAGGACTGACGCGAGGACTCGCCATTGCTTCATCGGCCCCGATGTTGCACCCTTTTTGCGCATGTCCACGTCGCCGTCCCCCACCCGGCGCGAGTGAGAGCATTTAGCCGACAGTGAGACCATGACAGACCCACGCTACACGAAGCTCGCGGAAACGCTCATCCACTATTCCTGCGAACTGGAAGCCGGTGAGAAGGTCCTGATCGAGGCGATCGACGTGCCTCACGCCATCACGAACGAGCTGGTGCGAGTCGCGCATGCAGCCGGAGTGGTCCCGAGCGTTCTGCTCAAGAGCAATCAAGTGCTGCGAAGCCTCCTACTGGGTGCCACCGAGACACAGCTCGAGGTGATGGCTCGCGGCGAAGAAACCGTGATGGACCTGATGGACGCCTACATCGGCGTCCGTGGATCAGCCAACATCTCCGAACTGTCGGATGTGCCGGCCCAGCAGATGAAGCTTTACGAGCAGCTGATCTGGAAGCGAGTTCACACCGACATCAGGGTGGCGAAGACCCGCTGGGTGGTGCTGCGCTGGCCCAGCCCGTCGATGGCTCAGCTGGCCGAGCAAAGCACCGAGTCGTTCGCCGGTTTCTACTTCGATGTGTGCACGATGGACTACGCGAAGATGTCCGAGGCGTTGAAGCCATTGCAGGCGCTGATGGAACAGACCGATCGGGTCCGCCTCGTCGCTCCCGAAACGGATCTGGAATTCAGTATCGACGGAATTCCGGCCATGCCCTGTGATGGAAAGCGTAACATCCCGGATGGCGAGGTCTACACGGCGCCCGTGCGGGACAGTCTGAACGGGACGATCCGTTACAACACCCCCACCGTGTACCAGGGGGTCAGCCACCAGAACATCTTCTTCCGGTTCGAGAACGGGAAGATCGTAGAGGCGAAGAGCAACAATACCGAGCATCTCAACCGGGTGCTCGATTCGGACGAAGGTGCTCGGTACATCGGTGAGTTCGCCATCGGCTTCAATCCCTACATCCGCGAGCCGATGAAGGACATCCTCTTCGATGAGAAGATCGCCGGCTCACTCCACCTGACGCCGGGCAACGCCTACGACGTGGCATTCAACGGGAACCGCAGCCAGATCCACTGGGACCTGGTGCTGATCCAGCGCCCGGAGTATGGGGGTGGTGAGATCTGGTTCGATGATATCCTGGTCCGGAAGGACGGACTCTTCGTGCTTCCGGAACTCGAAGGGCTGAATCCGGAGAATCTGAAGAGCTGACGCTCGGGCTCAGCCCTTCGCGGGCTTCCGGATGATCGCGTGCTGCGTGCTTCCGTTCATCGTCACCATGACCGGCGAATCGAAGCGCAGGTGACGCACCGGGTCGATCTCCTCGACCGCCGGCTGCCCGGCCAGGAAGGACCAGTCCACGAATCCCTCACCGCGATCCTCGTTCACGGTCAGGTAGCCGATGTTGAGCGAGGTGAGATTCTGAAAGAAGTGTGTCCCCTGCGAGGGAGTCACACGCATGTCCTTGAATCCTGCCTCGACGATCACCCGGGCCCCCGAGATGTCGGACCAGCGTACCGGGATGCCCAGCCAGGGCTCGGTGGAGCCCCAGCGACCGACGCCGATCAGCAGATATGGACGGCTCTCCGCCACGAGACGGCGGTTGAACTTCGACACGGCAGCGACGCACTCCCGACTGCGGGAGCGGTCGAACCGTTCCCGGTCCACGACGACGATGTCGTGAATCTCATCCAAATGTCCGTGGCCGAGCGCCGATGTGCTCTCGCAGATCAGCTCACCCGGAGCCAGCTCGCCCATCTCCACCGTGTCCTTTTCCCGGCTCGAGCTGAACGGACGCAGCTGGAGAAACGCGAATTCCGCAGGCCTGTCCGCGGGTGTCTCGAGGTTCACGGCGAATTCGATCTCGACCGGGGAGCTGGTTCCTATGGACCCCACACGAAGCAGCTCCCGGAGGATCTCGGCGAGCGGGAACATGTCGTGCTTGAGGATCGGAGCCATGCTGACGATCGGCACTCCGGGTCGGGAAAGGCCGTCGTACACCGCCTTGTTCTCGGCGGAGTACGTCGAGCCGACCCAGTTCAGGACTCCGTGCTCCTTCGCCACCCTGAGCGGCACCTGCTCCAGTTCCCCGCTCCGTGAACCCTCCGGTGGCTCTTCCCGGTCGGCCAGTCGCAGCGCCCAGAAGGAGCGCTGCGAATTGTTGACCATGTCCTCCACCGTGGAGAACTCCACGTTGTGCTGCGGAAACGACGGACAGAATCGGAAGCAGGGAGCTCCCTCCACCACGGTCTTCCCGAGCCCGAGGGCCACGGCAGCGATCCCGTCGTTCGACGCCATCGGAGCGGTCGGATAGTAGTTGTACGACCGCGCAACGCCGGAGACATCGGGGAAGAAGAGTCCATCCCTATCCTGCCCGATCAGCTCCTGGATGATCACCGCCATCGACTCCTCTTCGAGACGATAGGGCGTGGCCTCGAGGAAGGCTTTGCTCTCCGCCGAAAACGTCGAGGCGTACACCGACTTGATCGCCGCGATCAACTGTTCGACCCGCACAGCCGGATCCGGATGGTCGTTCGGGATCATGATCGTGTCGAAGATCCCGGCGAACGGTTGATAGGGAGAGTCTTCCAGCAGGCTGGAGGATCGTATCGCCAGGGGTCGATCGCAGGCCATGACGAACGAGGTCAGCTGCAGACGGGCCTCGGGGGGGAATCGCGCCTCGGTGAAGCGGCGCTCCACCTCCCGCTCGTCCCGGGAGTGGAGTGAGAGCGATCGGAGCTCGCTCACGTCGAGAAATTCGTCGAACACCTCGGTCCCGAGGATCACCGCGGGAGGAACGAAGATTCGTACACCGGGGAAGCGGTCCTCGAGCCCGAATCGGTCGATCAGCCTGGTAGCGAATGCCAGGCCGCGGCCTTTTCCTCCGATCGACCCGCCTCCGATGCGCATGATGCCGCCGGACCGGGCGAGAGCCTCCGGGTCGTAGTCGGCCACCGTGCTCCGACTCTGACGGCGTCGATAGGCACCGATCGAATCGATGAGATCGTCGCGAAGTGCTTCGACCGAGGCGTAGTCCGACAGCGTTCGCGGACGGAGCCGGTAGGCGAGCGCGAATTCGCCGCGAGCACGCAGCCAGCTCGAAAAGTCGTTTCGCGCCGCGTGGAATCCGATACTCTCGGCCGGAACGCTCTCGAGCCGCTCGAGCAGGGTTCGCAGATCCCCCGCTCGATCCACCTCTTCACCCGACGGGAGACGGAAGACGAAGTCCCCGAAGTACGATTGCTCGGTCAGGTAGCGTCGAATCTGGTCCAGCATGGTGGGCGAACGCTTGAGCAGAAAACCCGTCGACACATCGGCCGCGGTGGCTGCGAATTCCGGGTTGCTGGACTGAAGCAGGATCGGAACATCGGGTCGCGCGTCGCGGATCCGCTTCGCCAGTTCGAGTCCTGCGGAGGGCGAAGCCTCTTTCTCCTCGCCGAGCGGAAAATCGACGTCGGAGATGACTCCCATGACGTTGTTCCGATACGCCGAGAAATACTCCCATGCCTCCTCGAAGTTGTTCGCGAGGAGAATCTTGGGGCGCGCGCGCATGCGCAGGAGCCGCTGGTAGAGATTGACGCCCTCGGAGACGATGCTCTGGGTGAGCTTCATTACCTCCGAGTAGATGACGGGAAGAAACGAGGAGTAATAGCGAACGCTGTCCTCGACCACGAGCAGCACGGGAACGCCGAGGCTCGCGTCGAACTCGACGTTTCGACTGTCCTCCTCCAGCTTGACCATGGCAAGCAGGATCCGGGCGTCTCCCTGCCAGAGGAACACGCGCTCGAGCTCACCGAATCCGTACCGCTGCTCGAAGTCCTTCACCTCGGCATGGTCGTACGCCAGCACCAGCACCGGCAGGTCCAGATCCGCTTCGCGAACCGCCCGTGCCAGCTGGGCAGCATTCATGTCGCCGAGCTGGAGGCTGGTGATGATGACGTCGAAGCGTTTATCGCGGGCCAGGGAGAGTGCCTCACTGCCGCTGGACACCCGGGTGATGTTCGGTGCCTGATTGAGATTCAGATCTAGGAACTTCGTGAGGATGAGCTCATTCAGCTGACCGTCCTCGGCCATGATGAACGACTCGTACAGGCTCGAGACGAACAGGATGTTCTGGACCCGAAACCTCATCAGGTCGCGCAGGCTCCCCGCGGTGCTCTTGCGAGCCCGACCGAATTCCGGGAACTCGGGAATGTTCATCACGGCCTGGAACCCGGCAGGACTGCGCGTCGGGCCGTCTGCAAGGTGGGGCAGACCCGTGACGCCCGGTCCGTCCCGGTGCGGGACGGACCGGCGCGTCGCGGCAAGGCGGTGATCAGACCACGCCCTGGTCGAGCATCGAGTCGGCTACCTTCAGGAAGCCGGCGATATTGGCACCGTGGACGTAGTTGCCCGGCTTTCCGTACGCCGCCGCAGCGTCCAGGCACTGCTTGTGGATGCTCTTCATGATGTTCTGGAGGCGCTGGTCGACTTCCTCGCGCGGCCAGGAGAGACGCAGGGAGTTCTGAGACATCTCGAGGCCGGATACGGCCACGCCGCCGGCGTTCGCCGCCTTGCCCAGCCCGTAGAGAACATCGTTGTCCAGGAATATCTCCACTCCCTCCGGCACGGTCGGCATGTTGGCGCCCTCGGAGATCACGTACACACCGTTGTCGACCAGGTTCTGGGCGTCTACGGCGTTGACCTCGTTCTGGGTCGCGCTCGGGAACGCGCAGTCGGCCGCATGGTTCCACAGAGGGTTGTGATCGAGACTCGCATCCACCGCCGTATAGACCGCACCCGGGTATTTCTCGGCATACTCGCTCACCCGGCCGCGACGGTTGTTCTTGAGGTCCATGATGAAAGCGAGCTTGTCGCGGTCGATCCCCTCCTCGTCGTAGATGTAACCATTCGAATCGGAACAGGTCAGGACCTTTCCGCCCATGTCGAGGATCTTCTCGGCCGTGTACTGGGCTACGTTCCCGGAGCCGGACACGAGACAGGTCTTGCCTTCCAGCGTCTCACCTCGCGTGCCGAGCATTTCCGCCGCGAAGTATACGGCGCCGTACCCCGTGGCCTCCGGTCGGATGAGGGAACCGCCCCAGTTCAGGCCTTTCCCGGTCAGCACCCCCGTGAATTCGTTCTGCAGCTTCTTGTACATCCCGAACAGGAAGCCGATCTCGCGTCCGCCGACCCCGATGTCGCCGGCCGGAACGTCCCGGAACTGGCCGATGTGTCTGTAGAGCTCGGCCATGAACGCCTGGCAGAACCGCATCACCTCGTCGTCGCTCTTCCCCTTCGGATCGAAGTCGGAACCGCCCTTGCCGCCTCCCATAGGAAGCGTGGTGAGCGCGTTCTTGAACACCTGCTCGAAAGCGAGGAACTTCAGGATGCCCAGGTTCACCGACGGGTGGAAACGCAACCCGCCCTTGTAGGGACCGATCGCGCTGTTCATCTCGATCCGGAAGCCACGGTTGACCTGGACATCGCCCTGATCGTCCACCCAGGGGACGCGGAACAGGATGACCCGTTCGGGTTCGATGATCCTCTCGAGAACCGCCGATTTCTTGTAGATCGGGTGCTTGTCGTAGACGATCTGGACGGATTCCGCCACTTCCTGCACGGCCTGGTGGAACTCCGGCTGGGCCGGGTCCTTGGCCTGGACGGATTCCATCAGTGTGTCAACGTATCCGCTCATCGGTATCTCCTGGTGGGTTGCTCGCGCTCTGGAGGATTCGGCACGCGGGAATCGCGTGTCCGGAGAAAACGGCGGTCTTGCCGCAGGTCGCGGAAAGGCCGAAGGGACCCCGGCCACCGCCCGGCAACCGCCGGTCCGCCGCAGATCCCCGGTGAGGTGTCGATCCCCTGAAGGGGGAGTCGATGATTCGTCGTCTGTCCATCCGAAGAGGGCCCCGCAAGAAGGACCGCTCCTGAAGGTTCGGGTTCCGAATCGGTCGCCGCATCAGTTCGGGCAAGCTGCCTGCAAGCCGTGTGCCCGGCAAGGCGCCTCCGGGGTGCTCAGCCTGTGCCGGACTTGATCTCCCGAAACGTGCTCAGAGCATCGTCGAACTGAGCGTGGCAGCGGCCTATGTAGTCCCATGCCTCGGGCTGGTACCCATCGGTCGAGGCCGACCAGACCCGGTTGAGGTAACGCTCGCCGGTCGCGAATCGATTCATCACCTCGGCATAGGCCTTGAGACCGTAGCTGTGGGCGATGCTCTCGCGCGCATCGACGAACGCGGAGATGTGCTCCGGAAAGGTTTCGTCGATCACGTGGCGCAGGTCGTAGACGTTGATCGATTCCTTCTCGGCATCCAGCCGCTCCGCATCCTCCGCGAGCGCTGCAAGCGAACTCTCGATCGTGGCGATGTTCGCCTGGAGGAGCGTCTCGTCCCGCGCTTCGGCACGCACGGCCAGGCGAGCCGTGATCACGCCTATGATTCCGATCGCCAGCGCAGCCAGGTAGAGCATCGTGTTGACGCCCTCGGGCCGCTCGACGGTCAGGAACGCCCCCCACAGAAAGCCGACCACGATCAGGAGATATCCGAAGTACTTCATCTCCAACCCTCCCTCACGAAGCGCCGAATACGATGATCATCGAGTAGCCTACTCCGACCAGTGCCTCACCGACGATCAGGCCCGCCGCGATCGGAATGCCCACGTCTTCGCTCCACTGGTGACCGGCCTTCCAGTCGGCGAAGACCCGCAGCAAGGTCCCCACCGTGTAGGTCAGGACGATGTTGAACGGCAGGTAGAATCCGAGGCCTACGAGCACCCCCAGGCCGCCGATCCCGCTCGCGCTCAGGAGCGCACCCAGCCCGGCGCCGGTCAGGTATTTATCGGTTGGAACGTCGCCCCCGAGGATCCCCTGGATCACGCTCGCGAGCGCCTGACCCTGCGGTGCGGGAAGCTGGTCACTTCCCAGACCGTAAGCCTTGTGAAGCACCACGATCAGAAAGATGATGACGATCGGCCCGATCCAGCTTCCGAGGAACTGCGCCAGCTGCTGCTTCTTCGGGGTCGCCCCGACGATGTAGCCACACTTCAGATCCAGCATCAGATCCGTGGCCTGGGCCATCGCCACGCACATCGCGGCACCTACCACGATCGAGGAGATGATCGCGGCGCGATCGCCGAGCCCGCTGGTGACGAAGATCAGGATCGTGATTCCGATCAGCGTCATCCCCGAGAGCGGAGACCAGTTCGTGCGTCCGATGCACTCCGAGAGCACGACCCCGGCGACCCAGATCCAGAGGGTGCCCAGCACGGCCATCAGCGCCCCGCGAGCCCAGCCGACCTCCTGTACCGAATAGACCGCGATGAGGGTCAATACGACGAAGGCGCCTGCCACCCCGAGGTAGAGCATCTGGATGGGCAGCTCCTCGCCGGCCATCTCGGTGCGCGACTTCGCGGCGTCCCGCATGCTGCGAATGGCGCTCACGACCAGCGGGAAAGCGAGGACGATTCCCATCACCGCCCCGCCGATCAGCATACCGATTCCCACGGGTCGGAAGAGCGTGAGCCGAAGATAGTTGGTGATGCTCGTTCCCTCCGCGGCGAGCGTCGCCGGGTCCGGGAACAGGCCCGAGGCATTCAGAATCGGCGCGAGCAGCCACCAGCACACGTAGCCGCCGACGATGAAGAAGAACCCGCCCTTCCCGGCGAGGAACGCTACACCGACCGTGAGCAGCGAAACGTACCATATCCCGTTCATGTACTCGGGCATCCCGATCAGTGCCCCTAGATTCCAGTCTTCGAATCCGGTCGAGAGGCTGACGAAGTGTACCAGTCCGGAGACCAGCGCCCCTCCCACCAGGAGCCAGGCCTTTCGGATCCCGGCTCCCGGCGCCTTGAGCACGGCTGCCGTGGCGATCCCGCCCGGAAAAGCCAGGCGATTGAAGTCGATCATCTGCTTGCGGAGCGGGATGATGAAGGCGATCCCGAGGATTCCTCCGGCAATGCAGCCGAGCACGAGCAAGGGGTGGTTGAAGTCCTCGAATCCGAGGATGAACAGTGCGGGAACCGAGAACATCATCCCGGCGCTCGCGCCGTTCACGGCCGACGCGATCGTCTGATTGATGTTGTTCTCGATGATGCTGTTCCGGCGCATCAGCCCGCGCAGGATCCCGAATCCGAGGATGGCCGCGAGCTCCGAGCCCTCGATCGAGAATCCCAGCTTCAGGCTCAGATAGCCGATACTGACGGCGATCAGGACACCGAGGGCGTAACCGACCAGTACGGCGGCCCAGGTGAATTCGGGATACGGCCCCATCCTGGGGGCGCGGGTCGATCCGGCGGTGGAGCTTTCCAAGAGCGCCTCCGATGTCGTCTCTAGGCGGCAGAGCCGGCGGCACCCATGAGGGGGTGCCTGCCTGTTCGAGATCGTCCGGTCCCCGCGGGCCGGACGCGACCATACTAGGCTCCCCAACCTGTCCGCGCGACGGCCTTCGTGCCGGCGGTGATGTCGAGCGACCGCATCCACCTTCCGGCCTGTCGCCGGAATGCGTCATCCACCAGCTTTCGGGTACCCGTTTGCCGTGCTGCCGACTTGCGCGAATTACTTCGGGATACTCATGGAGGCTGTGATGCGGAAGATCCTGGCTGTCGTCGCCATCGCGGGGACTCTCGGTTGGACGAGTCCGGCCGTTGCGCAAGTGCGCGAACCGTATCGAGACGGTTGGTGGGGCAGCGTGAATTTCGGGCCGGGCTGGAACAGTTCGGACAACCTCGAGGGCGAGCGACTGACGGGCTTTGCGGGCGCGCTTCGTGGCGGGTACGCGCTGTCGGCCAACTGGCTGGTGGGCGGAGAAATCATGGGCTGGTACCGTGACTACCTGAGCGACGAGCTGACCCGTTGGAACTTCAGCGGAACCCTGCTCGTCTACCCCGGACAGACTTCGGGATTCTTCTTCAAGGGCGGGGTCGGACTGGCCAGCGTGGAATTCATACCGGTGAGCACGGGAGGCAGCCAGCGCGACTCGGGTCTCGGCTGGGACCTGGGACTCGGCTACGACTTTCGCATAGGACAGACCATCTTCCTGACGGTGGCGGCGGACTGGTACTTCCAGGATGTCCCGTCGCTCGACACGACCAACCAGCTGGCTCTGCTGACGCTGGGGCTCACCTGGTTCTGAGGCACACATGAACGACGAACGATTGCAGGGCCCGAACACGAAGATCATCCACGGCGGCCAGCACCCGGACCGGGAGACCGGCGCCGTGAGCGTTCCGATCTATCAGAGCTCGACTTTCGCATTCGAGAGCGCGGAGCACGGAGCGGCCTGTTTCCGCGGAGGACCCGGATACAAGTACACGCGACTCGGAAATCCGACCACAGAAGCACTCGAGCGCAGCGTGGCCTTTCTCGAGGGCGGGGCCGGCGCGCTGGGCGCCGCCAGCGGGATGGCGGCAATCAACAGCCTCTACATGACACTGCTCGGAGCGGGCGCGCACATGGTCGCCGGCGATGCGCTGTACGGCCCGTCGCGGACGATCGTCGAGACCGAGTTCTCGCGCTTCGGTGTCGAAGCCGATTTCGTGGACTCCTCCGACCCGGCGAACGTGGAACGTGCGATCCGGCCGGAGACCGTGCTCGTCTACATCGAAACACCCGCCAACCCGACGCTCAAGCTCACTGACATCGAGGCCTGCGCGGAGATCGCGCACGCACACGGTTCGGTTCTGGCGGTCGACAACACGTTCGCCTCACCGCACCTGCAGAACCCGATCGAACTCGGCGCGGATATCGTGGTGCACAGCATGACCAAGTTCATCAATGGGCACTCGGACGTGGTGGCCGGGATGATCGTTGCCGCGGACGAGGAGATGCTGGAGCGGCTGCGAAGGGTCCACGTGAACCTCGGCGGAACGATGGACCCGCACCAGGCATGGCTGGTGCTGCGCGGGATCAAGACGCTGGGGCTGCGGGTCGAGAAGGCGCAGGCGAACGCCATGGCGGTGGCCCGGCATCTGGAGGCACATCCGGCCGTGGAGTGGGTCCGCTATCCCGGACTCGAGAGCCACCCTCAGCACGAGCTGGCCAGCAGGCAGATGCGAGGACCGGGCGGAATCATCTCCTTCGGCGTGGTCGGCGGAGTGGAGGGTGGACAGCGGTTCATCGACGCGGCGGAGCTGATGGTCCGGGCCGTCAGCCTCGGCGGGATCGAGACCCTGGTCGAGCACCCCGCCTCGATGACGCACAAGGGAGTCCCGGTAGACGAGCGGCTGGAGGCGGGCATCACCGACGACCTCGTCAGAGTCGCCGTGGGCTGCGAGGACAGCGAAGATCTGATCGCCGACCTCGATCGGGCACTCGAACAGGCGATGTCGGGGGTCGCGGTCGGAGTCTGACTCTTCGAGCGGCCGGCTCCCGGGTCAGGCGAGCGACGGGCGAGACGTACCTCG
>JAMJQL010000155.1 GCA_023554245.1 Gemmatimonadota bacterium
CCCACGCAGGCGCCGAGCGCCATGAAGCCGGCCGGCACCCGCTCGGGCAGGAAATAGGCGGCCACGGTGATCAGCGCGAACCCGGCCAGACAGATCAGGATCGTCGGCCGCGCCGAGATCTTCCCGGCTACCCGTCCGAAGAACCAGGCCCCGCCGAATGCCACGAACTGCACGATCAGGAAGGTCGCCATGATCTCGGTGCTCTCGAGTCTCAGGGTCCCGGACGCGTAGACCGACGACATGTTCAGCACCGTCTGGATCCCGTCCACGTAGATCATGTAGGCCACGAGAAACAGGAGGAGCTGCGGAAATTCGGTCAGTCTGCGCAGAGTCGAGCCGATCCGCCCGAAGCCGATCCGCGCGTAGGCGAGGGATCGTGGCACCGCCTGCAATTCCTCGGGCATCGGGCTCGGCTCGCCCGTTTCCTCGAACCGGCGCAGCGCGAACACGGTGAACCCGAGCCACCACACTCCCGCTCCCGCGAGGGCGAGGCGGACGGCCATCGTCTTCTCAAGCCCCAGCGGCTCGTTGAAGGTCACGAGCAGCAGGGCGATCGCGAAATAGAGGCCTCCGCCGATATAGCCGAACGCATACCCCCGCGCCGATTCCCGGTCGATCGTGTCGGGCGTGGTCAGATCGGGCAGGAATCCGTCATAGAACACGTTCGCGCTGACGAATCCGACCTGGGTCAGGAAGAACAGACCCATGGTGATCAGGACGTCACCCGTGCCGACGAACACGAACAGCGTGGTGCACAGGGCGCCCCCGTACGCGAACACCCTCAGCAGCTTCTTCTTGGCGCTGGAGAAGTCCGCCACGGCGCCGAGCACGGGCGAGATGAGGAAGATGACGAAGGTGCCGTAGCTGATCAGGTAGGCCCAGAGCGCCTCGCCGGACAGCAGGCGACCGAAGATCTCGAAGCCCGCCTCGGGCACTACGCTGCGCTCGAAGTAGGCGGGCAGGAGGGCCGCGGCTACCGTAGTGAAGTAGGCCGAGTTCGCCCAGTCGTACATCGCCCAGCCGAACAGCGACTTACGGTCGTTGCGGGCTCTTGTCTCGCTCATCCCGTTCCCCCGTTGCCGTCTGTCGGGCCGGCACCGCCTGCCGGAGCGATTCCGGAGCCCTCGCGCCGAAGCGACTCGAGCATCCGTGCCAGTTCCCCGCGGCGTCTCAGAAGCTCGTCGCGCACGTCACCCGATCGCCTCAGCACGAAATACTGACGGACCTCCCGACGTGCATCCCTCCAGCGCTCTCTGACCACGAGGGTGAGCAACGCCAGCAGGGGTAGACTCACAGCCGCCGCGATTCCCGCCGGGATCCCGAACCACCAGGTAGCGAGTATCGACAGAAGTCCGCACCAGAGAATGTACAGCATGCCGCCGCCGAGGAGCTTCCGCGCGGATCGGATGTCGGGCGACAGTCCCGGACGTCGGCCGATCCAGTCGGTCGCGGCGTACGGGATGAAGAACAGAACCGATCCGAGCAGGGTGGCCGGGGCCCCCAGCAGGAAGAAAACGAGGTTCCACGCCGTCCAGCCGACGGCGGCGCGCGGTCGTGCCTCCGCTTCGAGACCGCGCGGGGAGAGTTCGAGCGAGTCGAGCGCTGCCGAGAACGATCGCAGACGGCCGAGCAGTTCCTCGATCCGCTCGGGCTGGTCCTCGCGCAGCTCGCGCAGCCGCTCACTGGCCTGCCGCATTCTTCGGACCCTCTCTTCGGGCGCCCGGCCGAGATGGAGCTCCGCCGCGTACACGGCTTCGGCGCAGGCGATCAGTGGCCCGTCGTCGATCCGCTCGAGATTGATGGTCAGGTCGCGTAGCGCGTCCTCGATCCGATCCGTCAGCTGCCGCACCGCTTCCGAATCGGCCTCCCCCTGCCCTGCCAGGTCCCGCCAGTCGACGGGGTGTCCGACCAGAACGTACGCACGCGAGCGGAACCGGTCCTTCTGCGGCAGCACGATGCCGATCGGAACGATCAGAGCTTCGACGTTGGCTCGTTCCGCGGCGCCGAGCGCGATCCGGGCGGCGCCGGTCCGGAGCCGGGCCAGCGACGGCTCGGAGTGACTGAGTCCTTCCGGGAAAATGCCGACCGCGTCTCCGCGGGCGAGCGCTGCGTGAACCTGTTCGAACACGCTCGCGTTGCGCTCGACGAGAGCCGGATCATCCTGCCGCCGATACACCGGGATTGCACCGGCCGCATTTACCATAGGTCCCACGAGTCGTTCCTCGAACAGCGGCGCCTTGGCGAGAAATCGGACCGGGCGGTCGGCGGCGGCGGTCACCAGCACGGGATCCACCAGCGAGTTCGGGTGATTGGCGACGAACAGCACGGGCCCGGTGGCGGGAGGCTTCTCGCCCGCGACCCGAATCCGGTAGAAGATCCGGGAAGCGGCTCGCGCGACGCGGGCGGTATGGGGCAGCAGCCAGGCCCGGGCCGGCAGGTTCATTCCTCGAGGTTGTCCAGGTACTCGCTCATTCCGACAGACTCGACCAGCGCTGCGAACCGGGGTTCGCCAGCCAGCTTCTCGATTCCGACAAGCGACAGCAGAGAGCGGACGGGAGTGGGGTATGTCTCTTCTACCCAGCTTTCGAGCCCGTCGATGGCGGCTTGCCGATCATCGACTAACAGGAGCCATTCGACCGCGTCCGCGGGCCCTATCACTCGCGGAGGCTCGAGCAGATGTCGGACCGCCGATACCGTGAGCCCTTTCTGCGCCGGATCCCGCGCACCGGCGACCATTTCCCGCGCCAGTTCGTCTGCATCGAGCTTACCGCCGGCGGCGATCGCCCGCCGGAGTCGCGCCTCCGCTCCTTCCCAGTCGCCGAGATAAGCCTCGGCCAGTGACGCGAGCCGTAGCGCCGGATAGAAGTCGGGCTGAATCGCGAGTGCCCGATCGAACTCGGCGAGGGCTTCCCCCCATCGTTCGAGGGACATCAGAACCATGCCATTCGAATGCACTGCGTGCAGGGAGAGCGGGTCCAGCTCCACCGCCCGTTCCGTCCACGCGAGCGCCTCCTCGAATCGGCCCTGCCGCCAGCGCATCTGGCCGAACCACGTCAGACCGCTGGAATAATCGGGATCCAACTGCATAGCTCTGGCGTACAGCCGCTCCGCCTCATCGAAGGCCAGCTGATATTCGTAGAGCGTCGTGGCGAGCGTATAGAGGGCCTCGGCATTGTCCGGGTCCAGCTCCAGGGCCCGCCGGGCGGCGAACTCGGAGCGCTGACCACCTTCCTGGACAGGATATTCGGACCACGCGGGAAGCGCGTTGTAGGCGGCGGCGAGACCGACCCAAGCCGGGACGTAGCTGGAATCGCGCTCGATGGCCGCTTCAAAGTACCCGACTGCCTCCTGGAGTCCGTCAGGGGTACGCGAGGCCCAGCCCTGACGACCCAGCAGGTAAAGATCGTACGTTTCGAGGTCCGCCGTGCGCACCTGCGCAGGGACCCTTCCACTTCCGGCCGGGAGAGTGCCTGCTCCGGCCAGTGCCTCTGCGTCCGGGGCTGTTCCGCTGGCAAGCGCCCGCGCCACGGTTCCGGCGATTTCATCCTGAATATCGAATACGTTCTCCGCGGTCAGCTCGCGATCCCAGTCGCTGGACCACACGTGGAATCCGTCAGCCGCGTCGATCAGCTGCGCCGTGACTCTCACCCGACCACCGGCCCTGCGGACACTGCCCTCCAGGATCGTCTCTACGCCGAGCGCCTCACCGACCTCGCGCAGGTCCTGGTTCTCCCCCTTGTAGGCGAACGAGGAGGTACGGGCGGCAACCTTGAGGTCCGGAACGCGCGCCAGCGCATTCAACAGCTCCTCCGTGAGACCGTCGCTGAAGTACTCGTCCGAGGGATCTTCGCTCATGTTCGCGAACGGAAGCACGGCGATCGACGCGTATGCAGCATCGGCTGGAGCGGCTGTCGCTGCAGCGTCGGGCGACGACGCGGGTCGACCGAGCGTCCACCACACGCTCATCAGCAGCAGCGCAGTACCCGCGGCCGCGGCCAGTCCGACCGGCCAGCGGCGGGCCGCCGGTGCTGCAGCGATCGTCTCCAGCTCCCCTGCCTCTGCCTCCTCCGTGCGCCGGACGCCGCCCGGCGTGCGCTCGTAGACCCAGGCGAGGACGAGCGCGACCGGAAACCCGAGCAGAGAGAGGACCGCTACGAAGGTGACGGTCCAATCCTCGAACCCGAATCGAGGAAACAGAATGTCCGACGCCTCGAGGACCGCGAAGGCCGCTGCCCCGTAGACGGCCGCTACACGGAACACCTTTCGCCGCTTCAGCTCGGCGAAGAACCGCTGGTACGAGCGCGGATCGCTCACGTGCCGGTCTCGTTCACGATCGGGATTCCCTCATTGCCGGCTCCCGTGGTATCCCGGACCGCCGTTCGGTACGCCGAGGGCTTCCACGATCGCGTCGAAACGGGGCTCCCCCCTTAGCGCATCGAGACCTATCCATGCGCCGATCCACACGACCTCAGGATTCCTTGCTTCGTATGCCTGCTCCGTGAGAGCGAGAGCCGTCCCGAGATCGCCGATTCCCGCAAACATGTCGGCCAGCGTCATCTGGGTGGCTCCGCCGGCTCGTTCGACGCTCTCCAGCAGCGCCCGCGCCGCGGCGAGAGACTCGGGCGTCGGATGCTGAACGGCCTCCACGTACTCGACCATGCGGAGCGGATCCGGAAGCCCGAGTGCCGAGCCTGCGTAGGGAGCGAAGCCTCGCGCCTTCGTCCAATCCTCTACCGAGAGTGCCAGAAGGAGGTTGGTCACGTTGATCGGACCTGCTCCGGGGGCCAGGTCCGCCGCGCGCCGGGTGGATGCCAGCGCCTCCTGTACCTGACCGTCGATGGCGAGCGCGGATCCGAGAGCCCACCAGCTCAAGGGCGCCATCGGATCGAGTTCGGTCGCGCGTGTGGCGAGTCGGATCGCAGTATCGGTGTTCCCCTGGATCGTTGCCAGATCGGCTCCCCAGTGCCAGGCGGGAACGTATCCCGGATTCAGGTCTCTGGCCGTGGCAAACGCTTCGGCCGCTCTGTCGAAATCCCAGTCGAATTCCATCGCGATCAGACCGACGCTGGCGTGTCCCTCGGCGAGATCCGGTGCCAGCTCGACGGCCTTCCGGGCCGCGTCCCGGGCCCGGTCGACGACCTCGCGTGAGTCACCGCTGACGAACCAGGCGTAGGCGTCCAGAGCATCCGACAGCCCGGACCAGGCCAGCGCAAAGCCGGAGTCCGCCTCGATCGCCCGCTCGAAGTAGTCGAGCGCGGAAGCGATGCCCTCGCCCGTCCGGCTCGCCCAGGCGTGCCGCCCGAGCAGGTAGTAGTCGTAGGCCTCGAGGTCCGCCGTCCGGCGCTGTGCGACAGACGGAGTGCTCCCGCCGGCGATGTTCACTTCCAGAGCTTGCGCGATCGCGCCGGAAATCTCGTCCTGGATCGCGAACACGTCGTCGAGCCGGCGCTCGTAGGACTCCGACCACTCGTGGTATCCGTCCGAAGTATCGATCAACTGCGCCGTCACACGAATCCGGTCTCCCGACCTCCGAACACTGCCTTCGAGTACGTGCGCTACGCCGAGCAGTTCGCCGATCCTCCGTACATCCTCCTGCTCGTCGCGAAGCGCGAAGGAGGAGGTCCGCGCGGTCACCTTGAGGTCGGGTGACTGCGCGAGCAGGTTGAGAATCTCCTCGGCGAGACCATCACTGAAGTAGGCATCCGATTCCTCCTCGCTCATGTTGACGAAGGGAAGAACGGCAATAGAAGTGGCGGGCGTAGCGGAGGAAGACACTTCGGCGTGGCTTCCGGGACGCTCCGGATTCGCGGTCAACTCCACGTTCCCGTTCGAGGCGCCGGGCCGGTCCAGCGTGAGCCACAGTCCGACCGCGAACATCGACACCCCGATCAGCGCGATGATCCCCGAGGGCCAGCGCCGGGTCGCCGGGAGCGAAGCGAGCTCGTCCACTTCGCCGGAGGTCAGCATGTCCGTGCGGGTCAGTCCGTCAGGCGTGCGCTCGAACGCCCAGGCCACGACCAGGGCGATCGGAAATCCGACGATGGCGAGCACGGTGACGACCGTGAGAAATGTGTCGGGGAGTCTGAGGCCCTCGCCGAGCAGATCCACGACCTGCAGCAACACGAACGCACCGGCTCCGTAGGCACCGGCGGCCTGGAAGACTTTCCGACGCCGCAATTCGGCGAAGAATCGTCGATATGCCGGCGGATGCGCCTCCTCGTTCACCGGATCAAGGCTCCGTCCGGATGGGCGTGCGGCCCTCCAGATTAACGCGACGGAGAACCGCCTGGAACCTCGGGTGATCGCGCAAAGAATCGAGCCCCGGAGACCAGAGAGGATAGGGTACGAAGAAGGGCAGATCGACGGGACTCTGTTCGAGCCGCTCGAGCGCGGCGGCCGTGTCGCCGATGGCCAGCCAGGTTTCGGCGGAGAGTCTGTCGCTCCATTCCCCATCGGGAATCCGGGATGGATCTCTGCTCTGCAGGGCTTCGAGCAGCGCCCGTTCGTTGAGCGTGTCCTGCCGGGAATCTGCCCAGTACCCGATCGCGGCGGACGCGGAAGCCTCCGGATCGCCCAGGTGCAGCAGGCAACCTACGATCACGAGCTGCATCGCCATCAGGCTCGGCGTGCGCTCGAGCGCCTGTTCTCCGGCTTCGATCGCGCCTTCGCAATCATCATTCAGCCATCGGCCGGCTGAAACGATCGCGAAGCGAATCCCCGAGAGGGGGTCCAGGGCCATCGCGTGCTCGGCGGTCGCGAGTCCCTCCGCGATGCGACCGGTGCCGAACAGGTACTCGGCGTACTGGTGTTGGGCCTCGACATTGTCCGGCTCCAGCGCGAGCGCACGCTCGTACTGCTCCGCCGCCTCATCCCATTGCCACGAGTCCCGGCGGATGTTTCCGAGCGCGACTCTCGCCGATGCGTTGGTCGGGTCGAGTGCCAGGGCCCGGCGCGCCGCCGACTCGCCCGATCCGAAGGCTTCGGCTACGGTGGCGGAGTCCGGGAAACCGGCAAGGTGGTGCGGCAGAAGCGTGTAGCTCTCGGCGAGGCTGGCCCAGGCGGGCGCATAGCTCGAATCCCGGGCCACCGCTGCCTCGAACAGTTCGATCGCCTCCGCGACCCCGGGCCCCCGGGCGCGCATGCGAGCCCTCCCCTGCAGGTACAGGTCGTACGCTGTCAGGTCGCCGGTGGCGACGACCAGGTCCTGCCCCGTATCGAGCCCCAGGGAGACCTTCATCTCTTCGGCGATCGACTCGGCGATCTCGGTTTGAATGGCGAAGACGCTCTCGACCGAACGGTCGTAGGTGTTCGACCAGAGATGGAAACCCGTTTCGGTCTCGATCAGCTGTGCCGTGATCCGCAGCTGGTCGCCCTCCCGTCGGACGCTTCCCTCGAGGACCGCGTCCACTCCGAGGTCGTCCCGGATCTGGTCGATCGTGGGATTCGAGTCCTTGTAGGCGAAGGTCGAGGTGCGCGCAGCTACACGCAGTCCCTTGATCCGCGCCAGCGCGTTGAGGATCTCCTCGGTCATCCCGTCGCCGAAATACTCCTGGTCACCGGTCGCGCTGAGATCGGCGAAGGGCATGACGGCGATCGATGGACGAGGGTCCTCTTCGACCGCGGTCATCGCCAACCGAACGTCCCGGGCCTCGCCTTCACCACTGGCCGTCGAGACAGGACTGGACCCTGAATCGGAGTCCGCGGTCGATGCTTCCCTGTCCCCCGGTCGCAGCGTGAGCCAGGTCGCGAGCGCGAGCGCGAGGATCCCGACAAGTGCCAGCATCCCCGAAGGCCAGCGGCGCGAAGCAGGCTCCGAGATCATCTGCGTGATCTCGCCCTCCTCCGCATCGTCCGTCCGGCGCACTCCGTCCGGAGTAACCTCGAATGCCCAGGCGAGCACCAGCGCGACCGGGAAGAAGAGCACCGACAGCAACGCGATCCCACGCATCAACGCCTCGGGCAGAGCCAGGGCGGGCACGAGGATGTCCGCCGCCTGCAGGACGACGAAGGCGACGGCACCATACACGGCTGCGACGCGGAAGACCTTGCGCCGCTTCAGTTCGGCAAAAAACCGCTGGTAACCCTGGGATTCGGACATGGGCGCCAAGATCGCCGCGGAGAGCGACGAATGGCAAGGAAGATCAGGGCTGCAGGCCGAAGCGGCGCATCAGGTCCAGATAGCGCGGATCGTCCCTCAGGTCGTCGAACACCGGGTCGAGCAGGACCCCGAACCATTCGACCCTTGCATCGACGCTCTCCGGGTCGCGCCCGATCTCCTCGAGATAGTCCAGCGCTCGATCGGGATCGGCGCGCGCCCAGGCGCTCGCTGCGAAAACAGGTCCGGGACGTCCACCACCGTTGGAATCCGGGGGCGTCAACCTCACCTGGGTCTCGATCATACGCGCGAGAGAGGCAGGGAATCCGTCATCACCCAGAACGGCGAGCGAGTCGCGCGCCATCTTTGCCAGCGGGTCTGGCAGGCCCTCATCGGATGCCATGTCGATCATGGAGGCGTACCGCCCCAGCATGTACAGAGAGAGCAACTTGTAAATGGAAGCGGGCGCAAAGTCCGTTCGGTCATCGGCCATCAGGCGCTCCGTCTGCTCGATCGCCTGTTCGTACTGGCCGGCGTTGTAGAGGGTACGCGCGAAATTCCATCGGATGATCATCGTCGGATCGAGCTCGACGGATCGCAGGGCCTCCGACACCGCCCTCTCGTGTCGATCCGTGGCGGAGAGAAGTTCAGCGTACCACTGGTGGGCCGTCGCGTACTGCGGATCGAGCGCGATCGCACGCTCGAAGCTCGCCTCGGCCCGATCGAAGTCCAGATCCCTCATCATCAGGGCCATGGCGAGTGACGCGTGCGCTTGAGCCAGCGTCGGATCGATCTCGATGGCCCGGCTCGCGTACACCTCCGCCGTGTCGAGGGCGGGTGCCGGATCTTCCCCCCAACCGGCCGGAACGGCTCGCGCGTCAGCGATTCCGGCGTATGCGGCCGCAAAGGTGGAGTCTGCCGCGATCGCCTTGTGGAAGAGCCCGACCGCGACATCCAGGTCATCCGGCGTTCGCTTGTTCCAGAAGAACCGACCCTGCAGGAAGAGGTCGTATGCCTCGGCGTTCTCCGTGCCGGTCTCGGCGACCCGGCGCCGGGAATTCGGATCGAGGGCGATCGCCAGAGCCTCGGTGATCTGCTGGGTCAGGTCGTCCTGGATGTCGAGCAGGTCGGCGGGAGCTCGATCGTAGGTCTCGGACCAGATGTGCGATCCGTCGTCCGTATCGATGAGCTGTGCGGTGACCCGCAGACGATCCGGCGATCGGCGCACGCTTCCCTCGAGAACGGTCTCAACGCCCAGCGAATCGCCAATTGCGGTCGCCACGAGGTCGGAGCCCTTGAGCGCGAAACTCGAGGTGCGGGACTCCACGTCCAGGCCTTCGATCCGGGTCAGCGCATGGAGGAGTTCCTCGGCGAGGCCGTCGCCGAGATATTCGTTCTCCTCGTCGCCGGTCATGTTCACGAAGGGAAGCACGGCGATCGAATCATAGGTGCGCGCACCTTCCGCCGGATCGTCGGACCTTCCGAGCACCCACCAGGCCCCGAGTCCGAGCAGAGCGATGCCGCCGAGCGCCGCGAGACCCAAGGGCCAGCGACTCGCCGCCGGCGCCGACGCGATCGCCTCCAGCTCACCCGTCACGGCGGGTTCCGTCTTGAGGAGTCCGTCCGGAGTACGCTCGTAGGCCCACGAGAGAATCAGGGCGAGTGGAAAGCCTACCAGAGCGAGCGCCGCCACGAACGTCACCGTCCAATCGGGCAGGCCGATGCGGGGAAACAGGATGTCGGCCGCCTGCAGGATGGCGAAGCTCGCGGCGCCGTAGACCGCCGTCACGCGGAACACGTGTCGGCGTTTCAATTCGGCGAAGAACTGCTTCAATCCGCGGGGTTCGTTCATGGGCGCGAAGATCGCGGCACCCGGCGGCTGCGGGCAAGTTCGGCCGCCGCACGAGCGAGGCTGCTGCTCAGTCGCCCGCGAACTGCTCCAGCGCCGATCGAGCTCGATTGCGGAGATTCTCGAGCGCCGCAGGATCTGACTCGGAATCCCCCGGAATCGCTCGCAGCACTCGACGGTATGCCTCCAGCGCAGCGGCTGTATCTCCCACCGCCAGGTACCCGTCCGCCAGGCTGTCCCACGGGTTCGCGTGCGTCGGATGGCGCTCGGCGTTCCAGCGGAACACCTCCACCGACTGCGCGGGGCGACCGGACTGCAGGAGGGCGTAGCCCAGCAGGTTGACCTCGTCCTCGGGAGCGTCGATTGCCTCGAGACGGGCGAGGCCTGCGTCGACTCGGCCGGCGTCGAGGTGCTCCACGGCCGTGATCTCGTCATCGGCGAGTCGTTGCCACACCGGGCTCTGCGGACGCTCGATGCTCTCGACACTCGTCACGGCCCCGTCAGGGTCGCGATTGAATCGCAGCCGGGCGCCGAGCTCATCACTGACGAATCGGTCGTCTCCGATCGGGGTGAGCCGCGATGAGAAGTCCTGCAGCGTCGACCTCACCGAGAGGTACCCATCACCGGCAGTGATCGACGCGACCTGAGTGGGCCCGATCCGGTATCGGCCCGCATAGGCTCCGAGGTCTGCGCGGGCGAGTTGCACCCCTTCGATCGGCGGCTCGAGGAATCCGTCCCACTCGTATTCCATCGCCACGGCCCTGAGGATTTCCCGGGCGAGGGCGCCTCCGTTGTCGGAGTTGGCCATCACCGCGATCCCGCGACCCCCGTCGGCGCTGGCCATCAGCAGGGCCTGGAATCCCTCGTCGGCGCCTCCGTGCTGAAACCAGGTCCCGCCGCCCCTCTCTTCGATGAAGAAGCCGAGGCCGGCCCCGTTCATCACCGGAGTGATCATCTCGCGGGCCGTCTCGGGCCGCAGGACTCCTCCGTCCGCGCCCCGTAGCGAGTTCTGCATGGCGATCGCGAACCGCGACAGATCCGTGGCCGTGGTCCAGAGGCCGGCCGCCGCCATCTCCGGGTAGGTGTGCCGCTTGCCGGGCACCGCGCCCCCGTCCCGGTGGTAGCCCGCAGCCGCCTCGGGAAGCCGGACCTCGGGCAGAGGATTCTGATAGGTGCTCCGTGTCATGCCTGCGGGCTCGAGCACCAGTCGGTCCAGGAGCTCCGGAAACGTTTCCCCGGAAACGTCGGTCATCGCCAGCTGGACGATCGTGGTCCCGCCGCCGGAATACCGGACCTGTGAGCCCGGAGGGATGTCTACCCGCACGGCGGCCGTATTCGCTGGGGGCGTCCCATCGAGCACCTGGGTCACCGTCGGGACGTCTGCCCACGGTGGGTAGCCCGGAAATCCATGCACCGTGGTCCCGGCCGTATGGCTCAGAAGCCGACGGATCGTGACGGGCGACTGCTCGGTGAATTCGTTCTCGGGCAGCTGCCAGCTGGACAGATACCGGTTCACCGCGCTATCGAGGTGAAGGATGCCATCCTCGACCAGTCGCAGGGCCCCCGTGGCTGCGACGGGCTTGGAGATCGAGCCGGCCTGGAAGAGCGTCTCGGTAGTGGCCGGCGCTCCCGTCTCACGGTCTGCGACACCCCAGGCTCGAGCCCAGGCGATCTCGTAATCGTCGATCACCGCGACGCTCACTGCTTCGACATTCCACCGGTCCATCCGTTCGCCCAGCGTCCAGCCCGGCGCGCCGTCGATCCGAAGCCGCGGCGGCACGTGATTCTCGATCCTGGCGATCACCTCCCGGGTCGCCGCGTCGGGGGGTGGAACCGCTGCGATGCCAGTGCCTTCGGGTGCGTTCGCTTCGTCCCCGGAGCCGCACGCCGCGAGGACACCCGTAGCGAGGAGAGTCGCCACCAGTCCGGCCTTCCGCCCGAATCTGCTTCCGGTCGATACCGCTCGACGGACCCGCCACTCGATCCAGGTCATTCGGTCCTCCCCGCTCCCGGCAGTTCATTCGGACGTCCGCAATCCCTTACCGCCGTGCTGAGTCGCTCCAGCAGGTGCTGCAGCTCAGGCCGGCGGGTATCCGTGATCGTATTCTCGATTCCCTTCACCATCATGAACGCTCCGAGAAACGCCCCCGGCACGGCGCCTACCAGGAGCCCGGCTTCCTGCAGGCCGAGCGAAGCCGCCAGGAACAGGCCGAAGAGCGCACCGAGTCCCGTCCCCCAGCCGGGCGCGAACATCTTCCAGCCGCTGAGCTCGATCCGCTCCGCGATCTGGACCTCCGTTCCCTCCCCGCGCGGGCGTACCGTGACGACCACCTGGCGCCCTTCGACGCCCTGGGCCGCCGGGCTCCAGGTCAGGGTCCGGCCGATCAGCGAGGCGTGGCCGACGAGCTTCAGCTCCTCCTCGATCTCGGGGACGAGGAGCGGCAGTTGCGTCTCGTCCATCTCGACCGGAATCACTCGCTCGGCCCGCAACAGGTTCTTCTGGTAGGTCACGTCGGGCGATGAGGGATAGGCCACGCTGGTCCGATCGGCCGCGACCGACCCGGAGCCAGACCCGGTCACCGCGCTGCCGGAAGCTTCACGCCTGACTCCCAGAGCCGCCTCGCGCACACGTTCGGGTGGAATCCCGATCTCGGCGGCCACCTGTTCGACGGCGCCCATGGTCAGAGCTTCAGTCCCCGTGGGCGCAGGACCCTGAGCCGGAGCCGGATCCGGTCCCTTCGCTTCGAGCTCCGCCGCTCGCTCGAAGATCTCCCGCATCTCGTCCTCCGGAACCACGATCCGTTCTCCAGCCGCCTTCGCCAGCGCCGCGTGCAGCGCGCCCGTCGAATCGAACCGGTCCGACGGGCGAAGCGCGAGCGCCCGTGCGAGGGCCTGTTCCACCCGACCGGGCATCGCGTCGAGGCGGGCCCGGTGGTCGGCAGGCGCATCGGTCAGCCGGCCGAGCCGGGAGTCCTCCGGGGCAGGCCAGCCGTCGGGGGTCTGGCCAATCAGCATCTCGTAGGCGACGGCGCCGAGACTGAACACGTCGGTGTGGTGGTCGAGGTCGGTGCGTCCGGCGGCCTGTTCGGGACTCATGTAGCCGAGGGTTCCTACCGGATACCCCGTGCGGGTGAGGGTCACCCGGTCCGCCTGGGCCACCGCCTGGGCGATCCCGAAGTCGGCGACCACCGCCAGTCCCTCGGAGAAGAGGATGTTCTCGGGCTTGATGTCGCGGTGAACGATTCCCATGCGATGCGCGTAGTCGAGCGCGGCAGCGACCTGCCCGAGGATCCGCAGCACCTCCGCGATCTGAAGCGGTCCATCGGCGTTCAGCCGGTCCCGGAGCGATCCCCCGGTCACGAAGGGCATGACGTAGTAGACCAACTCGTCGATCGAGCCGGAGTCGAGCAGCGGCAGGATGTGAGGGTGATTGAGCGCCGCGGTGACCTTGATCTCCCGAAGGAATCGGTCCGATCCGACCGCCGAGGCCAGGTCCGGGCGCAGCACCTTCAGCGCGACGTCCCGATCGTGCTTCAGGTCCCGGGCGAGGAATACGGTCGACATACCACCGCGACCGAGCTCGCGGTCGAGGGAGTAGACTCCGGTCAGCGCAGCGTGCAGGCGGTCCAGCAGTTCGGTCATGCTCGTGCCCGGAAGGAGTATTCGGAGCGCACGATCAGCCTGGAAGATAGGAAATCGGCCGACGGCAGGCGACGGCGACGACCGGACCGGCAGCCGGGCTGCACGCCGGCACCTGACCCGGTTCAGAGCCGGAGCAGGTACTGGAACTTCAGGAAGAACTGCCGGGAGGTCTGCACGAGCCCGGCCTCGGTCGGCAGGTCGAGGTCATCACGTCGCCCGTAGTCGGAGTACCCGGAGGTCGCGCCGACGTAGAAGACCGTGAACGGGTTCAGGCGATAGGTGAGCAGGGGCTCGAAGCTGAAGTTGCCCCCGAAGTCGTCCCACTGGACGATGACCCGGAAGAACAGTTCACGATTGAACTGGAGGTTCGCCGCTGTCCGCAGCACGAACCCCCGGAACACCTCTTCCCCGTCGTCCTGCGTGTAGAGGTCGGAGTACTGCACCGAAGGTTGAAGAATGAACCGGTGGAACAGCGTGAAGGTGCCGAATATCTCGGCGTCGGTTCCCCGGCCGAGCTCCGGCGTCTCCAGGTTCCGTGCGATCCGGTCACCGTGGGCGAAGAAGAAGCCGAGCTTGACCGGCTCGCTGAAATTGGAATTCGCGAACAGCCGCAGATTCGTCAGACCGGTGAAGTCGATGCCCCCGAATCTCTCGTTCTCAATCTCGAACGCGGGCTCGAGGCTCGTCTGTCCCTTCAGCTGGGCGTTCAACCACAGCTGCACGTAGTCGCTCTTCTTCTGACCGGCCCAGTTCCATGCCATCGCCCCGAACACGCCCGGCCCCACCCGGTCGATCCAGGAAGCCGACGGCCAGAAGCTCAGTCCCTGGTACATCGACACCCGCCGCATGTCGTTGCGGGTTTCGAACCCGTTGTCCACGCGGAAGGTGGGACTGAACTGCCGGTAGCTGAGATTGAAGTTCCAGGTGCGGGCGTTACGCCGGACCGTCGCCGATGCGGCGTTGCCGAAGAACGATTCCCCATCGTAGGCGACGGTGCGCTTCCCCGAGTCGAAGGTCAGGTCGTTCACACCGCTCGTCAGCGTCGAGTCGTTCGGCTCCTGTGAATGGGTGCCGACCAGCTGCCACTCGAATCGATACTTCTCGAGGAATCGGAGCTGGCCGTCCACGCCGAGGCTCGTATTCGAGCCATCGTGGTCGATGAAGCGTCGATCGGTGAACAGGACACCGGCATACGAGTCGTCCATGAAGGACTGCTGGGCCCGGACGATGTTGGAGACGCTCTTCCGGGTCTGGCCCACGTAGCTGCGTTCTTCGAGGGGTATCAGAATCGGGCTCGTCTCATCCAGGCCGCCGATGTAGCCGAGCGTGGTCCGGTCCATCCGTCCGATCGCCTTGCCCACCACCTGCGGGTCGTTGATCGAACGAGTATAGACCTGGTCGATCGGAGTACTGAATACGTCCGCCCCTTCCTGGAACAGGGGACGTCGCTCCGGGAAGAAGAGCGCGAAGGTGCTGTTGGCGTCGATCTGGGCGGCGTCCGACTCGATCTGGCTGAAGTCGGGATTCAGGGCGAGATCCGTGGTCAGACCGACCGGGAAGGAGTAGCGCATCCCGAGGCTCGGCTCGCCGTCGAATCCGTCATTCTGAAGACCACCGGTCGGGTCGTCCGGGTTCTCGATCGAAGACGATTGGGAGCCGACGACGGTCGGGAGTAGCTCGAGCGATCCTCCCGGCTCGACGCCTTCGATTCCGGTCAATGTGCCGTACTGGCAGAGGAAGCAGGAGTTGTCCCTGTCGATCGCGGCCCAGGTGTGCTGTTCACGGCTGCCCCGGGGCCGGGTGCGCCAGAAGGTCGCCCGCCATTCCTGCCGCTCGGCGTCCGGAAACCGAAGGCTGGCGAAGGGCACCCGCATCTCGATCACGTAACCCTCGTCGGTGATCTTCCCCTCGGTGTAATAGAGCAGGTCGAAGCTGGAGTCTTCTCCGCTCGTCACCGCGAACCGCGTGTCTCCCTGAACGCCGTACGGGTTCGCGAACAGGTACACGGCCCAGGAGGCGTCGCCGTAGGTGTCGAGCAGGATACCGAAGTAATCGTCGCTGAACATCTCGTCCCGGTCCCGCAAGGATGCGCGGATCGTGGACGGATCGTCGTAGGCGATGAACGCGAGATACAGATTGTCCTGGTCGTAGGTGACGAGCACTTCGCTCTCCACCTCCGGCTGGCCCATCTCCTCGGGGAAATTGGTCGAGAACCCATCGGCGCGCGCAGCGCCCTGCCAGCCCGGATCATTCAACTCGCCATCCAGCTCGATCTCGCCGGCAGCGCGGCGCACGTGAAGAGATGGCTGAATCAGGGGACTGAAGGGGCGCTCGGCAGCCGGCTCCGGGAGGGTCTCCCTGGCGGCTCTCGTAATTGGCCCGTCCGGGGCCGGTGGTTCGGCCCTGGCCTGCTGAAGAACCGGCTCAGACTCCGTGCTGTCCTGCTGGGCTTCCGCATCCGCCGGTGCTCCGATCGCGATCAGAACGACGACCGCGATGGCCGAACTCCACGCTCCGCGTCCCCGCCTCACCTCGCACCCCCCTGTCCACACATCCCACGCCCGGCCGCACGCGGCCCCCGTCTGTTGTATAGACAGCGCAATGCGGCAAAGGGTTGAGTCCGGATCCGCCGGAGGGCCAGTGTGGGTTCGAGCCTGGACGCTGGCACGTGGAGGGCGGCGGAATCATCTTTGGTGAGATGAGTCGATGAGAGATCCGCGCCGCCTTCCGGGAGCGTTCTGCCATGCGATGTTCACGCTGCGGCCACGAGGCCGCCGACACCGACAAGTTCTGCGCCGAGTGCGGGTTGTTCCTGCGCGATGCCTTCATCGACCACCGGCTGCTGCACGCGCTGGTTCCCGAGACGGAGGGGCGGCACCGGGAGGCCCGCCGGGAGCTGGAGCGACTCGTCGAGTCCGATCCGGAGAACGCGATCGCGCAACACCTCCTGGGGTCGGTCTACTTTCACCAGGGCACGCTCGACCTGGCGATCGAGCGCTACGAACAAGCACTGGAGCTGGCTCCGGCCTTCGTTCTCGCTTCCTACGATCTCGGCGTGGCCCACTATCACCGCGGCAACATGACGGACGCGATCAGGGCATTCCGCCGCTGCCTCGAGATCGATCCGCACTACAACGCGGCCCACTATCGGCTCGGGATCGCGCTGCTGCACGCGGG
>JAMJQL010000156.1 GCA_023554245.1 Gemmatimonadota bacterium
GCCTCGAACTCTTCCACCGTGAGGTGATCCTCGGCGAAATGGGCGCCGAGCCTGCGGACCGCACTTTCCTTGCGATCGTCCAGATCGAGGGGAACAGGCAACTCCCTGTCTATCACCGGCCTTCTCCTGGCTCTCGTAGCGTGATACCGGACCGGAAACGAGGCCCGGTCCCGGAAGATAGGCTTTCACTGGATCGGGAACGAGGTGCACCCGTGGCCCGTTCGACGGATGCCGTTGCCCGACCTGCCAGGCCATTCTAGCTTCGGCCGCGGATGGTCGTCTGGACTGCTCCGGACGTCCGACGGGCGAGGAGGTACGATATGAGTCGTGTTCGCGCCCGATGTTTGCTCTTTTGAGAGGAGGTGATCCAGTGTCTGACTGTAGAATCGAGCCTGGCTCGACACGGGCAAGCGGTCGCCTCGGCGGGATCCGCTAGGGAACGTACTGCGTGTCCCGCGCCTGCCGTCCTTTGATGGCCGGTGCGCGTCTGGCTCGCGGAGCCGTGAGGCACCGCGTCGAGTCAGGTCGAACCAGAGGCCGTGGGCTCCGATGGAGTCCGCGGCCTTTGTGTCTCGTGGCCCCGTGGACGCCCGGGCCATGGTGTGCGATTCGGCTCCATTCGAACCAGGAACCGCGGATTCAGCCCGATGCCGACCACTCCCGGCGAACCGCGAGGAACAGACCCAGTGCGACGGACCCGGCGCCCCAGGCTGCAACTCGACCGAGGTGACTGCCGATCACCGGGTCGCCCGCCAGCAGCGTTCGCGACACGTCGAGAACGGTCCTGGATGGCAGCACTGCCGCGACCCGGGCGATGGAGTTTCCCGGCGCCAGCATCCCGGTCAGGAAGAACGGAAGCACCAGCAGCAGCGCCCCGGCCAGGGCTTCGCCTCGCTCGAGGAGAGACGAAAGAACGAGAACCGCCGAACCGACCCATAGCCAGGAGGCTGCGGCAGCGCCGAGGGCTCCGACGGGCGAGAGACCCGGCCAGACGAAGCCGGAGAAACGTGCCGCGCCGTTGAGCACGAGGGCAGTAACGAGGCCTGCGCCTGCCAGACAGACGAACCCTGCCAGCCAGCGTGCCGTGAAGTAGCCGATTCGCGAGACGGGCCTCGTCAGAACCAGTGGAGCGCTTCCATCTCTTTTCAAGTCGGAGACGACGCCATCCGCCAGCCAGGCAGCGGCCAGTGCGAGCAGAAGAGCTACGATCGGAATCACGGTCGCCGTGCCGGAAGCCGGACCGGCCGAGATTCCATCTCGAACACCGGCGGCCGCATCGGAGGCGCCCCGCATCAGAAGGGGCACGGTGAGAGACAACAGGACCGCCGTCGCGACGGCGGCGCGTGGGAAGCGGTCCCGAACGAGTCGGGGAAACAGAATCGATATTCTGATCACTCGACCCCGTCCAGTTCCAGAATCTCCAGCACCCTTCGCTCCATGGAGGTCGAGTCTCCGTCGATCTCCAGCGTCCCGGCCACCCGGCCGGCCTGGATGACCGCCACTCGATCGGCGATCCGAGCCATCTCGCCCAGTTCGTGGGAGGAAATGAGGACGGTCATGTCGGGATCGGCGGCGCGCAGCCCCGAGAGAAGGCTCCGGAACCGAGACCGCCACAAGGGGTCGAGACCTGCCATCGGCTCGTCCAGAAGCAGCACGGAGCGTGGCCTCAGCAGCAGTTGGGCGAGACCCAGACGCTGGCGCATGCCGTTGGAGAGGCTGCCGCACATGGACTTGCGGCGCTCACGCAGGCCGGTGGCCTCCAGGGCGTGGTCCACGCGACTCGAGATCTCCCGAACAGGGCACCCGTCGAGAATGGCGAGTCTGCCGAGCTCCTCGGCGACGGGTCGTCGGTTCGCGAATCGAATCCGATCGGGCAGGAAGCCGATGCCGTCCGCGCGAATCCGGTCGGACGGAGTGCGCCCCTCGATTCGGACGGACCCGCCATCCGGGCGGACGAGTCCGGCCAGCACCCCGAACAGCGTGCTCTTGCCTGCTCCGTTCGGTCCCACGAGCGCTACCGTTTTGCCGCCTTCCAACTCCAGGTCGAGCGAATCGAGCGCCGTTACCCGGCGACGGAAGCCGCGGCCGTATCTCTTGGTCACACCGGAGATCTCGATCATGGCCCGAGGATGAGCGTCGCGCTCAACGCTCTCTCATCCGCGGGACGGTGACGTTGCTTCGCCGGCTGACCGGAAGCCATCTTCCGGACATGTTCGAATTCTCCAAGTACACGGGGGCGGGAAACGACTTCGTGGTCGCCCGCGCAGACGAGCGAGCCGATGCGACGGGACCCGAGCTCGCACGACGCGTTTCCAGCCGCCGAACCGGGGTCGGTACGGATGGACTGATCCTCGTCTATCCGAGACCCGGCGGAATCCGGGTGCGGTTTTTCAACCCTGATGGCTCGGAGTTCTCGACCTGCGGTAATGGCAGCCGCTGCGCCGCGCGGTACGCGGCGGACGAAGGGCTGGTCGACCCGGACGGATTCGTGCTGGAGACGCCTGCCGGTGAGATCGAAGCGCGGGTCGAGAGCGATCGAGTCGGATTGGACTACCGGATCGAGGTGGGGATGCGCGGGCCCCTGACCGTCGAAGGCCCCGTCGGCCCGACGGATTCGTGGCTGGTCCACATCGGAGTGCCGCACCTCGTCCTGCCACTCGAGGTTCTTCCGGAGGGGCCGATCGAGGAGATCTGTCGGCCGCTCCGCAGCCTCGAGACCCTGGGCCCGGAGGGAGCGAACGTGAATTTCGTGAGTCTTTCGGATCCGACCACCGGGGCGATTCGCACCTTTGAACGGGGCGTGGAAGCGGAAACCCTCGCCTGCGGAAGTGGCTCGATGGCCGCCGTCTTCGCTCTGCTCGCCCATGGGTCTGGCGGCGATCGAGTGACTCTGCGCGTTCGTGGGGGAGACGAGCTCGAAATCAGGATCGGCGACACGCGACGCCCGGACGGGGGTCAGCGCGATGTCCGCCTCGCCGGACCCGCGGTTCGATTGTTCGAGGGGAGATTCCCCGATTCGATTTTCACGCCGCGAGACTGACCTCACCTTGCCGTCCCCCGGCGTCCACGAACGGCTGGCCCGGACCCTCGTCACCTGGTTCGAATCGCGTGATCGGGACGTCCCCGGACGCTCGGAGTCCGATCCGTATCGAATCTGGATCGCCGAGGTAATGGCGCAGCAGACGAGAATCGCGACTGTGCGGGAGCGGTACACCGAGTTTCTGGGCCGTTTTCCGGATGTCCATGCGCTCGCCGAAGCGGAACTCGATGCCGTGCTGAAGGCGTGGGAGGGGATGGGTTACTACGCGAGGGCGCGGAATCTCCACCGGGCGGCCCGGGTGCTCGTGGAGGAGCACGAAGGCCTGCTGCCGGACGATCCTGCGGCGCTGCGGTCACTGCCGGGAATCGGCCCCTACACCGCAGGCGCGATCGCCAGTATCGCGTTTGACCGCGCCGAGCCGGCGGTGGATGGGAACGTGCGCCGGGTTCTGTCCCGGCTCTTCGACCTCGAGAGACCTTCGGCCGCGGCCCTGGAGTCGGAGTCGCGACGATTGCTTGCCACGGATGGTGTGCGGCCGGGCACCCTGAATCAGGCCTTGATGGACTTCGGAGGATCGGTGTGCACGCCACGCCGGCCCGACTGTGACGCCTGCCCGCTCGCCGCTGACTGCCTCGCCTTCAAGCATGACACGCAGGCGTCCCGTCCCGGACGCTCGAAGAGCGTTGCCCTGCCGCATCACCCGATCGCGGTCGCGGTGCTCCGCAAGGAGGGCAGAGTACTGATCGGGAAGCGCCCGGAGCACGGTCTGCTGGGCGGACTCTGGGAATTCCCCGGGGGCAAGATCGAGGCCGGTGAAGCCCCACGGCAGGCAGCCGCCCGCGAGCTGCAGGAGGAAATGTGTATCGAGGCGACCATCGGTCGATCGATCGCCGTCATCCCCCACGCATTCAGTCATTTCCGAATCACGCTGCACGCCTTCGAGGCAGCCTGGGTTTCGGGCGAACCCTGTGGGAGGGCGGTAACCGAATGGCGATGGGTGCGGCCCGAGGAGCTTTCGGCCTACGCGTTTCCGGCCGCGAATAGAGACATACTGGCCGGGATCAGCGGGGCTTCCGACCGCCCGTAACCGTCGCGGCCGACCCACTGATGCCGGTTCCGCGGGGCGCCATCAGCCACACCCATGCTGCGGCCGCGAGCACCAGAAGACCCCCGGCGAGGAATCCGAGACCCGGTCCGAACACTCCATAGCCGGCGGCCGCCGCGACGGGACCTATCATCCGCGCCACCGCACTGGCCGACTGGTTGACGCCGAGCACTTCTCCCTGAGCCCGGGCGTCCGCGCGACGTGAGATCAGGCTCTGAAGCGAGGGTGCCAGCATCCCCCAGCCGAGGCCTACCGGAAGAAGCACCGCTACAGTCGCCGGCGTGGTTCGGACCCACCCCATGACGGCGAGCGCGCCGCCAAGCAGCAGACCTCCGATCGCAGCCACGCGCTTCTCGCCGTAGCGCTCGACCAGCGGGCCGATCGCCCCGCCCTGGGCGATGGCCGAGATCGTCCCGACCAGGGCGAACATCCCACCTGCGTACATCGGGCTCAGGCCGAGTGGATCATCCAGAAACAGCGGGAAGGTGGTCGTGAATCCCGCGAATCCCATCGTTCCCAGGAAGAAACCGATGATTGGATCCCGGACTCTTCCTCTCGCGAGCACTTTTCGAGCTGCCCGCAGACGGTCGGCGAATGCATCGAGGCCCCCTCGTCCGGTGGTTTCTGCACGCTTCTCGGGAGGAAGTGACTCGGGCAGAAGAAAGACGGCGGAGCCGGCCGCGAGAAAACTCAGGCCGGCGGCGACGAACCCCGGGACGCCGTACCCCCATCGACTGAGGAATCCACCGATCGCGGGTCCGAAGATGAAGCCGAGCCCGAATGCTGCACCGATCAGGCCCATGCCCCGCGCCCTCTGCTCCACCGTCGTGGTGTCGGCAATGTATGCCTGCGCAACGGGAATATTGGCCCCCATGATTCCCGCGATTATCCGCGAGAACAGCAGGACTCCGATCGACTCGGCGAGTCCGAACACGATGTAGGACGCAGCCGAGCCGAACAGTCCGAGAATCAGGAGCGGGCGGCGGCCATGGCGATCGGAGAGAGACCCCCAGACGGGCGAGAAGAGAAACTGCATCGCCGAGTAACTGCTGATTATCAGGCCGACGATCAGCGGCGTCGCGCCCAGATCGGTCGCATAGAAGGGCAGGAGCGGAAGAACGATCCCGAATCCGACGAGATCGAGGAATACCGTCAGGAAGATGATCCCGAGAACGGTGCGACTGTCGGGAGCCATCTTCGTCATCGCGCCTCGCCTCCGCCCGCTTCGAACTCACCGGGCTGATCCGACCCCGTGACTTCGAACATCCCGGGTCCCGGGGCCGGCGCGTCGATCCCACGCTCGGCGAGGTGAGCCAGGTGGGCGGACACGGATGCCGACGCGGCCGCGGAGAGACCGCTCGGAAGCGGTCCGTACACCGAATCCCGAATCGCGTCTACAGTGTCGCTCCCCGACGCCACGGCCGCCTCGATTTGCCGTTCTCTCTCGAGCCGATGCAATCGGTATTCTTCCAGCTTCGCCTCTGCGTCGGCCACTTCAGGCCCATGGCCGGGAAGCAGCCTGGCAGGTCGGAGCGCTTCCAGCTTTCGAAGACTCGCCAGGTAGTCGCCCACCCGTCCGTCAGGGTGCAGCACGGCGCTCGATCCCGAACCGAGAACCAGGTCTCCGGTGAACAGCCAGCGATCGGGAAGGAGCAGAAAGGCGAGGTGGTCGGCAGAGTGTCCCGGGGTCTCGATCACCTGGAGCTTGACCCGATCCACCCCGGAGGGCGCGTCCACGGGCACGAAGTCTCCCTCGGCCAGGACCCGGCCGGCCAGACCCAGGCGGGCAAGCGTCGAGCTCGATGCGAGAATCGGTGCACTCATGCTTTGCGCCAGCCTCGGAGCGGCCGCCGAATGATCGGCGTGAGCGTGGGTCAGGAGGATTCCCTCCACGGTCCTGCCCTCGATCTCGTGTGTCAGGCGGTCGAGATGCTCTCCGTCGGCCGGGCCGGGGTCGATGATCAGAATCCGTTCCTCGCCGACCAGCCAGGTTGTCGTGCCCTGCAGGGTCAGAGGGCCTGGATTGGGGGCGACGATCCCCTCGACGAGCTTCGTCACGGGCCGGTTCTCCCCCGACGAGCCCGCAGGAGCGGGGGGCTCAGACGGCCTCATCCCAGTCCGGGTCCCCGGGCAGCACCGGTCGCACGGAGTCGCCTCGGATCAGGAGTCGAGGGGTGATCGGTTCGACTCTGTGTCTGCGACAGGCATCGTAGAGTGCATCGAGGCTTTCGAACTCGGCGAGTGAGCCGAGCGTAGTGCGGGTCGGAAACAGCATTGGAAGGCGTCCCTCCCGGAACTGCTCCACCGCAACAGACGGCTCGAGCCACGTGAATCCTGCCAGCTCATCCGTGAGATCGGGTTCGAAATCGGCCCGGTCCTCGGGTACGACGGTAATGAAGAAGCGAGTGTCGTAGCGACGCGAGAACCGGGTGGGCGTGACCCACCGCCCGAAATAGGCACTGCGGACAGAATCGAAGCTGAGATCCAGATCGTGTGCCACGCTCCGGAAATCCGATTCACCGGCGAGCAGTGCGGCGCGTGCCCCGGCCAGCGAGTCCCGATCGGGCTGCGTGTCGGCGAGCAGAAGTCCGGTCTCCTCGAACAGCTCCCGAATCGCAGCGGCGAGCGCCGCCGGCTCCGATCCGCCCACTGCACGCCCCAGCCTTCGAACCAGCTCCGGATCCGCATCCGCCTCGTCGATCTTGCCTCCGGGAAACACGTAGGCGCCGGCTGCGAACCTCGCTGCGGAAGGGCGACGAAGCAGGAGTACCTCGAAGGCGCCCCCTCTCGGCTCGCGCGCCAGAACGATGGTCGAGGCCGGGACGGGAGTCGACGGGGTCTCGCCGGGACCGATCTGCCCCCGCGTCAGCTCATCCCGCTCGATCTGTTCGGTCACGCGGCGTTCGCGGTCCCCCATCCGGTTCCTTTCCCTGTTCAATGTCACTCCGACACCGCAGCCGGCCCTCGTCAGGCGAGCGGAAGGTCGCCGAGTGAGGCGAATACGGCCAGCACGAACAGCCAGGCCAGCCCGCCCAGCACGGCCGCGAGCAGAAACGGCAGCAGTACGGTGAGGGCGGCGCGGCCCGTGGTGGTCCCGTGTACTTCCCGAACACCGATCGACAGCAGCACCGCCGATCCGATCCAGCCCGCGATCTCGCCCACCCACGGAACGATCGTCAGCAACGCGGGCCCTGAGGCATAGCAGACGACCCGGGTCGTGGCCAGCATCGACAGCCGGCTGTCGGTCAGCATGCGCACGAACAGGTGGACTGCCAGTGCAGCGAGTCCCAGCAGCAGCAGGTTCGCGAACGGACTGAGGAAGAAACCGAACAACTGAAGACTCTGCGTGTCGAGATCCACCAGCCCCGCCGCGGCGGGAGGCAGCTCCGGCGCCGAACCCGCCAGGCCCCAGAGCAGCGAAAAGAACGCGGCACCGACCGCCATGAGAAGGAAATAGAGGACGGCTCGGGCCACCGGTGCCTCGGGCTCGAGGGCTCGGAAGAACGGGACCGGTTCCGTGAGGCTCTCGATCCAGGTCCTGGCCAGGTTGGATGGGAATCCGGAAGACGGATCTTCCCAGGGAATCGTTTTCATGCGACCTCATCTCCCGGCCCGTCCGGCGAGATCCGGAACCGGGCGTCTACGGCAGCGCACTTCTCCCTTTCGGGGAAAGCGAGAAACGGGTTGATGTCCATTTCCCGGATCTCCGGGTGGTCGCCGACCAGCTGGCTCGTCCGTTCGACGACCTCGGCCAGGAGATCGAGGTCGACCCCGGGCTCGCCGCGAACGCCCTCCAGGATCCGATACCCGCGCAAGGAGGCGATCATCTCTCGCGCGTCCTCGTTGCTGACCGGCTGCACCCGGAATGCCACGTCCTTGAGGACTTCCACGTACACTCCGCCGAGGCCGACCATGACGATCGGTCCGAAGCGTGGCTCCCATGTCATGCCGACGATGGTCTCCCGACCGCTTTCCAGCATCCTCTGCACGAGGATGCCTTCGGCACACGCTTCGGGGCCTTCCTGCGCGAGTAATCCCTCGAGGAATTCGCACGCCTCCCGCACGTCATCCTGCGACTCGAGGTCCAGCCGGACGGCCCCGGCCTCGGTCTTGTGAAGAATCGAGGCGCTCACCGGCTTCAGGACCACGGGCCACCCCATATTCTCCGCCGCGGCTGCGGCCTCGTCGGCCGAGTGTGCCACGGCCCACGGCGCGACCGGAATTCCGTAGGCCTCCAGTACCTCGAATCCCTCGATCAGCGTGAGCCGATCCCGACCTTCTCGCAGTGCTTCGCGGATCAGGTCATCGACCCGCCCGGAATCGACGTCGAAGGTCCGCACCACTTCCTCGGGACGCTCCTGCCAACGGCGCTGATTCCACATCGCTCCCAGCGCACGAGCAGCCGACTCGGGAAATCGGTAAGCGGGAATCGGCGACTCGGTGAGCTCCGCCATTCCCTGGGGAAGACCGCGCTTGCTCATCAGCACGGCCATCACCGGCTTGTCGGAGCCCTCCGCCCCATCTCGAATCGCTCGTGCGACGAGGGGCGCCTCCAGCGCCAGCGGCACGTAGGAGGCGATCAGCGCATCTATGCCCTCATCGGCGAGGATGATCCGAGTCGCCTCCTCGACCTGGGCAGGGGTGGCGCTGGCGATCATGTCCACCGGGTTGGAGACACTGGCCTCGGCCGGGAGAATCGCGCCCAACCGCTCCCGGGATTCCGGCGAGAGAGGAGCCACATCCAATCCACGGGCTTCGCAGGCATCCGCGATGATGATCCCCGGTCCACCGGCGTTCGTCAGAATCGCGACCCGGTTTCCGCGCGGGAGCGGGGCCTTGCTGAAGGCGAGCGCCGCATCGAACAGCTCTTCCACCGAATCCGCCCGCTGAACCCCGCACTGCGCGAGGAGCGCGTCCGTGGCGATGTCCACCTGGGCAAGAGCTCCGGTATGGCTGGATGCCGCCTTCGCGCCTGCCTCCGAGCGGCCGGCCTTCACGACCAGTATCGGTTTCCTGCGCGTAGTCTCTCGAGCCAGGCTGACGAACGAACGGGGGCTCCCGAAGGACTCGAGATACATGAGGATTACGCCGACTTCGTCATCGTCCCGCCAGTACTCGGTGAGAGCGTTGCCCGACACGTCGGTCTTGTTGCCTACCGAGACGAACTGGCTGATTCCGATTCCGTACTCGCTGGCGTAGTCCAGAATCGTCATTCCCATCGCCCCCGACTGGCTCATGAATGCAATGGGTCCGACCGGGGGCATGTACGGTGCGAAGGTCCCGTTCATCGCCACGGAAGGGGACGTATTGAGGACGCCCATGCAGTTGGGACCCACCATCCGCATCCCGAATTCGCGGATCAGCCCGGCCAGCCGCTTCTCCAGCTCCACTCCCTCGCCACCGACCTCCCGGAATCCGGCGGTGATCACCACCAGTCCCCGCACGCCCTTCTCGCCGCACTCGCGCACCGCGTCGAGTGCGTGCTCCTTCGGGACCACGATGAAGGCCAGATCGGGGGCGACAGGAAGGTTCTTCACCGAAGGAAACGCGGGCACGGCGGCCACGGAGTCGGCCGACGGATTCACCGGAAACACCGGGCCGGTGAATCCTCCCTCGATCAGGTGCCGCAGGATCGCGTTTCCGATGCTGTCCGGTCGACGACTGGCGCCTACGACAGCTATGGAGCGGGGACGGAGTATGGGATCCAGCGACCGACGCGATGACATGGCATTGGCGTCCGATGTATCTTCCGGCATCGAGCTGACCTTCCTGATGTGCGCGGTGGAGTTGCGAACGGCCCGACTTCGAGGCCGAGCCCACCGTAGCAGGTCGGCCGTTGGGGCCCGGGTGGAAAGATGCGGCCGACCCCCGGCCGTGGCCACAGGCGTTCGGGGCGCGCGTTGGCGGAGCGAGACAGGGAGTTGAATTCGAGATGACGATGCAACAGGACCTCGCCCTGCAGAGGACCCGGCTGGCGAACGAGCGTACTCTGCTCGCGTACGTCAGGACCTTCATGGGATTTCTCGGCCTCGGCGTCGCCCTGATCGCCGTTTTCGACTCGACCCTGAGCACGACTCTCGGGACGGCTTCGATTGCGGCGGGAGCGGTCGTCATGGTCATAGGCCTCGCCTCGTATACGAGAAATCACGCCACTCTTCGAAGAGAGGCGGACGAGTTGCCAGACGGGACCGGTCCGGTTTGAGTCAGGACCTCGTTCCCCGCCGCTACACCGAGAAGGAGGCAGGCGAGATTCTGCGCCGGGCCGCGGAGATGCAGAGGGCCGAGCCCTCGGCGGCCGACCCGTCGGGCTTCTCGCTCTCCGAGCTCGAGGACGTCGCACGCGAGGCGGGAATCGATCCGGCCGTGGTTCGCCGAGCGGCCTCCCAGCTGGATCTTCCCGCGTCCGAGAACCTGAGCAGCGCGCTCGCCGGTTCCCCGCTCACGATCCGGCTGGAAACGGAACTCCCCGGGGAGTACCCGGTCGATCGCTTCGACGCGCTGGTCCCTGCGATTCAGGACGCCTCGCCCTGGCAGGGACACGCCGGAGTGGTGGGAAGAACGCTCACGTGGAGCGCGCGCGCGGACTCTCACACCTCTTCTCTGCAGGTCCTGGTCTCGAGCTCCGACGGACGGACCCTGATCCGGGTCGAGGAGCGATTGGGAGGTCTCGCGGGAGCCCTGTTCGGCGGCATCATCGGGGGAGGAGGAGCAGGGATCGGCGCGGGCCTGGGAGTCGGTCTGGGCGCGGCGGTCGGCTCGACCCTGTTCGCGATCGGGTTTCCCGTATTGATGCTCGGCGGTTCCTACGCACTCGCCCGTGCGATCTACGCCGCACACGTCAGGAAGGAACGCGCCCGTCTTCAAGGTCTGCTCGACCGGCTTGAAGCGATCGCTTCGGCCGCCATCTCCGACGGGGACCGGGAGTGACGGAGACGCCCGAGCAGGTTCTGCGCGGAGTCTTCGGGTACGAGAGTTTCCGGCCGGGTCAGGAGGAGGTGATCGAAGCTGTTCTCTCGGGCGCCGACTGCATCGGCGTCATGCCGACGGGCGCTGGAAAATCGCTCACCTTTCAGCTGCCCGCGCGCATTCTGCCCGGGACCGTGCTGGTACTGTCGCCGCTGATCAGCCTGATGAAGGACCAGGTGGATGCTCTTCGGGAGTTGGGCTTCCGGGCTGCGGCGATCAATTCCTCCTTGCCGCGCGTCGAGTGGGACGAACGGGTCGAGAGCCTGCTCAGGGGCGACTACGAACTGGTGTACCTGGCGCCGGAGGCCCTGGAGGGTCGTCTTCGCGAGCGGCTTCGGGACGCCCCCATCTCGTTGATGGTCGTCGATGAAGCGCATTGTATCTCGCAGTGGGGACATGACTTTCGACCTTCGTACCGTCGGCTTCGGGGACTTCGAGACGAGCTCGGCGGCATCCCGGTTCTCGCGCTCACAGCCACCGCCACGCGCCGGGTCGCCCGGGACATCCTCAGACAGCTCGGGATGAGGAAACCGGCCGGTTTCAAGGGATCTTTCTTCCGGCCGAACCTGGTGATCGGCTGCCGAAAGAAGGGCGAGGGAAATACGAGGCGGGAGATCCTCTCTCTCGTTCGCCGCCACGAAGGTGAGAGCGGGATCATCTACTGCCTGTCGCGCAGATCGGTGGAGACGACCGCTGCATTTCTGGTCGACCGCGGCATTCGGGCTGTCCCGTATCACGCCGGGCTGTCCGATGGCGAGCGGGCGAGGGCCCAGGAGTCGTTCGCCAGGGACGAAGTGGACGTCGTGGTGGCGACGATCGCCTTCGGCATGGGAATCGACAAGTCGAACGTCCGGTTCGTAATCCACCGGGACATGCCGACGGACGTCGAGTCGTGGTACCAGGAGATGGGTCGGGCCGGCCGGGACGGCCTGCCGAGCGAGTGCGTGCTGTTTTATTCCTGGGCCGACGTGAAGGCGAGGGAGAGATTTCTGTCGGAAATCGAGGACTCGGAGCTCCGCCGGGAGAAACACCAGGCGACGGTTCGCCTGTTTCGCATCGCCGATTCGGCCACTTGCCGACACCGGGCGATCGTGGCCCACTTCGACGAAACGATCGAAGAATGCCGTACCTCCTGCGATGTATGCACGGGAATCCCGGTCACGGACCTCGTGGAGTCGAGCCCGTCAACGTCCGCCTCGCTCCCGAGATCGGATGCGAGGAACCGACGATCCGGGAGACCGCACAGATCGGGCGGCGACCCGGGCAGGTCTCCCTCGGATCCGCTGTTCCAGAAGCTCCGGATCCTCCGCAAGCGCCTGGCCGATGAACAGGGCGTTCCCGCTTATATCGTGTTCAGCGACCGGGTGCTGTGGGAGATGATCGATGCACGGCCTCCCACGCTCGGCCGGATGCTGGACGTTCCGGGGGTAGGTCCGGCCAAACTGGAGCGCTACGGCGAAGCGTTCCTCGAGGCACTTCGGGAAGAGTGAGGCCGGTGAGAGGGGAGAGAGAAATGTCCGACCCTGACGGTTACTACGCCGTGATCTTCACGTCGCAGCGGGCGAACGCCGATCCCTCGTACGAGGAGATGGCCGTTAGAATGGCAGAGCTCGCTCGTACCCAGCCAGGCTTCCTGGGTATGCAGAGCGCGCGTGGACCGGACGGGGCCGGGATCACGGTCTCGTACTGGAAGACAGAAGCGGCGATCGGCGCCTGGAAGGAGAACGCCGAGCACCTGCTGGCGCAGGAGCGCGGACGGAAGGACTGGTATTCCTCTTACGAAGTTCGCATTGCACGGGTGGAACGAGCGTACGGCATGAGACAGCCGTGAAAATTCAGACAGGGAGCAGCGAAGAATGATCAAGTTGTTCGACAACGAGACATCCGCCCCGGTGGGCGAGATCACGGAAGGACAGCTCCAGTTCCTGATCGATCACCTGGAAGAGACTTCGGACTCCGACCAGGACTACTACATCGATCTGCCGACGCTGGCGATGCTCCGTTCCGAGGGCGCCGATGCGGAACTGGTTGCGGTACTCACGAAGGGCCTGGGTGGTCGCGACGGGTATGAAGTCCGCTGGGAGCGGTAAGCACTCTGGGCCTGCCCTCCCGGTATCATGCGGTTGTCGCCGCTCTCGTGGCAGCCGCCGGAGCATTCGCCTGCGATGGCAGCCGCGAACCCGTCGTTCTTCCGTTGGACGAGGCGCTGGCCACGCAACTCGAGAGGCACGAGGCGCTGCCGGCAGGACATTTCCTCGAACTCGCCGGAGAGGATGAACCGGGCCGACGACTGATGATTCTGGGGCGATTGGTTCGTTCCGAGTCCGGAGAGCCGCTTGCCCACCGTTTCATCGAGTTCTACCAGGCGGATTCAGAGGGATCGTACGATGAAACAGATCCCGGCGTGGAGGCCACGGCCCGGATACAGGGAAGCGTCACGACTGATGACGATGGTCTGTTCACTATGTCTACGGTCATGCCCGGTGACTACGGCTCCACGAAGCTGAATCGACACATTCACATCTCCGTGCCCGGGGCGGACCCGGAGGCATACGACTTCTATTTCCGGCAATTCGTGAACGATGGCCTTC
>JAMJQL010000157.1 GCA_023554245.1 Gemmatimonadota bacterium
CGCATGACCGAGACACGCCGTGCGATTCAGGCGCAGGTCGTGGCAGCCGCATCCCGGTTCGAGCGCAACGTGCGCGCGGAGAGGCGGTTCGCCGTCGAGGGCCTGGCGGCCGCGCGTGAGAACGCGTCGCTGGTGGGAATGGCGTTCGAAGAAGGAGCGGTGGGGATCGCCCAGGTCGTCGTCCTCCGGGAAGCGGCGGTCGCCGCCGAAGTCGAGTACATCGAGGCCCGCCGTTCGGCCTACGAGTCCTGGTTTCAACTCTCCGCGGCCCTCCGTATCACGCCGCAGCAGCTGATAGAATTCGCGCCGAGAGAAGAACGATGAATAGAGGCTACAAGGACCTGTCGAAGCTGTTCGCGTTTGCCTGTCTGCTGGCCCCGGCCGGGTGTGGAGGCGGTGGAGAGCCGGAGCCCGACAACGGAAACGCCGTGATCGAGGCCGAGGGAGGCGGGGACCGGGTGGTGCTGGGGAGCGAGGCCCTCGAGAGCCTGGATCTCGAATACGCCACGGCGGAAGTCATGAACCTGACACCGTCCCTCGAAGTCCCGGCCGAGATTGTGCCCATTCCTGATCGCCACGCGACCATCGGGCCCAGGGTGGCGGGACGTGTGTCGCGTGTTGACGTCAACGTCGGTGACGAGGTCACGCCCGGATCCCCGATCGTGACCATGGAGAGCGTCGACGTGGGACGAGCCGCCGCGGACTACATCTCCGCCGAGGCTGACCTTTAGGTCGCCCGTCAATCGGTGGAGCGCGCCCGGCGACTTCGGGAGAGGCGGATCAGCTCACAACAGGCGCTGGAAACGGCCGAAGCCGCATTCTCTGCCGCCGCCGCGAACCTGGCTGCAGCACAGGCTCGCCTTCGCGCCTTTGGCGTTCCCAGCGGAGGATTGTCAGAAGCCGCACAAGGAAGGGTAACGCTCACAAGTCCCATCTCCGGGAGCGTAACGGCCCGTTCCGCCCATGTCGGACAATGGGTCGAGCCATCCGAAGTCATTATCGAGGTCGTAGGACTGGACAGCCTGTGGCTCAAGGCATCCGTGTACGAGCGCGACCTCCGGCACGTCGAGATCGGGCAGCGCGTACAGGTGGAGGTGCGGGCATACCCCGGCGAGGTGTTCGAATGTGTAATCAGGGCCATCGAGTCCACGCTGAGCGAAAGCACGCGTAGTGCCCAGGTACGGGTGATCCTTGCCAATCCCGACCACCGTCTGAAGCCGGGTATGTTCGCGACGGCACGGATCCTGGGCACGCATGCGCACGAGGCGCGTGAGCTTCTCGGGATTCCGAGATCGGCCGTCGAACAGATCGACGGTCACGACGCCGTGTTCGTGCGCGTGGACGAGGGGGTGTTCGAAGTGAGATCCGTTCACATCGGAGAGCAGGCGAGCGGATACGTGGAAGTCCTCACCGGACTCGACGCCGGCGAGGAAGTAGTGGCAGACGGGAGCTTCCTGCTCAAAGGCCAGCTCCTCCGCTCTACGCTGGGCGAGGAGGAATAGTGGCCGAGAGAATCGTCGTATGGGCCCTTCAGAACCGCTTTCTGGTGCTGGTTCTCGGTGTGCTTCTCGTAGTGACCGGCGTGATCAGCATGATGAGGTTGCCGATCGATGCCGTGCCGGACGTCACCAACGTCCAGGTGCAGATCCTCACCAAGGCACCGGCGCTCGCACCGCTGGAAATCGAGCGCCTGATCACGATCCAGATCGAGGCCGCGATGGCGGGGGTGCCGGATGTGGAGGAAATCCGCTCCGTATCGAAGTTCGGCCTCTCTGCTGTAACGGTCGTGTTCGAGGAGGGGACCGATATCTATCGCGCTCGTCAGCTGGTTCAGGAGCGGCTGCTCGAGGCCCGCGAAGCAGTCGGAGAGGAATATGGAACGCCGGAGATGGGCCCGATCGCCACCGGGCTCGGCGAAATCTACCAGTTCGAGGTTCGCGGAGAGCCGTCGTGTCCGACCGGGGAAGACACACCCAGCTGTTACACGCCGATGGAGTTGCGGACGATCCTGGACTGGTTCGTCGCTTTCCAGCTCAAGAGCGTCCCCGGCGTGGTCGAGGTGAACACGTTTGGCGGCGAGCTGAAGACGTATGAAGTCAGGCCGGATCCCGATGCGTTGAGTAGCTATCTGCTGCCGCTGCCGAAGCTGTTCGAGGCGCTGGAAACCAACAATCGCAATGTGGGCGGCGCCTACCTGGTTAGGAATCGGGAACAGGTCGTGATCCGGGGCGAGGGACTGATCTCCGGGCTCGATGACATCGGCTCGATCGTTGTCCGCACCGGCGAGGACGGAATCCCTCTGTACGTGAGGGACGTGGCCGAGGTCGTGCTGGCGCCGATGGTGCGGCAGGGTGTCGTGACCCGAGATGCCCGGGGCGAGGCGGTAGTCGGCATCGTGATGATGCTCATGGGCGAGAACTCCCGTGAGGTCGTGAACCGGGTCAAGGACAGGATCGAGTCACTGCGAGGAAGTCTGCCGGCCGGAGTGACCATCGAGACGTTCTACGACCGCACCGATCTGGTGCGACGTACGATCCACACAGTCGAGAAGAACCTGCTCGAGGGCGGGCTGCTCGTGGTGGCAGTTCTCCTTCTCATGCTGGGAAACCTGCGTGGCGGCCTGATCGTCGCCTCCGCCATACCCCTGTCGATGCTGTTCGCGTTCGTCGGAATGGTGAGGGCCGGTGTGTCCGGCAACCTGATGAGCCTGGGTGCGATCGACTTCGGGCTGATCGTAGACGGCTCGGTCGTGATGATCGAAAACGTATTCAGGAAGATGTCCGAGGAAGGTTCAGATCAGAGGGAGACGCTCGACGTCGTTCGAGACGCATCCGTGGAGGTGGCACGGCCCGTAGCATTCGCGGTCGGGATCATCATGATCGTGTACCTGCCGATCCTCACGCTCAGCGGGGTCGAAGGGAAGATGTTCGGTCCGATGGCGATGACGGTGCTGTTCGCGCTCGGAGGATC
>JAMJQL010000158.1 GCA_023554245.1 Gemmatimonadota bacterium
TCGGTCGGCCCCTGGATCGAGCGGCAGATCGATCAGCCGGACCAGCTCGATCGTCTGCTCTGGAGCAATCCGCGACTCGAATGGCTGCAACCGTATCAGCACGAGCTGATGACCAGGGTCAGCGAGCTCGCGGGCATGCTCGGAACGTTCCTCGTAAACAGTGTCGCCGCCGCGACCAGGGGAACGGCGTCGTTCCTGCTGAGCACCTTCGTAATGCTGTATGCTTTCTTCTATTTCCTTCTCTCGGGCCGGGATCTTCTCGCGAAGGTTCTCTACTACATCCCGCTCGAGCCCGAGGACGAGAACCTGATGGTCGAGAAGTTCCTCTCCGTCACCCGGGCGACACTCAAGGGCTCCCTGGTGATCGGGGTCGTACAAGGACTGCTCGCAGGTGCTGCGTTCGCGGTGGCCGGAATCAAGGGAGCCGCGTTCTGGGGAACCGTGATGGCCGTTCTCTCGATCATTCCCGCTGTGGGCACCGGCCTGGTCTGGGTACCAGCGGTGATCTACCTCTTCGTAGCCGGCAAGTCCGGTGCTGCGATCGCTCTCGGGCTCTGGTGCCTGGTAGCCGTAGGCACGGTCGACAACTTTCTCCGACCGGCGCTCGTGGGCCGCGACACGAAGATGCCCGATCTGATGGTGCTGATCAGCACTCTCGGCGGGCTGTTCTACTTCGGTGCGGTCGGGTTCATCATCGGACCGGTCGTGGCGGCGCTGTTCATCGCCGTCTGGGAGATTTACGGACGGGCCTTCGCCGAACTTCTGCCACCAGTGGAGTTGCCGGCCCTCAAGGGCGAAGAATCAATGGAGCCAGCCCGGACGGAGGCCGCGAGCGATGATGTCCCGTCCCCGGGACCCGGGATCGACCGGGAGTGAGCAGGGACGAGTTGATTCGAGAAGCGGTGCGACTGGCCGAGGAGAGTGTCGGTCTGGGAGGCGGCCCGTTCGGAGCTCTCGTGGCCCTGGATGGCGTCATCGTCGGGCGTGGACGGAACCGGGTGACCGAGGCGCGGGATCCGACCGCACACGCCGAGATCGAAGCGATCAGGGACGCCTGCCGCCGAATCGGGTCGCATCAGCTCACGGGGTGTGATCTGTACGCGTCGAGCGAACCCTGCCCGATGTGCCTCGGCGCCATCTACTGGGCTCGTCCTCAGGCCGTGTACTTCGCGATCGGACGCGGCGACGCGGCGCGTGCAGGGTTCGATGACGAGTTCATCTACCAGGAGATCCGTCGCCCTCCGGGCGGCCGGCGCATTCCCATGCAACGGATCATCGTGCCCGACTCCGACAAGCCGTACCGCCTGTGGAGTGCGAAGCCGGATCGGGAGGAGTATTGATCGCGTACAATCCGCGCGGGGAGCGACTTCGTTGACGAAGCAGGTGTCTCGAAAGGAGCGCAGGCTGGAGACCTGGTCGGCGATCCTGATGTCCCTGGCCACGGTCGCCACCGCCTGGTGCGCGTATCAGTCCGCCGAGTGGGGTGGCGAACAGTCCTTCATGCTCGGCGAGTCGAATCGGGCCGGCCGTGAGGCGACCCTCCAGGAGTCGCTCGCGATGCAGCGTCGATCGCTGGATGCGGCCCTGTTCATGGAGTGGATCGGAGCCATCGCAACCGAAAACCAACCGCTGGAGGACTTCTACTTTCAACGATTTCGCCCGGGCATGCGGATCGCCGTGGATGCCTGGCTCGAGACCGATCCGAAGAACAACCTCGATGCACCGCCGCACCCGTTCGTACTGCCGGAGTATCGGATCGAGCAGGACTCGATCGCATCCTCAGAGCGAGAGAAATCGGAGACGAGCTGGGCGCTCGCCCGCGAGTACGACGCGCACGGCGACCGGTACGTGCTGCTTACGGTCGTCTTCGCGTCCGTACTCTTCTTCGCCGGCATTTCGGAGAAGTTCGAGGAGGACCGGGTCCGCATCGGCGTACTGCTGATGGGGACGGTACTGTTCACCGGCGCCTTCGCCGTGATGATGAGCTATCCCGTCTGGTGGTGAGCAGGCCCGCGCGGGCGGGAGCCGATCCGACTCACGGCTTTGCGGTTCCCGTTGCCGGGTAGCATCTTCCCCGTAGACCGCTTCGTCCGACGGCACACCAAACCAGAAAACCCGGATCCGACCGATGAATGAAGAGATTCTCAAGCTTCTCGGCGACGACGCGAAGTCGCTTCTCGAACACACCTGCACGGGCATCCCCAAAGAGCGGCTCCACCTCCCGGGCCCCGATTTCGTAGATCGGGTCTGGGCCTCCTCGGACCGCAACAACCGGGTGCTCGGTAATCTCGCCTGGCTGCATTCGCACGGACGTCTCGGGGGCACGGGCTACGTCTCGATACTCCCCGTGGACCAGGGAATCGAACACTCGGGCGTGGCGAGCTTCACGAAGAACCCGGACTACTTCGACCCTGCGAAGATCGTGGAGCTGGCGATCGAGGGCGGGTGCAACGGAGTCGCTTCGACCTTCGGAGTGCTCGGTTCGGTGGCGAGGAAATACGCACACCGGATTCCGTTCATCGTCAAGATCAACCACAATGAGCTGCTCACGTTCCCGAACAGCTTCGACCAGATCATGTTCGGTACCGTGGAGCGGGCGTACGAGATGGGTGCGGCCGCGGTGGGAGCGACGATTTACTTCGGATCACCGGAGAGCGACCGCCAGATTCAGGAGATCGCCGATGCGTTTTCGCTCGCTCACGACCTCGGAATGGCGACCATCCTCTGGTGCTACCTCCGGAATTCGGCCTTCAAGAAGGACAAGGACTTCCACGTGAGCGCCGACCTCACCGGGCAGGCGAACCATCTCGGGGTGACGATTCAGGCCGACATCGTCAAGCAGAAGCTGGCCGAGAACAATGGCGGCTACCTCGCCTTGAATGAAGGCGGGGCCAGCTTCGGGAAGTTCGACAAGAACATGTACGACGAGCTCGGCAGCGACCATCCGATTGACCTGTGCAGATGGCAGGTCGCCAACTGTTACATGGGCCGGGTGGGATTGATCAACAGCGGCGGCGCTTCGGGGAAGAACGACTTCGGCGACGCCGTCCACACGGCCGTGATCAACAAGCGGGCCGGTGGAACGGGACTGATCTCGGGTCGAAAGGCCTTCCAGCGCCCGATGAAGGAAGGCGTGAAGTTGCTCAACATGATCCAGGACGTCTATCTCGCCCCGTCGATCACGCCGGCCTGACCCCGTGCGGGGCCGTCGACACCGGCGGCCCCGCACCCTCGTCCACGGTGCGGGCACGAATGCGAGGCCGATGTCACTGACCATCGGTCACGCCGAACCGGCGGACGGCACGGCATCGGCGGACGCCGAGGCCGCTTCCGGCAGCGGAGATTCCAAACGACAGGTGGACCGATGACCACGTCTGGACCGCGACTCTCTCGGCACCTCATCCTGCTCGCCCTGCTGGCCTCCGCCTGCACGGTGGGTCCCGACTACGAACCCCCGGACCTGACGACCACGGTTCCCGACCAGTGGCATTCGGTGGTCGAGACCGAAATGGCCGCCGACACCACGGATCTCGAGATGTGGTGGCTGAGCTT
>JAMJQL010000159.1 GCA_023554245.1 Gemmatimonadota bacterium
CTCGTATTCGACGTGGACGCCACGGGAATCGACGTGCATCCTTTGCGCCTCCGATCTGTTCCCGTGGAGAAGGGGGATACCGTCTATGCCGTCGGTCGGAGCCAGGCGAATCGGCAGAGCCCGGACCCGACTATTTTTCCGTTGCGCGTCTATCAGGCTTTGGGGCCATACTACCATGTACAGTCGCTCAATCCCGGAGCGGATCCCGCCGGGACGAGTGGTTCACCTGTCATCGACGGCGGTGGGTTCTTGATCGGGCTTGTCTCGGGTGCAGTGGGAAGGCTCGGGGTCGTTTCCAGTCTCGACTACCTCATGCAGGTTCTCGATCACTATGGTGTTCGAGGCGTCAGATCCCCGTCCAAAACACGGCGCGATCCCTGACCGGACTGCACCCGACGCTCCGCCTGACGCGTTCTTGATTCCGGGCCGGCAGAATGTCCAGGAGGCGGCCTTGCCGCTCCGCAGGGACACGGGCCATCCGGTAGCCAAACGATGGGGAGGCCATGTCAGAATTGCACTGGACCGAGATCGATCGGGTCAAGACCGTCTGGGCCGACGCCCCTCCACCGCTCCGGGCTGGACTGTTGTTTCGAACCGGGCGGATCGATGAGACCCTGCTCACAGCTGGACACACCCATCTCATCGAACACCTGGCGCTTCCGTCCGTGGGCTCAAGTACTCAGCCGCAAAACGGATTCGTCGGCGGCGCTGCCACCGGCTTTCTGACGATGGGGCAATCTGACCGTGTGGTAGAGTTCCTGTCGGGGGTCTGCCGTGCCCTTTCATCCCCGCCCTTTGACCGCCTCGACGGCGAAAAGCAGGTGCTGGCCGCCGAAGAGGCGGCGCGGCCTTACGACTTTCAGTCACGCCTCCTGACCTGGAGATTCGGAGCGACGGGATACGGCCAGCTAGGTATGGCCGAACTCGGCATTCCGCGGGCGGAGCCAGAGCAACTGCAGGAATATGCTTCTCAGCGATTTACGAGAGAGAATGCCGTTCTCTGGTTGTCTGGCCCGCCGCCTGCCAATCTTCAACTCGATCTGCCGAAGGGAGAGAAGCAGCCTCTTCCTCCCCTGGCCTGCGTTCAGGAGGAATTCCCATGCTGGTTCGTGGACGATGACTGCAGGGGCATGGCTGTGGGAACTATCGTACCGAGAGTCGCGGCCTCCATGCCATTCCTCTTGATCGCATCGAAGCGGATCAACATGCAGCTGCGGACCTCCAAGGCCATCAGCTATGCGCCCTCGGTGTTTTACGATCACCTGACGGCCGACACGGCGCACCTCGTTCTGTACGCGGATTCCGATTCCGACCGCCGGGAGGAATTGGTCGATGCATTCGCCCAGTTCTTCGTAGGGCTCGGCGAGGTGGAGGAATCGGAGGTCGAGATGGCACGAGACCTGATTCGGGATAATTGGACTGGAGACCTCGCACCGCCTGCGGCGGATCGAATGATCGACGACGTGCAGCGCGCAGCAATGGACTGGATCCTCGGGCGCAAATTCGAGACGGTTGAATCGCTCGCAGAGGAAGCGCTCACCGTTTCGAGGGAAGACGTTACGGCGTTCGGCCGGGGGTTGGAGCCGACCGCGATCTTCGCGCTGCCCCGGGGCGTGCCTCTGCAGCCTTGCTTCGGCGACCGGGCGCTGGCCTCGCTGGGCGCCGAGGTACAGGGACGCGTGGTTCGAAGCGTCGATGCACCGGTGAACCCGGAACGGCTTGCATACGGGCCGGAAGGAGTCAGCGTGCTGTTTCCTGATGGCTCGCACTGCACCGTGCGATACAGTGAACTGGCGGCTGCCCTGTACTACGACGATGGAGCCGTGGCTCTGGTCGGCCACGATGCTGCGACGGTTCTGATCGAACCCACGCTCTGGCGCGACGGCCGCCACGTCTGCCTGCAGATTCGCGAACACGTTCCTTCTCACCGTGTCGTGGATGAGCGATCGCGTCCTGCAGATGCCATCCCCAGACCCATGACCACGGCGTGGCAACGCTTTCAGGCGCGACTGACAGGTCTCTGAGTAGCCGCCCGATCTGCGCCCGCCCCCTCCCCGTCGGAGCAGGGGGCGGGGTCGCAACTGCCGTCGCGAGGACTCAGGCTGCTTCCTCGCCAGCCGCCATTGCGGCCGTCGCCTGCTCCAGACCCTTGGGGTCTTCAAGGAACATCGCGCCCATCTGCTGAGAGACGGGATCCGGGAAGATCTCCTCTTCGCCCGCTTCAAGGGATCGGAGAATCGCCCGTGCCACGTCGCGGGCCGAAGTCTTCTCCATGGGCACGTCGCGCGCCATCTCGGTGTCCACCGGTCCCGGATAGACTCCTGCCACGAAGGTGCCCTGACTGCTGAGGCCGGTGCGCAGCGCCTGCGTCACGGAATGCACGGCCGCCTTGCTGGCGCTGTACGTCTGGAAGAGGGGGAAATTCACCAGGCCGGCCACGGAGGCCACGTTCACAACCGCGCCGCCGCCGTTCCGCGCCAGAACTGGAGCAAAGGCACTGCTGAGGGCGAGGACGCCAAAGTAGTTGACTTCCATCTCGTGGCGTGCGTGGGCGAGGGCATCGGGATCGGTGATCGATGTGCCCACGGTCCCGGCGACGCCTGCGTTATTGAAGAGAATCGTGGCATCGGCGGCGGATGTCGCAGCTCTCCCTACATCCTCGGGCTCGGTGACATCGAGCTTCAGTGCGACAACGCGACTCCCCCACGTCTCCCTCAGATCGTCCAGCGAATCCGGATTCCGCGCACCGGCGTAAACCTTCGACGCGCCTGCCGTCAGCAGCTCCTCCACCAGCGCTCGTCCGATACCCCGGTTCGCACCGGAAACGACGGCAACCGAACCCGCAATTTTCTCGACTGACATAATGTCCACCTTTCTTGACTGAATGATCAAAAACGACACGAAACGAAGACCCGCTCTGCGGCTTCTCGCCGGCATGTGCGGGGTTAGAGTCGATCCAGTAGCGCGTCCACTGCAGCCCTCAGTTCCGCTTTCGTCGCGTCACCCCGAGCCAGCACCGACAGACCGGAAAGCTGGGCGGTCAGCGCCGTCGCCGTTGCCTCGATCGGAACGTCGGAGGAGATTTCCCCCCGGTCACGGGCGGTACGAAGCGCGGCCTTGAGGGACTCCTGGATCTGCTGGTTGGAACTGGTGCACCGGCTGGCGACGTCCAGGTCTTCTCGCCCATGGTCGACCAGCGATCGAGCCACGAAACACCCTCTTCTATCTCCCTGTCCTGCCAGAAACTCCACGGACGCATGGAAATAGGCGCGGATAGCCTCCATCCCCCCGGCGCCGCTGTCGAGCACAGCGAGCGCCTCGCTCGCCTTGCGCCGGTAACGGTCCAGGGCGGCGAGAAACAGCTGCCGCTTGTCACCGAAGACATTGTAGAGGCTCTGCCGGCCCACCCCGAGCTCCGTTTCCAGGTCGCTCAACGATGTCCCCTCGTAGCCCCTGGCCCAGAACA
>JAMJQL010000160.1 GCA_023554245.1 Gemmatimonadota bacterium
GGCGCGGGCGGTGGTGGTGCCGATGGCGGTCCGCTCCCGGCCCTGATCCCCGGCCTGCAGTTCGTGTGGGACGTGCAGAGCGGCAACAACGTAGTCGCGACGTTCGACCTGCAGGACGTTCACACGGTTCCGGATCCGTACCTGGCGAGCAGCCAGTACGACCGTTCGCCGACGAGTAAGGCGCTGCAGTTCGTGAATCTGCCGCCGCAGGCGACGATCCGGATCTACACTCTTACCGGCGTGCTCGTGGATCAGCTCGAGCACGATGACTCGACGGGCGGTGGTCGCGCGACCTGGAACCTCCGGAATCGGAACAACCAGTTCGTGGCCAGCGGCGTCTACTTCTTCCACGTCGCCACGCCTGCGGGTGATGAGCGCGTTGGCAAATTTACGATCGTGAATTTCGCGGGTCAGAATTAACCAGCGACCGAACCCGACGGGGGGGCTTCCGCGCCCCCCCGCCGGACTGAGACCAGCTCCCTAGGAGGTCTTCATGCGGCTGCTCAAGCGAACGGTGACTGCCGTCGCCCTGGTCGTCGCCGCGCCCGGGCTGCTGTGGGCGCAGGACGACGGGAACCCGGTTCAGATTCCGTCTGACAACACCGGGTACGGCACCACGGCTGCCGAATTTCTACAATTCGGGGCAAGCGCTCGCGGGATGGCACTTGGCGGTGCATTCTCGACGATCGTGGATGACGTGAGTGCACTGCACTACAATCCGGCGAACCTGGTGTTCATGCCGGGCGTGCAGGCGGCGCTGACCGTCATGCCTTACTTCGCCGACACAGACTATTACTGGGCGGGGCTCGCATTCCCGTTCTCGGACAACGACTTCGGATTCGGTGTCTTCCTCGGCCGTTTCGGCTTCGGGGACCAGCCGATCTATACCGAAGCCGATGAGGAGGGTCTCTCAGGAGAGACCTATGGCGTGAACGAGGTCGTGGCGGGCCTATCGTTCGCGCACGCGTTCATCGACCGGTTCTCGGCCGGCGCCACGGTGAAGTTCATCAGCGACGATCTCGCGGGTGGTGCTCTCGCCGGAGCGAAGGCGTCGACGGCGGCCCTGGACTTCGGGGTGAATTTCCACAGCGAGCTGTGGAACAATCCGATCGCCCTCGCCTTCGTCGTTCAGAACCTGGGAGGAAATCTCTCCCACTCTGGCGAGGCGCTGCGGTTCCGTGACTTCAACGGCTCGGGTTCGGATCCGTCGATTCCCGATCAGCGGGTAGACCCGCCGTTCGCGGAGTACGACACCGATTCCTTCCCGCTGCCGCGCCTGTTCCGGGTCGGGCTGGACTACGACCTGATTCACGGCGAGACGACCCGGTTCTCCCTGCTCGGCGAGTTCGTCGAGTCGAACAACCAGGGTGCTCAGTTCGGCATCGGTGGTGAGTTCGGGTGGGAGAGTCTGGACAGCCCGATCGGTGGCTGGCTGCGAGGCTCGTACACGACGCAGCCCGACAACGAGGATCTGGGCGGCTTCGAGGCCAGCGACAGGGGTCTCGACGGTATGGCGTTCGGAGGCGGCCTGTTCTACAGGATCGCGGACCGGTATCGGCTCCAGTTCGACTATGCCTACAAGCACTACGGGGCCCTCGGGAGCGTGGATGCGTTCACGTTCACGATCGGCTGGGAGTAGTCCCGAATCATGACCCGGACGCGTCGTCCCGCAGTCGTTGCCGGTCCCGGCCCGAGTAGGGTCGAGGCCAGGCGACTGCTGCGTGGATCCCTGATCGGCCTCGGCCTGCTGGCCGTCGCGGCATTCGCCGTGAGCGGGCAGGAGGTGATCGCTGATGTACCGAGTGATCTCGAGGCCAGCCTCGTCCGAAGCTGGGCGGGCGACGGGGTGACGACGGTGGACGGTCTCGTCGAGGTGCCCCTGGCCATTCTGGCCGGTGGCGCGACGGGGGCCTATCGGTTCGAAGTTCTGGTCAATGACGCCGATGGGACGCAGCTGTTCCGGGATTCGTGGACTCGCGAGGTGAGCGGCAGGGCCGCCGCCTACGCCGAAACCGACGCCTCCTCCATGCTCGAGTCGTTCAGCTTCGGGCTCCGGCCCGGAGAGTACGAGATCGAGATTCTCGCCTATCCAACGGATGCGGCGGATCTCGGGGTTCGACAGTCGTACGCGGTCTCGGCCTTCGCCGAGCGACCGATGGCTTCGGACCTGTTTCTCGCGACGAGAGTCGAACCACTGGAGGAATCCGGCGGTGGGAGCTGGTCGGTTTCGCGCGGCGGCTTCGGCATTAGCGCGACGGCCCAGACCGTCATCCTCGAGGACGACCCCAATCTTTTCTATTACCTGGAGCTGTACGGCGGCGAGGCGGACACTCGGGTCGAAGTCGGAGCCGACGTCCGCAACGACGCGGGTGCGAGCCTGTACCGGACTCCAGCCAGCACGGTCGAAGTTCCGGCGGGGGGGCAGGCCTTCACGGGCCGGTTGCCGCTCGACGGGCTTCCTCCGGGCGAATACGAGCTCGTCATGACGGTCGGCGCCGGCGACGGCGGATCCGTGACTCGCAGCGCGCCGTTCTCGGTGCGGAGTCGGGCCGCCATGCCCGTCGTCACGACCGCAGGCATGGCGGAACTGGCGGACTATTTTGCCTCGCTTTCGGATGCCGAGCTCGAGGATACGTTCGGTGGCGTCGAGACGTTGCTGACCGATGCGGAGGGGGCGGCCTTCAAGGCACTCCCGCCCGACGCGAAGAGACGCTACCTGACCGACTTCTTCTACAGCCGCGATCCGTTGCCCGAGACGCCGGGGAATCCGTTCCTCGATGAGTACACCTCACGCCTCGCCACCGTGCGAGCGCGGTACTCCGAGCGGGTGGGCACCGAAGAGATGGCGCCGTGGCTCACGGACCGCGGATGGATCTACATGCGGCTCGGTGAGCCGCAGAACCGAGTGGTGAATTACTACCCGTCCGGATCGGGTGGGGGAAGCGCGACGGCGGACAGTGGTGAAGAGCCGCCCTACGAAATCTGGCAGTACCAGGACACGGGCTACATCTACCTCTTCATCGAGGACAACCGGTTCGGCGCCTGGAGCCTGATCATGACGACCGATCTCGACATTCCGTCCCGGGCGGACTGGGCACGGAGGATCGGACCCGAGGCCAGGGCTGACCTGCAGAATTATGGAATCGTACCCGGTCCCTGAGAAGGGCGGGTTGAGCGACGCGTCCGCGTGCCGGTACGCGGAACGGCGACATTCGGAGAGTGAGGGAACCATGAGAGTTGGCTTCGTTCGAAAGGCCGGGCTGGGCGCGGTGCTGATCGCGGC
>JAMJQL010000161.1 GCA_023554245.1 Gemmatimonadota bacterium
AACGCGACGAGCATCATGCCGGAACCTCGACCCATGAGGACGAGGCATGGGGTTCGGGCACTGGCTCGCCGGCATCTCGGAGTCCGGCCAGGTGAAGCTGTATCGCGTCACGCATCCGAGCTTCGACTTCGGATTCGGACGCCCCCGTGGCAACGCAGCCCGGAAGATCAGGAGAGTAGGCCGATAATCCGGTCGATGTGGACTCCATGACGATCAGGTAACGCTTGGTCACTTCAGTCCCGCCTGCTTGAGGACGCTGTTCAGCGTGCCCGGTGCAAGTTCGTCGCTCGGCTTCCCCGCCAGCGTTACTAGCCCCGGCTTATCAGGATGCTTGTACTGCCGATGGCTTCCTCGGGTTCGAACCAGGATCCAGCCATCGCGTTCCAGTAATCGAATGACCTGACGGACCTTCAAGAGCCCACGCCACCCAGCCTGAGGACACGGTGTTCACTTCCTGTGTCCTTGACACTGGCAGCGAGGTCTCATCCACTGCCCAACTCCTAATCGACAGCCGATGCGCCCGCGCGATGCGCGAGCGATCCGCGATATACGTGGACGTGGCTGTCACAGGTATCTGTATCACCGGCCGGGAGGTGCGGCACACCCGGGCCGAGACATTACGTGGTGGGGCGCTCGACTAAGATAGACTTGTCAGTTGTGGTGCGCTAACACCTCGAGATTGGATTCCTGTATGGCGGATTCACAGGTCGTCCGCCGGACTCCGCACCCCGAGCCCGCCGCGGTTCAGCACGTGGGTATAGATCATCGTGGTCCGCACGCTCCGGTGCCCCAGCAGCTCCTGCACGGTCCGGATGTCGTAGCCGGACTCCAGCAGGTGGGTGGCGAAGGAGTGGCGGAAAGTGTGGCAGCTCGCCTTCTTGGCGATCCCGGAGCGCCGCACGGCCTCCGTCACGGCGCGCTGCACGGACGACTCGTGCAGGTGGTGGCGCCAGCCGCGCCCGCTCACGGGGTCGCGGTGCACCCGGGTCCCCGGGAACACCCACTGCCAGCCCCATTCCTGACCGGCATGCGGGTACTTCCGGTCGAGCCCGCCGGGCAGCGGGACCCACCCGGCGCTCGACTCGAGGTCGATGTCCTTGGCCCGTAGCCGCAGGCACTCGAGCAGGCGGAGCCCGCTCCCGTCGAGCAGCGTCGCCGCGAGGCGCTGGGTGCCCCGCATATGTCCGAGCACGGCTCTCAACGGATCAGGCGGAGCCGACCACCGACCGGGCGTGCTCCACTTCCGACCGCCCTTCCCCGTCGCCCACGACCAGGCTCAAGAGCTGTCCGTACCACGCCGCAGCGGAATCGGAGTCGCCCGCCAGCTCGGCGGCCCGCCCCGCGCCGTACAGACTGCGGAAGCGGTTCGGGCTGCGGGCGAGCGCCTGCTCGTAGGCCTCGATCGCCTCGTAGTAGCGCCCGGCCTCGAGCAGCATGTCGCCGTACAGCTCCCGCGCAGGCAGCACTTCACCCGGCGTGATCGGGTGCTTTTCGGTCGACGCTTCGAGATCCGCCGATTCCTGCATCGTGGCCAGCGCCTCTTCCGAGTCGCCTTCGGCCCATTCGGCCCACGCCTCGACGGCGAGCCGCTGAATCTCCACCTGGGTCGCCCAGTAGCCGGCCGTAGCCGGCACCGCATCGCGCAGCGTCTCCAGTCGTGCCGCGGCCTCGCGGGCAGCGGCCACGTCGTCACTCCGGGCCGCGCCGATCCCTCTGGCGAACCACGTGATCGCCTCCATCTGCGGGAACCGGTCCCACGCGAATTCGGCTGCGCGCGCCTCGAGCGCCGCGGCGGCCTCCCAGTCGTTCCGCTCCAGCTCTACGCGCGCGGGCACGGCGGCCAGGGTGTAGGCGCTCGCGCCGTGGGTCTGGAGCGGCCCCTCCAGCGCCGCCGTCGTGGCCGCCACCTCGTCCGCCGCCTCGTCCTCAGCCCGCTGCAGGCGGGCGTAGGCCAGGTAGTCGAGGGCGTGAAGGTAGTGCAATGAGATCGCGTCTCCAGCCGGGTGCGCCTTCGCGGCGGCGGCCGAGCGCGTATTCCAATCGATCGACTCCTCCCACAGCCCGAGCCTCGTGAAGATGTGGCTCGGCATGTGAAGCGCATGCGGCACGGCCGGTGCCACGTCGGCATAGCCGCGGGCGGCCGCTTCGGCCCTCCCGGCCAGCGGAGGATAGTCGTAAGCGTGGATCACGTAGTGGTGCGCCCCCGGGTGGTCCGGGTGCGCTGCGAGCACGCTCTCCGCCACGGCGCCCGCCGCGAGCTGGATCGCATAGGTGCGGTCGGCCGGATCCACGAGGGCGAGTTGCGACAGCGCGTGGAAGGCCGCAGCCTCGCGGTCCTCCGGGTAGCGGTCATGCGCCGCCTGCCACCCGTCGGCGAACGCCTCGAGATTCGGCCGCTCGCTGTCGGCCCGGCCGGCTTCGTAGTAAGCCGCCGCGGCATCGATCCAGGCCACACTGCGCCCATCGGCCTGACCAAGCTCGCGCGCCCGGGAGATCGCGACCTCCCCGGCGGCCCACTCCTCCTCGCCCGGCGGATCGCTCCATAGCGGATGAATCCAGGTCATCGCCTCGCCCCAATGGGCCAGGGCGCACGCCGGATCGGCGGCGGCCGCCTGACCGAACGCTTCGCGCGAACCCTCGTAGGTCATGTTGTGCAGGAGCGCCAGCCCCTGCTGCAGGGCAGCCGTCGCTTCGGCGGAGCATCCCTCGGGAACGTCAACCGCGCCGAGGCGGGTGCCGTACGAGGACTCGCTGGCCATCGGCTCCGCGTCCGAGGCCGTTTCCGTCGCGGGCTCATCGGCGGGTCCACACGCGAACAGCGGGACCAGCGCGAACACCGTGAGTTTCCTTCGAATCATCGTCTCGTCTCCATTCCAGGCTGCAGGACCGGTCGCCGTCGGCGTCCGGAGCCGTCACACTCCGGAATGCGCAGGCGGGGCCCGTCCTGCGACACGGGGCTCCGTGCCCAGCATAATCAGGACCCCGGCAAGCATGAACCCTTGAAACGTTTCAACTGCCACCCGCCGGTGTTCCGTGAAACAGCATCCACGGGTCCGCCTGATCGTCAGAGTCTCCCCAAATTAATATATTGCAGGCGTTTACGACGATGAGCTACGATGGCTCGTCCGCGGCCCGCCGTGTGCCACGCCTCCTCGGCGCCGGATCGAGTGACCGGCACGAACCTGAACGAGGGAGGAACGATGCGAAGGACATTCCTGTTGCCGGTCGTGGCGCTGCTCGCGGCGGCCGCCTGCAACGACACCATGGAGCCCGAGACCGCGGAGCTGCAGCTCGAGCCGGCGTTCGCCAGCGAGAAGGCGTCGGAGAAGGCCTCCGACATGCGCACCTACGAGGTCACGATCACGAATCTCACCGGTGGGCAGCCGTTCACCCCGCCGGCCGCGGCCACGCACCGCCGCGCGATCGACGCCTACGAGGTGGGTCGCCCGGCCAGCTTCGGCGTGAAGGAGATCGCCGAGAACGGGAACCTCGATCCGTTCGTCATGGCCCTCCAGGGAAGCAAGGATGTTTCGGATGCAGTGGTCGCGGTGGCCGGGGATCCGCCCCCGCTGTTCCCCGGCGCCTCGGTCACGTTCGAAATCGAGGCGGGTGACGGCGCGCAGTTCTTTTCGTTCGTCTCCATGCTCATCTGCACGAACGACGGGTTCACAGGCCTCGATGCCGTCAAGCTGCCAAACCAGGTGGGGTCCGCCGCGAGCTTCGATGCCTACGCGTATGACGCGGGCACCGAACTGAACACAGAGGACTTCGCGGACATCGTGCCGCCCTGCCCCGTCCTCACCGGCGTACCGAGCTCGGATCCGGGCACCGGGATGAGCAATCCGGCGCTGGCGGAGAACGGCGTGATCAGTATGCATCCCGGGATCACTGGTGACGACGACCTGATCGCCGGCCTGCACGGCTGGTCCGGGCCCGTCGCCCGGGTCACGATCGAGCGACTCGACTGATCATCGGCGGAGCAGGTCCGGGATCGATCGTGGGGAGGCGCCGCAGTCCGGCGTCTCCCCTTTCCCCGTCTGGCTCCCCGTGAAGCTCGGTCCTAGCTTGGTGCGCCCATGAAGATCTCGCTCCTTTCCGCACTGCTGGCGCTGCTGGCCGGCGTTCTGCTCGTGGCCTTCGTGCCCGCGGGCGTCCTGCTCGATCGCCGGCTGCAGGTGGAGCTCGAGCGCGCCGCCCGCGAAGAGCTTGCCGTGGCCCCGCGACTGATCGGCGACCGGAACGCGGCGCGGTCGGATGCCCTGATGATGCACGCCAAGGACCTTGCCTCCGCTCCGGCCGTCGTGGCGGCGTTCGAGGCCGCGGACGAGGTCGCGGCCGTGCGCGCGGCGGAGGAGGCGAAGTTCGACGAGCGGGAGGAGGTCGTCGTCGTCCCGGCCCCGGGTGATGAATCATGGGCGGGGCCGATGCCCGACCCCGAGCTGATCGACGCGACCCGCGACGGAGACATGCCCGTCTCTTTCGTAACGGCAGAAGACGGACCGGCCCAGGTCGCGCTGGCGCCGGTGATGCGCGATGGTGTCTGGCTGGGCACAGCCGGCGTCTACGAACTGCTGGACGAGACGGGAGCGGCGGCGCTGGCCGGGCTCACCCGGTCGCAGGTCATCGTCGCGCTCGCCGATGGCTCCGTCACCACAGCCACGCTGGAATCGGACGTCGCCTCGGCCATCGCCCGCGCCTACGGGGACGGCACGCAGGTCGAGGAGGTCGCACTCCCCGATGGGTCGCGCTGGTGGGTCGCGTGCGCGGAGCTCGACGACTCGGGCCGGGTGCTGTTCGCCCGCAGTGCCGAGACGGCGCTCGCCATCCTTCCCCGACTGCAGCGGGGAGCGCTCGTCGCCCTGGGAATCGCCCTGGTGTTCGCTCTGCTGCTCGGAGTGCTCGCGGCCGGAGCGGCCGCCCGCCCGGTCGGAGCCCTGGCCGAAGCCTCGGAGCGGTTGACGGCGGGAGACTTCGAGGCCCCGGTTCCCCGTTCGGCGCTGTCCGAGGTGGACCGGGTGGGCCAGAGCTTCCGCGAGATGCGCAGCGCACTCGCCCGGCGGCTCGAGGAGCTCGAGGCGGCGAACCAGGAGCTCGCCGCACAGCAGGACCGCCTGCAGGCCCTGCAGGGAGAGCTGATCCAGCGGGACCGGCTGGCGGCGAGCGGTCGGCTCGTGGCCGAACTGGCGCACGAGATCCGCAACCCGGTGGCCAGCATCCGCAACTGCCTGGAGGTGCTCGACCGTCGTCTCGCCGAGGACCCCGAGGGGCGGGTGTTCACGGAGCTGGCGATCGGCGAGCTCGCCCGGATGCACGAGCTGGCCGAAGGACTGCTCGACCTCAATCGGCCACTGGACCCGGAGGCACAGGGCTGCGACGCCATGGAGGTGGCGCACCAGGTCGCCGCGCTGATGGGCGCAGGGCGCCAGGGGGAGCGCTGGCCGATCACGGTTTCCATCGCCGACTCCGGGACCGGTGCCGGAACGGACTCCGTCCGGCTGCCCGTGACCATCTCCCCGGAGGCGCTTAAGCAGGTGCTCATCAATCTGGTGCAGAACGCGCAGGAGGCGATGCCGGAGGGAGGTCCGATAACGGTCGAGATCGCCGCGCTTCCCGGCCGGGCGGCGCTAGAGGTCGAGGACCGCGGCGCCGGCATCCCGGCGGAGATCCTTCCGCGGATCTTCGATCCGTTCTTCACCACCAAGGGAGAGGTGAGCGGTGTCGGCCTCGGACTGTTCGTCGCCGAGGGCATCGTGCGGCGGCACGGCGGCCAACTCGTGGCCCGTAACCGGGAGGACGGATCCGGGGCCGCGTTCCGGGTCGAGGTCCCGGTCCATGCCGACGCCGACGGAGCCGCGGCCGACGCGGAACGACCCGAGGAGGACTCCGGGTGAGCGGGGCCCGCACCCCCCGGCTTCTGCTGGTGGACGATGATCGCGCATTCCGCATCTCGACGGCCGAGCTGCTGCGGCAGGACGGGTACGACGTGGCCACGGCCGCGGAGGCCACGGAAGCCAGCCAGCGGATGGCGGAGGGGCCGGTGGACCTGGTCCTGCTCGACGTGCGCATGCCCCGCATCGGGGGCCTCGGCATACTAGAGGCGCTGCGGCTGCGCGGGGAGCGCGTGCCCGTTCTGATGATCAGCGGCTTCGGGACGATCGAGACGGCGGTCGAGGCCCTGAAGCTCGGCGCGGACGACTTCCTCACCAAGCCGGTCGACCCCGAGCTGCTGAGCCGAAAGGTCGCAGAGCTGCTGGAGAGTCGTCCGGCGGCCTGGCCCGAGTTCAGCTCGCTGGGCATGGTCGGCCGTTCCCCGGCCATGCGCGACGTCTACGAGGCGGTCCAGCGCGTCGCCCCCTCCGACGCCACGGTTCTGGTGACGGGCGAGACGGGGACAGGCAAGGAACTCGTCGCACGGGCCGTGCACGACCTGTCCGAGCGTGCCGCCGGCCCGTTCCTCGCCGTGAACTGTGCGGGACTCGCCGAGGGAGTGCTCGAGTCCGAGCTGTTCGGACACGTGCGCGGCTCGTTCACCGGCGCCACCACCGACCGTGAGGGGCTGTTCCGGGCGGCCGAGGGGGGCACGATTCTGCTCGACGAGATCGGCGACATGAGCGAGCGGCTGCAGCAGCGTCTGCTCCGCGTCCTGCAGGAGCGCGAGGTGACACCGGTCGGGTCGAACCGGCCGATCCCGGTGGACGTCCGCGTGGTCGCCGCGACTCGCCGTGACCTGCGTCACGAGGCGGCAGCCGGCCGTTTCCGCGACGACCTGTTCTACCGGCTGAACGTGTTCCCGATCCAGCTTCCTCCCCTGCGGGAGCGACACGGGGACGTTCCGCTCCTCGTCGAGGCCGCGCTGGACCGTCTTCGCTCCCGCTCGCGCGTGGCGGTCCCGGACGGCTGCACGCCGGCCGCGTTGCGGCTGCTTCGTGCCTGGCGATGGCCCGGCAACGTGCGCGAGCTGCTGGGTGTGGTCGAATCGGCGGCGATCCGTTCCGAGGGTCAGTCGATCGGCGTGGAGCACCTGCCGTCCGAGATCCGGGAGACCGCTCCGGGCCGAGACGCCCTGGCCGACGACCCGCGCTACGCCGCGCCGGCCGACGGGGACGCGGAACGCGCCGCGATCGCCGCCGCCCTCGACGCGGCGGACGGGCACCGCGAGAAGGCGGCCCGCATGCTCGGCATGAGCCGCACCACTCTGTGGCGAAAGATGAAGGACTACGGCCTCGCAGACTGACCCGACGCCGCTTGGGCCGTCACGGTCCTCGTCCGCTCGCCTCAGTCCCAGCGAAGCCGCACGACCGGCCGCGGCGCAACCTGATCGCTACCCTCGCTCCCTGTACCCGCTCCGTTCCAGGAATCCCTCGTAGTCCGTGATCCCCATCACCTCCGCTGCCGCCGCCTCCTTGTCCTCCGAACTTCGGTAGAAGCTCTCCACGATTCGGGCTCCGATCGCGTAGCCCACGTCTGGCGGCTGGTCGGGATTCGCAGGTTCCGCCCATAGCCAGTCGCCCATGTCCGTGCTAAGCATCACGGCCTCGAAGGCCGACCAGACCTCATCCTCGTGCGCGAGGTACCAGTCGCGCGCCGCATTCTTGTGCTCGCTGCCTCCGGTGATCAACTCGCTGAAGTAGGTGGCCGCGCCTTCCCGGATCGACAGCGCCAGCAAAGTTCGCTCCGGACCCGAGAAGATCGCGAAGTACGCCTCGCCCGTGGCGGCGAGCTGCTGCAGGTGGACCATCTCGTGCACCAGGGTAGGCTCGACGCTGCCCGCCTCGATCGCAGTGACCGTCTCCTTTTCGATGGAAAACAGGGGGCCCTCGATCGAACCCGACCCGATTCCCCGGTGGCCGGCCACGAGGAACCAGGTCGTGGGGAAGACCGTGCCGGGAATTGCATCATGGATCGCGGCATAGCTTTCCCGGAACGAGGACTCCCGGTTTCGGAGTGCGGCCAATACCGCCGGAAGCCGCTCGTAAGCCTCGGGATACGCTGTCATTCCCGCCTGAAGCCGTTCGGCGGTCAAGTCGTACTTCTCGACGAACATCTCCAGGCCGGGCGAGGCTTGCTCGAAGTATTCCTGCTGCAGCGCGACCATCGTGTCGGTCCCGGCCTCGATCGCTTCGATCGCCCGGATGAAGTGCTGGATGTCGGAGTAGGAGAACACAGCCTGATCCGGGTCCGACGTAACGTCGCTCGTGAGTGTCAGCTGCGCGTCCGATGAGGAGGGAAGCAGGATCGTGGAGCAAGTGGCCAGCAGCGTGAGTATCGACCTCGCACGCGCGAACACCATTCGATCGGGGCATATCCTTCCTTGGCGGGGCATCGCGCATCTCCGGTTCGAGAAACTGTGGCGCTTCGTACAGTGGGATGCCCCGCGCCCCACGTCGGTTGGAATCTACCCTGATGCAGAAAGGGCCCGGCCAACGGCCCGGGCCCCTTCTCTCTGCTGGGTTCCGCTGCGAGGTGGGCCTCGGTCGGCTCCTGGAGCGAACCTTTCGTCGCGCAGCGACGAGCAGTTCGCGGAGGGAGTCGACCGACGCCCACCCCGCCGACGGGACGGTCAGTACATGCCGCCCATGTCCCCACCGCCCGGCATGGCGGGCATCGGGTTCTCCTCCGGCTTGTCCACCACGACGGCTTCCGTGGTGAGCAGCAGGCCCGCGATCGACGCGGCGTTCTGCAGCGCCGTCCGCGTGACCTTGGTCGGATCGATCACACCGGCCTTCACCAGATCCTCGTAGGTGTCGGTCGCGGCGTTGTAGCCGAAGCCCTTACCCTTCTTCTCGCGGACTCTCTCGACCACGATCGAGCCTTCGGCACCGGCGTTCAGCGCGATCTGCCGAAGCGGCTCCTCGAGCGCCCGGCGCACGATCTGCACACCGATCATCTCATCGGAGTCCTCACGCTTCAGCTTGTCGAGCGCGCTCTGCGCCGACAGCAGCGCGACGCCGCCGCCCGGAACGATTCCCTCTTCGACGGCCGCGCGGGTCGCGTGCAGCGCGTCCTCCACGCGGGCCTTCTTCTCCTTCATCTCCGTCTCGGTAGCCGCGCCGACGTTGATCACCGCGACGCCGCCGGCGAGCTTCGCCAGCCGCTCCTGCAGCTTCTCCTGGTCGTAGTCCGACGTGGTCTTGTCGATCGCGACGCGGATCTCGCTGATCCGGCCCTTGATCGCGTCATGGTCTCCGGCACCGTCTACGATCGTGGTGTCGTCCTTGTCCACGACCACGCGCTTGGCGCTGCCGAGGTCGGAGACGACGGCGTTCTCCAGCTTGAAGCCGAGCTCCTCGCTGATCACCTGGCCGCCGGTCAGAACCGCGATGTCCTGCAGCATTTGCTTGCGCCGGTCACCGAAGCCAGGCGCCTTCACGGCGCAGACCTTCAACGTGCCGCGCAGCTTGTTGACGACGAGCGTCGCGAGCGCCTCGCCCTCGACGTCCTCGGCGATGATCAGGAGCGGCTTGCCCATCTGGGCGACCTTCTCGAGGACCGGAAGCAGGTCCTTCATCGAGGAGATCTTCTTGTCGTGGATCAGAATCATCGGATCCTCGAGCACGGCCTCCATCTTGTCCGGATCCGTGACGAAGTACGGCGACAGGTAGCCGCGGTCGAACTGCATGCCGTCCACGGTGTCGAGCGTGGTCTCGAGGCCCTTCGCCTCTTCGACCGTGATCACTCCGTCTTTGCCGACCTTCTCCATCGCGTCGGCGATCAGGTCGCCGATCACGGAGTCGCTGTTCGCCGAGATCGTGGCGACCTGGGCGATCTCCTTCTTGCCCGTCGTCTTGACGGCCATCCCGGCAAGGTGATCCACGACCTCTGAGACGGCGGCGTCGATGCCTCGCTTCAGGGCCATCGGGTTCACGCCGGCCGTGACGCTCTTCAGCCCCTCGGCGTAGATCGACTGGGCGAGAACGGTGGCCGTCGTGGTGCCGTCACCGGCGTTGTCGGAGGTCTTCGTCGCGACTTCCTTGACCATCTTGGCGCCGAGATCCTCGATCGGATCATCGAGCTCGATCTCCTTCGCCACCGTCACGCCGTCCTTGGTGACGGTCGGACTGCCGAACTTCTTCTCGATCACGACGTTCCGGCCTTTCGGCCCGAGCGTGACCTTGACCGCCGCAGCGAGCTTGTCGACGCCCTTCTTGAGGCGAGTGCGCGCCTCGGTGTTGAACTCCAGCTCCTTGGACATATTCGGATGCTCCTCTTAAAGACGTGTTCCGTTATTCCTGCGGGATTGAGCGGCCGGTATCAGCCGAGCACCGCGAGGACGTCGGATTCCTTGACAATCAGGTAGTCGGTGCCGTCCACCGCCACCTCGGTTCCGGAGTACTTCCCGTACAGCACGCGGTCCCCGACCGAGATCTCGACCTCGATCAGGTCGCCCTTCTCGGAGCGTCGACCCGGGCCGACGGCGATGACGGTTCCCTGCTGGGGCTTCTCCTTCGCCGTGTCCGGGATGTAGAGACCGCCGCGCATCTCCTCGGTCTCCTCCAGCGGCTCGACCACGATGCGGTCGGCGAGGGGCTTGATCTTCGCTTTTGCCATGTCCATTCCCTCCTCGAAATGAACCGAACTGTTCATGCCGGCGATCCGGCTCTTGTTAGCACTCTATGCTTTTGAGTGCCAAAGTCTCGGGCCAAAAAATACGGGCGTGGCTCTGCCGGTCAAGGCTGCACGACCTGCCCGCTCGAAGTTGCACGAGCCGTGCCACGATTTGGGGCTTGAAATCGACCATTTCGAGGCGGTAGAGCGGCTCCGGCCCGTCGGTCCGGCAGAGCGTCTGCCGTTCCGGCGCCCCGGCTGTCAGGCTGGCACGCCACAGGCCCGTCACGGGCGCCTGAAACCCGGGTGCCCCCCCTCTCGTATGAGAGACCGAACGAGGGAGATTCCGGGACCGCCGCTCGACTGAATGGCGATCCCGTTCAGAGTGAAAACCGGGAGGAAGAGATGCTTCGCGCAATCGTGACCCTGCTCGTACTCGGCCTGGTGGGCATGACGGTGCTCAGCCTGCTGTTCGGCGTGCTGATGCCGCTGCTGGTGATCGCGGTGAAAGTCGCGCTGGTTCTGGTCGTCGGCTACTTCATTCTGCGGCTCGTGAGCCCGTCGGATGCCGCGAAGGTACGCGACAAGCTGAACGGCTACTGCAACAAGGAAGACTGAACCGCAAGTCGGCCCACGACCGACCGGTCGTGACGCGCCGTCTCAAGCGCGCGTCACGACCCCCCGAGCAGCGTCGCGGCGTCCCGGATTCGATCCGTGGCGCCGCGTATCGCATCCGTCAGTTCCACGAGAGCTGCTTCCGAAGCCTGGAGATTCCCCGCCCGCAGCGCGAGCCGAACCCCGGGCAAGGTGAGCGCCGAGTAGCCGTTGTCGGGATCCGAAATCACGGTCAGGTTCCGGCTCCAGGTCCCCTGCCCCGCCGGCGACGGCGCCAGTTCCTGGCCCACGAGCCGCAAAGTCTCGTTCACTCGCAACACGGTTCCGGGGTCGGGGCGTCCGAACGCCAGGCGTTCATCTCGTACCGCCTCGAGAGATCGGGCCGCTGCTTCCATGGCATCGGCGGCTGACAGGGCGTCGGCCAGCGCGGCGTGCAGCGAGCCTCCGGAAGCGACGGGTTCCGGGAGGTCCATCACCCCCGCCGCCGGATCCGGGCTCGCACCGGATACGAGCAGGGTCTCGTCCACGACGTCCGAAACGGAGCCGAGCTCCTCCCGGATCCAGCCGGCCAGCGCCACGTGGTCGTAGGGCAGGATGTCGGCGTTTGCGATCCGGGCCAGCATCGAAGCGGTGAACCCGCCGGCCACGGCGTGGTAGCGGTAACCGGGGTCTCCGAATCTCTGCATCCAGGATGGCGTGTCGTACATCGAGTGGTAGACGCCGCCGCGCCCGCCGAACCCGAATCCGGCAGATGGGATGCCGAGCCGCAGATAGAAGCCCTTGTGATCGGAGCCGCCGCCCATCGTTCCCACGGGCGGCTCGCTCAGCGGCTCATCCTCGCGCGACTCGTTCACGGCGGCGAGCCAGGCGTCGCGAAGGCGGAGCCCCGAACCGGGAACCGAGATCTCCGAGGAAAGGTCGCGCACCATGTCGGCGAGCTCGGGCGAGGCGGCCGATCCGAATCGGCCACCCGAGACCGCGCCGTCCTGGTTCACGTAGGCCACGGCGGCGCCGCGCAGCCGATCTTCGTTCGCCTCGACCCACTCGATCGAACCGATGATCCCCCACTCCTCGGCATCCCAGGTCGCGAAGACGACCGTGCGCCGGGGCCGCATTCCCTGTCGGGCGAGGTCGGCGAAGGCCCGCGCGGCCGCGAGCACGCTCGTCGTACCGCTCACGTTGTCGACCGCTCCGGGGCCCCACGAGTCCCGGTGACCGCCCGCGATCACCCACTCGTCGGGCCATTCGGTGCCCCGGACAGCCGCGATCGTGTTGAAAGCGGCCCGATACGCCGGCTCCCCCGTCTCCATCCGCGCGTGCACGTGCGCCGTGACCGGACCGGGACCGATCCGGTAGCTGAGCTCGAGGCCGCCCTGCCATGCCTCGGGCGCTACGACCCCACCGAGCGGAGCGAGCAGCTCGGCCGCCGCGCCGTAGCCGATCGGGACCACCGGGATGCGGGCCACGCCTGCCATCCGATCCTCGGGAACACGCGGAGCTCCGGGCAGCGAGGGGCCGGTCGGCGTGGAAGGGTCTCCGTCGGCGTTCAGGATGCTGCCGCGCTGCAGACCGCGCTCGGGCCGCATCGGACCTTCCGGATACACGTCCCCCTTCGTGAAGCCATCGCCCTCGGGATCGTTGTAGAGCAGCAGGGCGGCGGCACCCCGGCGCTCGGCCTCACGCGCCTTGATGCCGCGAAAGCTCCGCCCGTAACGGGCCAGCACGACTTTCCCCTCGACCGACACGCCGAGCGAATCCAGCACCCGGTAATCCGCCGGCAGGCCGAAGTTCGCGTAGACGATCTCCGACTCCACCGTTCCCGAGCCCGAATAGGCGTGGAAGACGGGAACCACGTCGAAGCGCGTGGAGGGATCCTCGGGGATCGGCGGCTCCGTGAGGTCGAATTCGATCGGTGTGGGCAGCACCCGCGCCACCGACACCTCCAGAGGTTGAGGCAGGTACAGCACCAGGCTGTCGTAGCCCACCTCGAGTCCCGCCGCCGTCAGCCACTCGACCACCGAGTCCCGTGTGGCTCTCTGTCCTGGCGTCCCCGCCATGTGCGATCGGTTGGACAGCCCCGTGGCGTAGCGCGCGACCGTGTCCGGATCGATTGCCGAGCGCAGCGCCCGCTCGAACTCCCGCTGCGCCTCCCACGAGCCGGCGGCGTATCCCGGGATCAGATCCGGGGGGGCCGCCCGCTCGACCGCCACGGCCGAGGTCGAGTTCTCGGCCTCCTGCGCCGTCGCCGCGGCCGGAGCGAACCCGACAGCCAGCGCGGCGCATGCGAGCAAGCCTGTCCACGTCCTCACTCGGACGCTCCGGCCAGATGGTCGTCGGCGCACACGAGCCCCTTCAGAGTCAGGTACGGGTCGGTCGCCTGCACGGTCCGGCAGTGCGGCGCGATCAGTTCTGCGAGCCCCCCGGTGGCGATCACCAGGGGATCCTCGGGCTCCCACTCGGCCAGCAGCCGCGTGACGATCCCATCGATCCCTTCGACGACCGAGTAGAACACGCCCGATTCGAGCGCTGCCACGGTATTGCGCCCCAGCACCCTCTCGGGCGGAGCGATCTGGACCGAGGGAAGCTTCGAGCTCAGCGCGTGCAGCCGATCGATCCCGGCCCGCGGTCCTGGCGAGATCACGCCACCGAGGAACCCTCCGTCGGCGCTGATGCAGTCGAACGTCGTCGCGGTCCCCAGGTCCACGACGATCGTGTCCCGGGCGAACAGGCACTTCGTGGCCAGCGTATTGACGATCCGATCGGCTCCGACCGAGTGCGGCTCCTCCACCTCGAGCCGTACGGGAAGTGGCGTGCGCCAGTCGATCCACACGAGCGGCACGCCGAGCCGGGCCGCAGCCTCGTCCCAGGCCCGATCCACGGTCGGCACCACCGAGGCGATCACGATGCGTTCGGGTGCCTCCGCACCCGCGGCCCGGGCTCCGAGCAGCGCCCCGATCTGCAGAAACAACTCGTCCCCGGTTCGCTGACGTTCGGTGGACAGCCGCCAGCTGTCATGCACGTCGTAGCCCTCGAACAGACCGAGCATGGTCTCGGTATTGCCGATATCCACCGTCAGGATCACCGCGCCTCCTCCGTTGCCCTGTTCTATTCCGACTATTCCGCCGCCACGCTGCCGGTCATGATCCGCCGCAGCGCGCCGCGATCCGGGCGGAACAGCAGCGCGCCGTCCGGCGCGATTCCGACCGAGACGCCCGGAGTTTCCGCGTCGTGCTCGGCACCGGGGACCGTCAGCACCACTCGCCGGTCCCGCAACCAGTCGCGTCGGTCGAGCTCGGCCAGGAGTCGAGCGGTGAGCACCGGCTCCGGGTGGGACAGGTACCTCTCGAGCCCGCGGACCGCCGCGTCCGCGACCGCCGCCAGGTCGGCCGGCGCCTCGAGATGCTCATCCAGAGATGTTGCCGAATCCCGGAGTTTCTTCGGGCCCCGCTTGCCCAGCGGCCGCACGTTGAGTCCGACGCCGACCACCAGGTATTTCGGCACCGCGTCGTTCCAGGCCGATTCAGCGAGCAGCCCCCCTGCCTTCCGATCGGCGATGATCAGGTCGTTCGGCCACTTCAGCATCGGTCGGATTCCGGGAAACCTGCGCTCGAGCTCCTCGGCGATCCCGAGTCCCGCCAGGATCACGAGCGGACCCGGGTGCGAGAGGTCGCGCGGGTGGTAGACCATGCTCAGGTAGACGCCCGCATCCCTCGGAGAGTGCCACTTGCTCCCTGCTCGCCCACGCCCCTCGGTCTGCTCTCGGGCGATCACGATCGTGCCATCCGGCGCTCCACCCTCGGCGAGCTGCTTCGCCGCTTCGTTCGTCGAGTCCACGCTGTCGAGCAGGTGGACGGACTCCCGGTCCCAGCGCTCTCGCAGGTCCGTCTCCGTGTACGCGTCCCAATCGACACCCGACGTCTTGCTCATGCCTGCCGCACCTGTAAGGAGAGGTCCAGGGCCGGGGCCGAATGGGTGATCGCCCCGGCCGAAATGAAGTCCACGCCCGTCTCGGCGATGCGTCGCACCGTGGTCAGCGTCACTCCGCCCGAGGCCTCGAGCCTCGGTCGCGGTCCCGGTGCATCGGACACCGTCCGGACGCAGCGATCCAGCTCCTCCACCGTCATGTTGTCGAGCAGAATCCGGTCGGGGCGATCGCCGCCGTCGTTTCCCGCCAGTGCCTGCTCGAACTCGTCATGTCCGGTCACCTCGATCTCGACTTCGATTCCCGCTTCGCGGGCCGGGGCGATCGCACCCTCGAGCGCGGCACGGATGCCGCCGGCCGCCCGGATGTGATTCTCCTTGATCAGCACCATGTCGAACAGACCGGCCCGGTGATTCACGGCGCCTCCCGCGGCCGCCGCCGCCTTCTCCAGGGCCCGCCAACCCGGCGTCGTCTTGCGCGTGTCCAGGACGCGGCAACCGGTGCCGGCGATCGCGTCGGTGAACCGCCGAGCGGCGGTCGCGATGCCCGAGAGCCGGCCGAGAAAGTTGAGCGCGGTCCGCTCTGCCCCGAGGATCGAGGCCAGCGACCCGGACACGGTGAGCACCAGATCCCCCGGCTCGACGGTGTCCCCGTCATCGCGATTCGTGATGACCTGCAGATCCGGATCGAACCTTCGGAACACGGCGGCCGCCGCCTCGACGCCTGCCACGACTCCCTTTGCCTTGCTGACGATGACCGCTTCTCCTCCGGCGCCCGAGGGCACGGTCCATTCGCAGGTCACGTCGCCCGGACCCAGATCCTCAGCCAGTGCTGCCTCGATAAGTGATTCCAGGGACAGGGCGGCTCCGAACCGCGGGCTCTCTCTCAGGGTCATCATCGCAATCCCGGAAACAGGAACGCCGCCAGCAGATAGCCCGATCCGACGACCCAGCAGTAGATGGCGAACCAGTGAAAGGTCCGGTTCTCGAGCATCCGCACGAACAGGTGGATCGCCGCGATCCCCGACACCAGGGCCGCAATGAAACCGATCGACAGGCCCACCGTGCCCCCGGAGTCTGCGACCGCGCCGATTTCGTCGATCTGCAGCAGACCGGCACCGAGTATGGCGGGCACGGACATGAGGAACGAAAACTCGGCCACCTTTACCGCATCCACGCCCAGCGCGGCGCCGACCGCGACCGTCGAGCCGGAGCGCGAGATACCCGGCAGGATCGCGGCCGCCTGTGCGAGACCGATGCCGAACGCGTCAGCGGGCCCCGGCTCCGCCTTCGTCGTCTTCGGAGCCGTGTACTGGATCGACCACACGATGAACCCCGTCACGATCAGAAACACGGCGGCCCAGGCTGGCTTGCCGAACATTCCGGTAAAGAACCCCTCGCCGGCGATTCCGACCACGGCCGCTGGAATCGATGCGAGCAGCAGCAAACCAATGTAGACCCAGTCCTCCCTCTTCCCGCCCAGCGCCCCGGTCGCCAGCGAGGCCACCTTCGCCCGATACACCCACAGCACGGCGCAGAGCGTCGCGAGATGCACCACCACCTCGAAGGTCACGCCGGGCAGCTCGAGCCCCAGCAGCGCCTGCGACAGCACCAGATGCCCGCTGCTCGAGACGGGCAGGAATTCCGTAAGACCTTGAATGACCCCGAGAAGCGCCGCCTGCCAGCCGTTCACGAACCCAGCACCTCGGCGTAGAAGGCCTCGTACATCGGAATCACCCGGTCCACGTGGAATCGCTCGACCGCTCGCTGCCGCGCCGCTTCCGACATCCGGTTCCACAGGTCCGTATCGGTCAGAAGTCGGGTGCCGCTGGCCGACATCGCCGCGACGTCACCCACGGGGTGCAGATACCCGGTCTGCCCGTCCTCCACCACCTCGTTGAGCCCGGACCCCGACGCACCGATCACCGGCACGCCGCTCGCCATCGCTTCGAGCGCCACCAGGCCGAAGGACTCCATTTCGCTGGGCAGGAGGAAGAGATCCGCGCAGGAGAGCAGTTCGGCTACGGACTCCAGTTTGCCGAGGAACACGACATCATCCTGGAGACCGCGGCGGGTGACCTCCTCCCAGGCGTGCGCCCGCTCCGGACCATCGCCAACGAACACCAGCCGCGCCGAGACGGTGTCGCGAATCCCGGCGAAGACCGCCACCACATCCCCGACTCGCTTCACCGGCCGGAAGTTGGAGATGTGCATCACGATCTTTTCGCCGCCGGGCGCCAGCGCATCGCCGTGGCACTCGTATTTCGTGCGGTCGAACACATCGGGGTCGATGAAATTCGGTATCACCCGGATGTCGGCCCGTCGGCACTGGAATGCCCGGTAGGTCTCGTCCCGGAGATACTCCGAAACGGCCGTGACGCCGTCCGATCGCTCCACCGAAAAGCGAGTGATCGACCAGAATGAGGGGTCCTGACCGACCAGTGTTATATCCGTACCATGCAATGTCGTTACGATCTTCAGCTCATGTCCTTCATCAAGCAGCATCTGCTCCGCCATCCACGCGGCCGCGGCATGCGGGATCGCGTAGTGTGCATGCAGGACCTCGAGATCGTGCTGGCGCGCGACTTCTCCCACCTGCACGGCGAGGGCGAGCGAATACGGCGGATACTCGAACAGCGGGTAGTGCGGGACCTCGACCTCGTGGAAATAGACCCGGTCGCGGAAGGTGGTAAGCCGGAAGGGCTGCGCATAGGAGATGAAGTGCACCTCGTGCCCCCGCTCGGCGAGCTGCAGTCCGAGCTCGGTCGCGACGGCGCCCGACCCCCCGTACGTCGGGTAGCAGGCGATTCCGATTCTCATCGTTTCCCTTCGTCTGAGTCCGTGCCCCCGACCCGTTCCATTCGGACGATCTGTCCGGCCAGAACGTCCGGCGGCCCCGCGGCATCGAGCCGAATTGCGTCCGCTGGCACCTGGTGACGAAACCAGGTTCGCTGCCTGCGCGCATACGCCCAGGTGTCCCGAAGAATGCAGGCGAGAGCATCCTCGCGCGAGATATCGCCCGCGAGCCACTCGGCCACTGTCCCGTAGCCGATCGTCCTGAACGGAATCGAACCCCTCACGTGGCCGGCATCGAGCAGGCTCTCGACCTCCTCCCTCCAGCCCGCGTCCAACATCGACTCCGCCCTCAGGCGCAGTCTCCGGCGGTGCTCCTCGGCATCCAGTTCCAGGACGATCGGGACGGCGGCCACCGGATCGGCCTCCGGACTGCCATGCCGTTGCCACCAGCTCAGGGACCGACCCGTGAGCAGGGCGACCTCGAGAGCACGTTGCACCCGCTGTGGATCGAGACTGGCCAGGCGATCCGAGAGTTCGGGATCCAGCGCGCGGACCCAACCGGCCAGCATCTCCGGATCCCGCTCCTCGATCCAGCGCTCCAGACGACGCCGTCGCCCGGGATCCAGCTCGGGCTCGCGGAAGATCGGACGGACGAGGGCTCGGTAGAAGAAACCCGTGCCACCTACCAGAAGCGGCTCACGGCCGCGCTGCCGGATCCCGGTCATCCAATCCCGGGCGAGCCGGCCGAACCGGCCGGCACCGTAACGCTCCCCGGGCTCGAGGAATCCGACGCCGTGATGCGGCACTCTCGCCTGCTGCACGGCGGTCGGGGCCGCCGTGCCTACGGCCATGCCCCGATAGGCCTGGCGACTGTCCACCGAAATGATCTCGGCGTCGATCATCTCGGCCACCTGCAGCGCGAGTTCGGTCTTGCCGGTCCCCGTGGGGCCGAGAATGGCGATCACCGGCTCGAGCGTCACGGTGCGGGAGGTCTTTCAGCTTCGGCCGAAGCGTCGGGCCAGCTCGCCGAGAGTGAGACGGAGAATCGTCGGTCGGCCATGCACGTCGTGGCCTGGAAGCTCGGTCGCGAACAGTCGGTCCACCAGTTCCTCCATCTCGGCCCGCGAGAGTGGCTGGCCCGCCTTGATCGCCCCCTTGCACGCGAGACTCTTGGCGATCCGCTCGTGCTGGTTGCGGGCCGAATTCACGAGTTCGGAGCCGTGAGCGAGCTCTCCGATCATCTCGTGAATCGCCGTCTCGGCGTCGAACCGCTCGTGCAGATTGGGGACCGCGTGGACGATCACCGTCCGCTCGCCGAAGTCCTCGAGCTCGAATCCGACCGAGTTGAGGAGACCCGAGAGCTCGGAGACGGCCGCGAACTCGGCGGGCGAGAGTCTCAGCGTCAAGGGGAACAGGAGCCGTTGCGACGTCCCGCCCTGGCCCGTGAACCTCTCCATCGTCTCCTCGAACAGAATCCGCTCGTGTGCGGAATGCTGATCGATTACGAGCAGCCCCTGCCGGGTCGGAACGAGGATGTAGGCGTCGTGCAGCTGCCATGGTCCGGTCCGCGTCGGATCGCCGGGCGCGGCGAGAGCGGCGAGTGCGGCTGCCTCGGCGTCCGCGTCGGCCGCCTGCCCGGGACCGTCACTCCCGGCCCTTTCTCCGTCCGGGCCACGCTCATCGGAATCCGGGTCTCCGGGTCCGGATTCACGACTGACGAAGAACGCGAGCTGCGGGGCTCCCTCCGTGACGGCCTCGCCGGAATCCGCTTCGGAAGTCATCGGCCGGGGCCGCTCGGCCACGCGGGGCACGGGAACCGTAACGCGTCCAACGCCTCCTGCTCCGGCAGGTCCATCCTCCCGACCGAAACCGGGAGCGCTCGTCAACTCGCCCAGCCGGGACCGGACGGCCTCCCGCACCGCTTCGCGAACCTTTGCAGCATCCGAAAAGCGCACCTCGGCCTTCGCCGGATGAACGTTCACGTCCACGCCGCCCGATGGGATGGCCAGGTAGAGAAACGCGCTCGGCCGGAGCCCCGGTGCCACCGTCGTCCGGTACGCCTCGTCCACCTCCCGCAGCAATCCGGGGTCCCGGAAGGGCCGGCCGTTGACGAACAGGTATCGCCGGCCGCCGGCCGGCCGGGCCGCATCGGGTCGCTGGATCAGGCCGGCTACCCGGATGCCGCCACGCTCTTCGTCGAGGGCCAGCAGCTCTCCGGCTTCCTCCTCGCCCCACAGGTCGCGCACACGGGCGCCGATGTCGGTGGCGGCCGGCAGGTCGAGCAACTCACGATCGTTCGAGGAGAGCCGGATCGATGCCTGCAGGTTGCCGAGCGCGAGAAGCACCAGCGCCTCGCTGGCCGCTCGGGTCTCGGCGGCGGCGGAGCGCAGGAAGTTTGCCCGGGCCGGCACGTTCTGGAACAGCGAACGCACGGTAACCGTGGTGCCCCGCCGTCGTGCGATGTCGGCGACCGACACGATACGCCCGCCTTCCACCCGGATCCGCGTCCCCAGCGCTTCGGCTGCCGGTGCCGTCTGCAGTTCGAATCGACTCACCGCGGCGATCGAGGCGAGAGCCTCTCCCCGGAAACCGAAAGAAGCCACCGATCTGAGGTCCTCGACGTCCCGGATCTTGCTGGTCGCGTGCCGGTCGAGGGAGAGAAGAGCGTCGGCCCGGTGCATCCCTTCCCCGTCGTCGGCCACACGGATCCAGGTCTTGCCCCCGTTGCGGAGTTCCACGTCCACCCGCTTCGCGCCTGCGTCCAGCGAATTCTCGACCAGTTCTTTGACCACCGAGGCCGGTCGCTCGACCACCTCGCCGGCCGCGATCTGGTTCGCTACGTGGTCGGGGAGGATCCGGATGCGCGGTCCGCCTGGTGCCGCCCCCGCAGCCTCGTCACCGCGCATCTCGCTCCAGCCCGTAGAAGGAGTACGCGTTGCGGCGGGTCAGCTCGGCGACCGCTTCGGGTGACTGGCCTCGCATGGCGGCCACCGCTTCGCACGTCGCGATCAGGAAAGCCGGCTCGTTGCGTCGACCGCGGTGGGGCACCGGCGCCAGGTAGGGACTGTCGGTCTCGATCAGCAGGCGGTCGTCGGGAACACGGCGGACCAGCTCCGCACCATCGAAGCGCTTGAAGGTCACGATGCCGCTGAACGAAACCATCCAGCCGGCTTCGAGACCGGTCTCGAGCAACTCGAGGCCGGCCGTGAAGCAGTGCAGCACTCCACGGGCGTCGGTGGAGGAGATCAACTCCGCGGTGTCGCGGTCGGCGTCCCGTGAATGCACCACGATCGGCAGGTCCAGCTCTGCGGCGAGATGGAGCTGCGCCTCGAAACAGAGCCGCTGCTCATCGCGCGGCGCGTTGTCGTAATGGAAGTCGAGGCCGGCTTCACCGATCGCGACCACCTCGGGCGAATCGGCCAGGCCTCGCAACCTTTCGACCGTTTCATCACCGAAATGATCAGCTTCGTGCGGGTGTAGTCCGGCGGTGCACCAGACCCCGTCGTGGCCGGCGGCGATCTCGAGAGCGCTCTCCGTATCCTTCGGGTCCGAAGCGATCGTCACGATTTCGGTGACGCCTGCGTCGCGGGCCCGCTGGATCACGGCGGGGCGCTCGTCGTCGAACGCCTCCGCAGTGAGGTGGCAGTGCGAATCGAAGAGGTTCAACCCGCCTTGGCCGGTGACGCCGCCTTGGCCCGCTCCCGCTTCTTGCCCCACTGCTCGAGCTCGAGCAGAACCGGAGAGGCGACGAAGATCGACGAATACGTCCCGATGATCACCCCGAGAATCAGCACGACTGCGAACGGTCGGATCACGGCGCCGCCGAGAATCGCCAGCGCCCCCAGCGTCATCAGGGTCGTTCCACTGGTCAACACGGTCCGCGGCAGCGTCTCGTTGATGCTGGCGTTGATGATGTCGCGGAACGAGTCCTTGCGCCGCTTCTTCAGGTTCTCCCGGATCCGGTCGAACACCACGATCGTGTCATTCAGGGAGTACCCGAGAATGGTCAGGATCGCGGCCACCGTAGCCAGGGTGATCTCGATATCGAACACCGAGAGGAAGCCGAGCGTCAGCGTGATGTCGTGCGCGGTGGCGACGATCGCCGCCACGCCGAATCGCCACTCGAACCGGAACGCGAGGTATACCAGGGTCAGGGCGAAGGATAGCAGGATCGCGATCAGGGCCTTCTGCTTGAGCTCGGACCCGACCTTCGCGCCCACGGCTTCGGTCCGGGCGAACGACCACCCGTCCTCTCCGTACAGCTCATCCAGGGAGTCGCCGACCGCCTCCGAGACGCGGGTCTCGCCGCTTTCGGAAAAGGTGGACACCCGGATCAGGAAGTCGTTCGAGTCGCCGAACTGCTGGATCTGGGCCCCCTCGAGTCCCGCGGCGCTGACCGCGTTTCGTACCTCGGCCACGGTGGTCGGCTCGACGAATTCGACCTGGAAGAGCGTACCGCCCGTGAACTCCACGCCCTCTCGAAGTCCCTTGTGAAGCAGCAGCGAGAAAAGACCGATCGCCACACAGGTGGCGGAGATGATGTATGCCTTCTTCCTCAGGGCGAGAAAGTCGTAGTGCGCGTCTTTAAACAGTCTCATCGGTCGCGATTCCGTCCGGTCAGATGCTGAGTTCCTCGGTCGGCCCACGCCGATCGAGATAGAACAGGAACAGTGTCTTGGTCACGAACAGGGCCGTGAAGAAGGAGGCGATGATCCCGATGCTCAGGGTCACCGCGAATCCCCGAACGGGTCCGGTCCCGAACTGGTACAGGATCGCCGCCGTGATCAACGTGGTCAGGTTCGCATCGACGATCGCGGACGTCGCGTGCTCGAAGCCCTGGTCAACCGCCGTGCGGACCGTCTTCCCGACATCGAGCTCCTCCCGGATCCGCTCGAAGATCAGCACGTTGGCATCCACGGCCATCCCAACGGAAAGGATGAGACCCGCGATGCCCGGCAGCGTGAGCGTGGCGCCGAGTCCGGCCAGTCCGCCCAGCACGAAGACCACGTAGGCCGCGAGCGCGATCACCGCCATGACGCCCGCGATCTTGTAGTACCAGATCATGATCAGCACGACACCGACGATCCCGATCAGAAACGCGTTGCGCCCCTGTCGGATCGAGTCGGCGCCGAGCGACGGTCCGATCGTCCGCTCCTCGACGATCCGGATCGGTTGCGGCAGGGCGCCGGCGCGCAGTACGAGCGCGAGGTCCTGCGCCTCCTGGAACTGCGACCCCGTGCCGAGCTCGATCTGCGCTCGCCGGCTCAGGGTCTGCCGAATCACAGGAGCGCTCTGCACCCGTCCATCCAGCACGATCGCCATCAGGCGCCCGACGTTCCGTCCGGTGCCGCGCTCGAAGATCCGGGCTCCCTGGCGCGTCATCTCGAAAGGAACGATCGGCTGATTGAATTGCGGGTCACGCGTCGCGGGTCCGGCGTCGGCGAGGTACTCCCCGGTGACGAGAGGCTCCTCCTCCAGAACGTAGAGCTCACGGTAGGCGGCGCCTGCGTTCGACTGCGGCACGAGGCCCCAGTTCAAGGTCGTGTTGCGCGGAAGCGCCTCCTTCAATTCCGGAAGCTCGATGTATTCCGCGACCGTCGGGACGTTCTCCTCCGCGACCAGGAAGAGACCGGCACGGCCCGATTCGAGCAGCATGCCCGTCAGTGGCCGAAGCGAGCGATCCTGCGGGGGAGCGGGCGCGGCGTCTGCGGTATCGGGGGCCTCCTGCACCGCCGCTGAATCGGGCGATTCCTCCGCGTCTTCGGCTTCGGCCTGCCCCGTCTCACCCTCGCCGGCCTCTTCCTCGACCGCCGTCAGCGTGTCCTGCCCGGTCTCTCCGAGCAGTTGCGTCAGGGCGGGAGCCGTTTCTTCCTCGACGGCGGCGGCCGGCAGGTTCTCGGCTCCCACGGCCTGCACGATCACGCGGTCCAGCCGCGGGAGCGCCTCCCGGAATCCGTCGTCCTCGCGGACGATCTTGAACTGCAGGAACGCGGTCCTCTCCACGATCCCCTTGGCGCGCTCGGGATCGTCGATTCCCGCGAGCTCCACGATGATCCGATCGTCGCCGGAGCGCTGGATCGTCGGCTCCCGCACACCGAATTCGTCGATCCGGTTCCGAACGGTTGTCAGCGTTCGGTCGATCGCGTCAGCGCGTGCCTCGTCCGTCAGAGTGCCGTCGGGATCGTCGATCTCCACCGCGAGGTGCATCCCGCCCTGGAGGTCGAGGCCCAGGTTGATCGCGGGGATCTTTTCTCCGTCCGGGCCTTCCTTCGGAATCAGGGCCCAGATACAGATGGCCAGGAGGCCGATGATCACGAGGAATCGATTTCGAATTGCATGCATGGATTGCGAACCGGGTCAGTCGATGTCAGTCGCTGCAACCGTCCTCAGGGGCGGTTCCGACGTAAGCGAGGAAAGGTACCGCGGAGCGTCTCTCCGCGAAAGCGCCGCGCCCCGATGAGCACCGGGGCGCGGGCCTGGTGGATCGCGGAAATCAGCGGGGATTCACCCTGTCGCGGGTGCGTCCTTGTGAAGGCCGGTCTTTCGCAGGATGTCGTTCATCAGGCACCAGCCCGTGATCCCCGACTGCAGCAGGTTGAAGCCGACGAATGCCGTGAACAGGAAAAACCACGGACTCACCCACCAGCCGAGCCCCAGGCTGATGAGTACGAAACTGCCCGCGATGACGCGGATCTTGCTCTCGAGTGACATACTGCCTCCTGCCTACAGGTTATCTTGTTCATCGTCGGCGCATCCGCAGGCCGACGTCCTCGTCACATCCAGCTCGAACGCACGGATCGGGTGCCGCGGGTCCTCGACCCCGGTGCACGAGCGCACCTCATCCAGCACCCGGGTCGCCTGCGCCTCCGACATGAAGCTGAACACCATGCGGGACCGATACGGAGCCGTCTCCCCATACCACCCGGCGGTGGAACCGGTGCCGTGTCCCTCCATCGATATCTGGCTGTACATCTGTACACCTAGAGTCCGGAGCAACCGCTCCACGCACTCCTCGTCGCCTTCCAGGTAGGTGAGGAGCATCATCTTCATCTTCGCCTCCATCTTCCGTCCTTCCCCATGTCCCTCGGTCGAATCTCCAAACGTCACGCCATCAACCGCTGGTCGCCGGTTCCGGCTCGGCCCGCTCAACCTGACGGGGCGCCGTCGGTGCCGGCTGCCTCGCGGGCTCCACGGCCTCCGCCTCGACTTCCCCGTCCGGTTCCGCATCCCCGCGCCGGATCAGGAAGTAGATCCCCGGTACAACGATCAGGGTTAGCACGGTCGATGCGATCGCACCGAAGATCAGGGATACGGCCAGTCCCTCAAAGATCGGATCGAGGAGAATCACGAAGGCACCGATCACTACCGTTCCGGCCGTCAGCGCGATCGGCCGGGTCCGCACGGCCCCCGCCTCGATCACGGCCTGCTTCAGCGGAACGTCGGCGTCCAGGCGCGCCTCGAGGTAGTCGATCAGCAGGATGCCGTTTCGCACCATGATTCCGGCGAGCGCGATCATCCCGATCATCGAGGTGGCGGTGAAGAAGGCTCCCATGATCCAGTGCCCGGGACCGATTCCGACCAGGGTGAGCGGAATCGCCGCCATCATCACCAGCGGGGTGACGAAGCTCCCGAACCACGCGACCAGGAGGCCGTAGATCAGCAGCAGCGCACCGGCGAACGCGATCCCCAGGTCGCGGAACACCTCGTAGGTGACCTGCCACTCGCCGTCCCATTTCATCACCGGCTGTTCGACGGTGCCCGGTTGCCTCGTATAGAGCTGGCCGAGATGAGCGCCGCCGGGCAGCTCGATCTCAGACACCTGCTCCTTGAGGTCGAGAATCGCGTACACGGGGCTCTCCTCCTCGCCCGCCACCTCCGCCATCACGTAGACCACCCGTTGTCCGTTCTTCCGATCCACCACCTGCGGAACGACGCTCTCCTCGAGCTGGCCGAGCGCGCTGATCGGCACCATCGCGCCCGATGTCGAAGCCACGTGAAGTCCACCGAGACGTCCGGCGCCGGAGCGCTCGGACTCGGGCAGGCGGACACGCACGGGAATCGGCCGGCGGGCTTCGGGCGCGGAGAGGTGAGTCGCCACCTGCCCGCCGAGTCCGACTCGCAGCCCGTGCACCACCTGCTCCTTGCGCACGCCCGATAGTGCCGCCTTCTCCTCGTCCACCGAGAATCGCAGCTCCCGCTGTGGCGCGATCAGGGACCAGTCCACGTCCACGACGCTCGGGTGCGCCTCGAACAGACCCATCACCTCCGATGCCACCGCCCGTTGCTGCACCGGGTCGGGCCCGTATACCTCGGCCACGAGCGTGCTGATCACCGGCGGACCGGGCGGTACCTCCACCACCTTGGCACGCACCTCTCCCCCGGTGGCGGCGACCACGGAGTCGACGATCGGACGGATCCGGCGCGCGACATCGTGACTCTGGTCCTTCTTCAGTCCGAACCAGCCCTTCCGGCCCCGCAGCTCCTTGGGGATGTTGACCTGAATGTCGGCCACGTTGGCGCCCTGGCGCAGGTAGTAGTGCCGGATCAGGCCGTTGAAGTTGAACGGAGCCGCGGTCCCGGCATAAACCTGCACGTCATGCACCTCCGGCACCGCTTCCAGGCCGCGCGCGATGTCCAGCGCGACCGCCGTGGTCCTCTCCAGCGAGGTCCCCTCGGGCATGTCGAGGATGATCTGCATCTCGGTCTTGTCGTCGAACGGCAGCATTTTCACCGCGACCGAGCGATTCAGGAACAGAACCGTGGAGGCGAGCAGCAGACCCACGACGACCAGGAGCGACACGACCAGCCGCCGCGGCTTTTCGAGCAGCGGTTCCATCATCGCCTTGTAGGCCCGGTAGATCTTCGTCTCCTCCAGCACGTACTTCGGCGCGTCGTCGTCATGACCGTGCGCCTTGCCCAGCAGCCGGAAGGCGAGCCACGGAGTTCCGATCAGGGCGACCATCAGCGAGAACACCATCGCGAGACTGGCGCCGATCGGCATCGGGCTCATGTAGGGTCCCATCAGGCCCGACACGAACAGCATGGGAAGTACGGCCGCGATCACGGTCAGCGTCGCCAGGATCGTCGGGTTACCGACCTCATCCACGGCCATGCGGGCGGCGGCACGTAGCGGCCGGTCGCGCATCTTGAAGTGCCGCTCCATGTTCTCGGCCACGATGATCGAGTCGTCGATCACGATGCCGGTGACGAAGATCAGGGCGAAAAGCGTCACCCGGTTCAGCGTGTACCCGAAGATCTGGTACACGAACAGGGTCAGCGCGAAGGTGATCGGGACCGCGAGCATCACGACCAGTGCGCTGCGCCATCCCATGAACACGGCGACCACGATGCCGACCGCGATGACGGCGCCCACCAGGTGATGCTTGAGCGTCTCCACCTTCTCGCGCGCGGTCTCGCCGTAATTCCGGGTTATCAGCGACTCGATGTCGGCGGGAATCACCCGTCCCTCGAGCCTCTCCAGAGCGTGCTCGAGGTTGTTGCCCACCAGGGTAGCGTCGGCTCCCGGACGCTTCGAGACCGAAACCGTGACCTGGGGCGCGAGCGCATCGCCGGGCCGGCCGTGGAAGGTGTAGCTCGTTACTTCGGCGGGGCCGTCCTGCACCGTTGCGACGTCGCTGACCTGCACCAGACGTCCCTCGTGCACGCCCAGCACCACGTTGGCCACGTCCTCGGCACGGGTGAGGAAGGGTCCACCCACGACACGTACGACCTCGTCGGCCTGGGCGAAGCGGCCCGTCTCCATGCTGACGTTGGCCGCCTTCAGACGCTCGACCACCATTCCGGGGTCCACTCCGAGCTCAGCGGCGCGCTCCGGCTGAAGCTCTACCCGGATCTCGCGCGGCGACCCGCCGATGACCGCTACGTCCCGAACGTCGGGAACGGCTTCGAACGAGGTGGCTACCTCCTCTGCCACTCTGCGAATCTCTTCGGGGGGACGGTCGGCGGTGAGCGTGGCCGTGAAGAAGGGCACATCATCGATGCTGACCGTCTTGACCAGCGGAAACATCAGGCCCGGCGGCATGCGATCGGCGTACTTGAGCAACGTCGCGTACAGCCGCACCAGGCTGTCTTCCAGGTCCCGGCCAACTTCGTATCGCACCGTCACCAGGCCGAATCCGGGCTCGGCGTGGCTGTAGACGTATTCGACCCCGTTGATCCCGGAGAGCACGTTCTCGAGCGGGATCAGCGCCCGATTCTCCACCTCATCGGGCGAGGCGCCCGGCATCGGCAGGTAGATGTCGGCGAGCGGAACGATGATCTGCGGCTCTTCCTCGCTGGGCAGTGTGGCGCTCGTGTAAATCCCGAGCGCCAGGGCCGCGCCGAGAAGGAGCGGCGTGATCTTCGAGGCCAGGAAGGCGTCGGCGAGCCGTCCGGCGATGCCCCCCTTCACGATACCTCCTCACCCGCCGAGGCGGGGTCCCACGCACGTTCGCTTACCGTGCCGGCCTGCGTCCCATCGAGGAGGTTGGGAGAAGGATCTCTCACCACCCGGGTGTCCGGGGAGAGGCCCGATAGCACTTCGACGATTCCCTCGGCGGTCCGGCCCGGCCGGATCCAGCGCAGTCTCAGGGTCCCGTCCTCGAGCGTGAACACCCCCGTGAGCTGTCCCTCCCGGACCACCGCGTCCGACGGGACCAGCATACCGGGCTGTTCGATTCCGGCCACTGCGAGACGAACGTAGGTCCCCGGCAGCGGCGTGCCAGTCGCATCATCCTCGAAGATCGCCTCGAGCCGGAACCGGTTGCTCATCTGTTCGATCACCGGAACCCGTCGCGTGACCGTAGCCGGCCAGTGGCGTCCGCTCTCGGGCTCGAGCACTCGAACCCGGTCTCCGACTTCGATTCGCCCTGCGAGCGCAGCTGGCGCGTCGGCGACTACCTTCACGCCGCTGCTTCCCGAGACGATCATCACGGGCTGTCCCGGCGAGGCGAGATCCCCCGGGTCCACGTATCGAGCCGTCACCGTGCCCGCGAACGGCGCTTTCAGAACCACGTAGTCGCGGTTCGCACGCGCCTCGGCGAGTTGCGCCTTCGCCATCTCGAGCCGAGCCCGGGCCTGGTCCACTTCCTGGTCGGTCGCCGCACCATCGCGGGACAAATTCTCCAGTCGCTGGTGCGTCTTGCTGGCTACCGTCAGGCTCGCCTCGGCCGCGGCGACGGCCGACTCGACCCCGGCGCCATCGAGGCGCACGAGCACCTGCCCGGGACGGACCCTGGCGCCGACATCGGCGTGAACCGAGCGGACGGTTCCGCTCGCACGGGTAGCGAGCCTCGCCTCTTCCTCCGCGACCACCCTCGCCGGAACCATCTGCGATCCGGCAGCTCTCGCGACCGGGCTGACCGTCACGTCCTGCGGCGCACCGGTCCGTTCCACTTCGCCCGGCTCGCTGCGGTCGCAGGCCGCCGCGACCAGAGCCAGCATCGGAATCAAGTACAGATATGATCGCTTCATCGAATCACTCGCTGCTGTGTTGGGTGGTCACGAAGCGGAGGCGCGCTTGCGCCATCCGGTAGGCCGCCGAAGCGTCGATCGCCCGGCCTCGGGCCCGGGCGGCCCGGGAGTCGGCTGCCAGCAGGTCGTTGGCCGTTGCCAGGCCCTCCTCGAATCGCATTCGCATAAGTTCGCGACCGAGGCTGGCGGCGCTGTCCGCGACGATCGCGGCGCCGGCCGCGCGTCGGGCCGCGTCAACCGCATCGGCCGCTTCCATCACCTCGGCTCGCGCTGATCGCAAAGCCTCGTCGAAGCGTGTCTCGGCCATTGCGCGTTGGGCGTCGGCCCGCTTCGTGTCCGCGCTTCGGCTGAGTCCCGAGAAAATGTTCCAGCGGAGCGCCACGCCTCCGGTCCAGTTGTCGCCATCCGACGCGAACAGACTGGAGCCGTGCATCGAATAGCCGGCGAAGGCATCCAGCTCGGGCAGATAGCCGAGCCGCGCCCGACTGCTGTTGGCCGCTGCTGCATCGCGCGCCTTGCCGAGTGCGTGGAGGTCCGCTCGCTGCGCGGGATCGAATCCCGCCGGCAGCGTACCGGTCGCCGCCGGATCGACAGGCACCGCAGCCGGCTCGACGTCTACCAGCTCGAGCGTATCCGTCAGCACCGGAGTCACCTCGGGGCCCCAGCCCAGAAAGACGGCCAGCCGGCGGTAGGCGTCGGCTTCTCGACGCTCGGCGTCGATTCTGGCCGCGGTGGATCCCTGCAGATCGGCTTCCGCCTGCAGAACCTCGGCTCGCGTGAGAAAGCCCTCCGCCTCCCGGCGGACGAATACGTCGCGCGCGGACCGGGCCGCATCTTCCGACGACATGGCCGCTCGCGTCTGGGCAGCCGCCCGCTGTGCATCGAGATACAGGATCTCGGTCCTCAGCACGGTCGCCTCGCGCGTGCGAAGCTCCTTCCAGTCTGCCGCGTCCGCCGCGTTGGACGCGGCCGAGCGGCCTGCCCAGACCTGGGGGCTCAGCAGCTTCCACTGTAACGTTGCCGCGCTGGCCCAGTCATCGATCGCCTCGGGATTATTCAGCGCGTCGAGAGCCAGGTCGGATTCGGTGAAGATCCCCTGCCTCAGCTTCGTGCCGAAGGCGAATACGGGGTCGTCCGATCTGGTCCATCCGGTTGAGACGTCGACTCGCGGCCACAAGTACGAAGAGGCGGTACCGACGTCGGCATGTGCCATTTCCGTTTCTGCGCGCGCCACCGCGACGCCGGCATTCCCGATGAGGGCCTCGGCGATCGCCTCGTCCAGGCTGATCGCCCGCTCCTGTGTCGTAGCCTGTCCGACCCCCGCCGATGGTGCGACCGCGACCATCGCCAGGGCGATCACGAGTCTCCAACGTGGGTTGATTGTCATTGGACTTTCGATCCTCTTGGGTCCACGTCGCACGCGCGCAGACAGTTGATGATCTGCACGACCTTGTCGTCCTGAACTTCGTAGTAGACGTTCACGCCTTCGCGCCGACTCCGCAGAATTCCCTTGTCTCGCATGAGGTTCAGGTGCTGGGACGCCGTGGCCTGCTCCAGCCCCAGTTCCTCCTGCACGGCGCTGACGTTCATTTCCCCGCGGCTGTCGAGGAGCTCGATGATCCGCAGCCGGATCGGGTGCCCGATGCAGCGCAGCACGCGGGAAGCGTCCTGCACCACATCCACACTGATTCGTTCGGTCAGTTCGGTCATTCCGAATCCCCCACACTCAGAGTGTCCCGGGACACGGGTTCATCGCCGCTCCCAATAACGTATACATAGATATATTTGAATATCTACTTTGTCAAGAGCGCGAACGTGCCTCCACCGCACCGTGGCCGGCTTGGTTTGTGCAATCTATCACGAACTCGGGCGGCTTGCCCCCGCTACGTCAGCGAGGACAGGCAATCAAGGAAAGACCGTCAGTAGTACGAGGCCGACCCTCAGCGGCGACGGCGGCCCCGGGAGAGACGGGATCTGGGTGCGGCATCCTCGTCGACCGCCTCCGTGCGTCCGAGATCCGCTGAGAACGTCGGCTCGAACCCGGGCACGACCTCGCGGGGAATCGGCGCTCCCGTCAGCTTCTCGATTTCCCGAACCATCATCACCTCGTGCGGGGACATGAGCGTGACGGCGTCACCGGTCTGATCGCCGCGAGCGGTCCGGCCGACCCGGTGCACGTAGTCCTTCGGATCGTCGGGCACGTCGAAATTCACCACGTGCGTGATGCCCGCGATGTCGAGGCCCCGGGCGGCCACGTTGGTGGCTACGAGTACGCGGGTCTTCCCTTCCCGGAAGCTGGTAAGGCTTCGGCTCCGGTCGGCCTGGCTCTTATCGCCGTGGAGGTCGTCCACCGAGACCCCCTTCTTCTTCAGGAACTCGCACAGATACGCGGCGGTGCTCTTCATCCGCGTGAACACGATCGCGGGACCCGTTCCCCAGGAATCGAGGAGGTGGTGCACCAGGCCCTGCTTGGCCGCGTAATCCACCGGGTGAAGCACTTCGGTGATTCCCGACGCGGCGGTCTGGAAACCGACCTGCACCGAGACCGGGTCGCGCATCATCTCGTGGGCCAGTCCGAGAATCGCGTTCGGCATCGTGGCCGAGAACAGCAGGGTCTGGCGGTCGGA
>JAMJQL010000162.1 GCA_023554245.1 Gemmatimonadota bacterium
GACATGACCACCCTGGCAGACCCCGATGTGGTGGAGCGATTGAAGCAGCGATACGAAGAGGGCCCGGGCGCCTGACTCCGGTTGCACAACGGACGAGGTGACAGCAGGTTTCGGTCAGAAAGACGGGTACGGCTGGAGTTCCTCGAACGACCCTGAATGAGGGTGTCTTCTGATGACTGATTCGAGAAGTGTCCGCGCGGTTCTCTTCACGTCCCTGGTCCTCTTCACCGCCATGTTCGGGACCGCTTGCCTCGACCAGGAGAGCGTCTACGGGGACGACCGGCCTGCTTCCACGGTCCCGCCGACCGCCTCGCAGGGAATGATCGGCTACGTCAACGCGGAGCAGGGTCTGACCGTGTGCGGCAACTGCCACGCACAACCCCAGGCCCAGTGGAGCGGTACGAAACACGCGGGTGCATGGGAAGGTCTGCAGGAAAGCGGTCACGCCCAGGAGTTCTGCGAGTCCTGTCACGCGGTATCTCAACTCGGAAACGCGAATTCAGTACCGAGCGGCTGGGAGACCACCGGAGATCCGCGGTATCTCGATGTGCAGTGCGAGAGCTGCCACGGACCGGGGGCCGAGCACGTGGCCGACCCGGAAGCCGTTCAGCCGTATGCCGCGCTCAGCGTGCTTGCTGCCGACGGCACCACGTACCTGAACTGCGCGGAGTGCCACAACGGCACGCACCACCCGTTCGTCGAGCAATGGTCGCTCTCGGGTCACTCGCAGGTCATCGGCTTCGCTGCAGAGCGGGCGGAATGCGCGGGCTGTCACAGGGGTCAGGCTACGCTGCTGGAGTGGGGCGTCCGTTCGGACTACGTGGAACGCGACTCCGAGGAACCGCTCCCGGTCGTATGCAGCGTCTGCCACTCCGCTCATGACGCGACATTCGCGGGTCAACTGCGCTTCCCGGTCGAGACGACGAGCATCGGGCTGCACCTCTGCGCACGATGTCACAACCGGCGGCCCATTCCAGACCCGAATTCCTCCCACGGCCTCGCGCCCCATTCGCCCGAGTCGGAGCTTATCAAGGGCGAGGCCGGGTGGTTCCCGCCCGGCTCTGGAGTCGCCCCGGGCTCGATCATCACCTCGCACGGGTCGGAGGCGAATCCGAGACTCTGCGCGACCTGCCACGTGGAGCCGTTCACGGTCACCAACACCGAGACCGGCGACTTCGAGTTCCAGGCCGTGGGACACACCTTCCAGGCGATTCCCTGCCTGGACGAAGACGGAATTCCCAGCGGTGCCACGGATTGCGGAACGGACCTCGCAGATCGAAGCTGGAGTGGCTGTACCGGTGAGTGTCATGGCAGCGCCGAACAGGCCCAGGGCCTGCTGACCTTCAAGGTGAACCAGGTCGAGCCGCTGACCGAGGAGTTGATTGCACTGCTCGAGATCGTGGACCCCAACCTGGACGAGGAGGGCGGGGAGATCGATCCCACAGACCCGTCGTTCACGGTCGCCGAGGGCGCCTTCTTCAACTACAACCTCGCGACACATGGTGGTGATGTGAAAGGCTCGGCAATTCACAATCCCCAGTTGATTCCGGCCCTGCTCGAGGCGAGCATCGAGGCGGTGGAAGACGAGTACGAGGTCGCGCTTCCGTGATCGACACCGAAACCGACGCGGGCGCCCCGATGCGGGGCGCCCCGAGTTTCCGCGGCCGGCGCGGGCTGATACCAACCGCGTCGGCCGTCGTGCTTTCGAGCATCCTCGTCCTGGGCGCCGCCACAACGGGATCCGCTCAGGAGCCGGCAGCGAACGTGCAGTCGGCGAGCGAGGGGGCCGGCAACCCGTGCATGCAATGTCACGCCGACGTCGTCTCGCAGGCGGGCACCTGGAACGGCCGGCGCTTCTCCCACGCTCCCCACCTCGAGCGCGCCAACCTGGCCTGCTCCTTCTGCCACACCCCTCTCGAGAACCACGGCGGCATGAAGCTGGACGGTGTGGCCGCGTGCAACGAGTGCCATCACGACCGTTCCTCCGGCGCGAGTTGCAGCCGCTGTCACTCGGGCGGAGCCGGCGCGCCGCGCGGGGTGATCGCTCACGAGACGGGCCCGTTCGATCATGAACTCCATGGCGACGCCGGGCTCCCGTGTACCTCCTGCCATGCCGGGAGCACGATGAGCGCTGCGGGCGTCGAGTGCATGGCCTGCCACACCGCGCATCATCGACCCGAGGCAGGCTGCCTGGCCTGCCACGAGCCGGGGACCATGCCCGAGCACCCTGACCAGGTTCACTTCGCCGGATGCGCGGGCTGCCACGGCGAGAACGGCGCCTGGATCGACAGGTGGACGCGCGAGACGTGCACCGTCTGTCATACCGAGCAGACCGATCACTACCCGCCTCGCCCCTGCGAGGTGTGTCATTTAGTCCCAGAGATCCCCGCCAGCGGCGACGAGTAGTACCTCAGTCCTCCTGTCCTGCGTACACCTGTTTCATGGCCGATCGGCCGGGAAATCCGGGCCGAATCGAGATGTTTCGTTCTGAGATCCGGGAGGTCTGGCCCTTCGTCGGGACACTGAATCTCGGGCACGAATGGTGCTGATCTTCTGAACGGCCCGAACAGAGGATGAAACAGATGCAGAGAATAGATGCAGCCCTGCGAGTTCCTTTGGCTGCGCTCGCAATCGCACTCCTGGCGATGCCGGCCGCAGCGCAGGAGGACGCCCCATGCCTGATGTGTCACGGTGAGGCTTCGAACTTCAAGGGCCAGCCCGACTCGGCTTCCCTGGTCGTGACGCGGGAGATGTTCGAAGGCTCCGTGCACGGGGAGGCGGGCATGCCCTGCACGAGCTGTCACGCGGGCCTGAAGTTCCCGCACCCGGAAGATCCGCCCGTCGTCAATTGCAGCGCCTGTCACTCCGGCATCGCCGAGGAATACGAGGCGAGTCTGCACGGCTACGCTCTGTCCCGCGGCAATACGGCGTCGCCGACCTGCATCGACTGCCACGGGGTGCACGACATCCTTCACAGCACCGACCCGCGCTCGAAGGCGAGCCATGCGAACACGGCGAAGCTCTGCGCCGAGTGCCACAGCGCGGACTTCGTGAGGGGTACGAACGGCGAGCTCGCGCCACCCCGGATCTTCGAGGCCTTCGAGTCATCGGTGCACGGTCTGAACGAGGATCACGGGGCCGCCAACTGCACCGACTGCCATGGCGTCCACGACATGCGGGGCCATAGCGACGCGAACTCGAAAGTCCACCGCTCCAATGTGGCCGAGACCTGCGGCGCGTGTCACGCCGAGGTGCGCGCGAACTACGAAGCGTCGATCCACGGCAGGGCCTTCGAGGCGGGCTACAGCGACAGCCCGACCTGCACCGACTGCCACGGAGAGCACCACATCCTCTCCCACGAAGACCCGGATGCACGCACGAGCGACGCGCACATGGCGCTCGATCTCTGCGCTGACTGCCACAACGACCCGGAGATCATCCAGAAGTACGGGCTCGAAGAGGGGGTCGTCGGATCCTACGTGGACAGCTACCACGGTTGGGCGACCCGTCTCGACCACGGGCACGTCGCGACCTGCGTCAGCTGTCACACGGCGCACGAGGTCCTGCCCGCCGAGGATCCGGCATCGACGGTCAGCGAACAGAACGTGGTCGCGACCTGCCAGGAATGTCACCCGGGATCGGACCGGGCTTTCGCCGAGAGCTACGACCACATCTCTGCCTCGATCGAGACGAACCCGGTGAACCGCATCCTGCGGACGATCTACATCTGGCTGATCGTCGGGGTGATCGGGGGAATGCTGGTCCACAACGCGATCATCATGTTCAAGTACCTCCGGGACGCGCGGCGGCGCCACGTCTCGGAGCCCTCCTTCGTCCGGCTGACGCGATCGTACATCCTTCAGCACGTCGTTCTGGTGGTCTCCTTCATCGTGCTCGTGATCACCGGATTCGCGCTCCGCTACATCGACGCCTGGTGGGTCCAGGCGCTGGCCTCGATCGGCTTCGACGAGATCATCCGCTCCACCATTCACCGCGTGGCCGGGGTCGTGCTGATCGTGGGGTCGATCTGGCACATCATCTGGATCGCGCTCTACCGGCACGGTCGGCGGTTCATCCGGGACATGGCGCCGCGTCCGAGCGACCTCTCAGAGCTCGCGACGAACGTCGGCTACCACCTCGGCGTCACCAAGAAGCCCGCGCGCTTCGCGCGATTCGGCTACATCGAGAAGGCGGAGTACTGGGCGCTGGTCTGGGGAACCGCCCTGATGGCGATCACGGGAATCGTTCTCTGGTTCCCGGCCGAAGCGGTCGAGTGGGCCCCGGCCTGGATCGTCGCAGCCTCGCAAACGATTCACTTCTACGAGGCCTGGCTGGCGACGCTCGCGATCATCGTCTGGCATTTCTTCTTCGTCATCTTCCACCCGGACGCCTACCCGCTGAGCTTCGTGGCCATGGACGGGCGAATGTCGGAGGAAGACGCCCGGCATCACCACCCGCGCTGGTACGAAGCCGAGAAGGAGGCCGAGGCGGTCGGCGAGACGACCGTTTGAGTCGAAAGAACACATCGGGGCGGAATTGTCCGATTACGCCCCGGTCTGGGTCACCCTGTCCCACTTGAACACCGGTGGAACACCCATAAACTTATGCCATTATTCAAGATACAACGAGATCGGTGTGCGTCCGGAATTTGCACGTGAACACCCCGCGCCCACGGGCGTAAGCTGGATTGAATCGGGACACAGAACGGGAGAACCGATCTTGATAGAGCAGGACACGATGCACCGCTCGACCCATTCGTCGGGCAGGCGAAATCAGGCTGCCGGCGCGGCCGGCCTTCCCGGCGCCGCAGCACTGGCCCTGGCGTTGCTGTTCACCGCGGGCGTCGGACCGCTGGCCGCTCAGGACAGCGACACCTGTCTCACCTGTCACGCCAACGCCTCGCTGTGGGAGTCACACGAAAACGGCGGTCGATTCATCGTCGACGGAGACGAGCTCTCCGGTTCGGCGCACGCCGGTCTCGAGTGCCTGAACTGCCACACGGGAATGACCTTCCCACACGCGGCGGAACGGCCGGCAGTGTCATGTGAGTCCTGCCATTCCGTGCAGTCGCGGCAGCACCACGCATCTCTGCATGGGCAGGCGGCGGACCGGGGCGACCCGCTGGCGCCCACCTGCGCCGACTGTCACGGCACGCACGGGATTCTCACCGAGCGGGACGAACGCAGTCCGACGCACGTGGTCAACATCCCCTACCTGTGCGGCGAATGCCACCAGGAGGGGACGGAGGTCTCCGAGCGCCGCCAGATCGCAGAAGACCACATCCTCGAGAACTACTCGCTCTCGATCCACGGAACGGGGCTGTTCCGCCAGGGACTGCGAGTCACGGCGGTCTGCACGTCGTGCCACACCTCTCACAACATCCTGCCCCACGAGGACCCGGGCTCGAGCATCCACAAGGACAACGTGGCTCAGACCTGCACGGCCTGCCACGCGATGATCGAGCAGGTCCACCAGCAGGTGATCGAGGGCGAGCTGTGGGAGAAGGAGCCCCACAAGATTCCGGCATGCGTGGACTGCCACCAGCCGCACCGGATCCGTCGGGTGTTCTACGACACCGGCGTTGCCGTGGGCGAGTGCATGCAGTGCCACGCGGATCCCGATCTCACCGGAACCGACAACGCGACCGGTGAGACGATCTCGATGTTCGTCGATGAGCAGGGCTACCACGCGGGCATGCACGCCACGACCGGCTGCGCCCAGTGCCACACGGATGTAACGGCTTTCTTCGACGACCGACCGTGTGAGACCGTCGACCAGGCCGTCGACTGCGCGATCTGTCATGCGGAACAGGTCGAGGAGCATGCCGGTGGCGCACACGGCCGCCTGGCCGCGGCGGGAGACGCGAACGCCCCGAGCTGCCTCGATTGTCATCAGAAGCACGCGACGACGGGACATGCCCAGGCGGGCACTCCTACCTTCCCGCAGAACGTCCCCGAGCTCTGTGCACGCTGTCACCGCGAGGGCGAGACCGTCGCCGCGCGCGTAGCCCACGATGATCCGATCATCGAGAGCTACGAGATGAGCATCCACGGCAAGGGCCTCATGCAGAGTGGCCTGCTGGTCACGGCCACCTGCACCGACTGTCACGGGCCGCATTCGCAGAGGCCCGCGGATGACCCGGAGTCGCGGGTGCACGCGAACAACATCACCACGACCTGCGGTGAGTGCCACCACGGGATCGAGGAAGAGTTCCGTGCGAGCATCCACTGGCCGGAGGACGGCGACTTCTCGCACGACCGGGAGCCCCACTACCCGACCTGCGAGGAATGTCACACTTCCCACTCGATCAGCCGCACGGACCGGGACGACTTCCGGATGCTGATGATGAGCCAGTGCGGCGGCTGTCACGAGGAAGAGACGGAGACCTTCTTCGACACCTACCACGGCAAGGTGTCGCGACTCGGGGCGGCCTCGGCGGCGAAATGCGCCGACTGTCATGGCCAGCACAACATTCTTCCGACCACCGAGCCCGCATCCACCCTGAGCCGGGAAAACGTGGTCGAAACCTGCGCTCAGTGTCACCCGGGGGCGAATCGTCGGTTCGCCGGATACCTGACGCACGCGACGCACCACGACCGAGAGAAGTACCCGTGGCTGTTCTGGTCCTTCTGGGGAATGACGGCGCTCCTGGTCGGAACACTTACCTTCGCACTGACCCACACCGGGGCCTGGCTCTGGCGCCTCTGGCGCTCGCCTGAGGAGTGGCGCCACCACGAGGCAGCCGTCGTCGCGAGCAAGAAGGTCTACCAGCGTTTCACCGCATTCCAGCGGACGCTTCACCTGGTCATGATCCTCAGTTTCATGACCCTCGCCGCGACGGGCATGGCCCTGAAGTTCTCCTATATGGGCTGGGCCCAGGGGTTCGCCAATCTGACCGGCGGCTTCGAGGGGATGGGCGCGTTCCACCGCATCGGAGCGGTAGCCCTGATGATCATCTTCGCGATCCACCTCTGGGACGTGTTCAAGCAGAAGCGGGCGGCGAAGACGAGATGGAAGGAGTTCATTCTCGAGTCGCCGAACACCTTGATGTTCACCAAGCAGGACCTGATCGACCTGAAGAACTCCTTCAAGTGGTTCTTCGGAAAGGGCCCGCGGCCGGAGTACGGGCGCTTCACCTACTGGGAGAAGTTCGACTACTTCGCCGTGTTCTGGGGGATGTTCGTGATCGGCTCGACGGGCCTGTTCCTCTGGTTCCCGGAGTTCTTCACGCTCCTGCTGCCGGGGTGGCTGGTGAACGTGGCCACGATCGTCCACAGCGATGAGGCGCTGCTCGCCGTGGCGTTCATCTTCACGATTCACTTCTTCAACACGCACTTCCGTCTGGACAAGTTCCCGATGGACCCGGTGATCTTCACGGGAACCGTGCCGATCGAAGAGATGAAGCGGGACAAGCCGCTCGAGTACCAGCGCATGGTCGAGACGGGCGAGTTCGAGAAGCGGCTCGTCGATCCGTACCCGAAGGAGGTCGAGCTCGGCTTCCGGGTCTTCGGGTTCACAATGCTGGGGATCGGGCTGCTGATCATCGCGCTGATCCTCTACTCGATGATATTCGGATACCGTTGATCGGGAGCACGTTACGGATCTCACGGGCCCGGGCGGACTGATTTTCCGCCCGGGCCCGTCGTCCTGCGGCGGCACCCTTGATACCGATGGCCGGGACACGCAAGATTGATGTAATTCGCGGGGACTCTTCGGGTTTAGAACCCTGAGACATGCCGGAGTTGGCAACATGATCGTCCACCGCCGTACGCTCGCACTCGTGTCGTCCGTTCTTCTTCTCGCACCCACGGCGCTGTTCGCCCAGGGCATTCGCGGTGAACTCCGCGTCCGCGGCGACATCGTCGGATTCCAGCGCCTGCAGCGTGACAGCGTTCCCGAGAGTCAGGTCTCGGGCAGCGGCGCCCAGAGACAGCTCGCCGATGGCACCGCCGTCACCTGCACGACCGGGGATTTCTGCCGCTGGTACGGCAGCGGGGACACGGAGAGCGTATACCCGCTCTACCAGGACCTGCGGGCCACCGGCTGGACGGGGGTCGAAGGACTCTCCTTCCACACGCAGCTGCGAGCCCGCCTCGGCAGCGACGAAGCTTGGCCACGGACAGAGCAGGAGGTCGAGGCGATCACCGCCTACATCGGGTACCGAAAGGACGACCTCTGGCTGCGGGGGGGGCGGATGCTCCGGTCGGGGAGTCTGGGCTACCGGAACTTCGACGGCGCCTCCGTCGCCTGGAGCGGACTGGGCCCGTTGCGGCTCGAGGCGTACGGAGGCTGGAGCCTCGGAATTGGTCTGAACGCGCCGCGCAACGGCCAGCTCCTCACCGAAGCCGATGAATGGGCGCCGAACAAGCGCGCATACATCTACGGCTTCGACGGTGCCCTGGATTTCGGTACCAGCTTCTTCGCGAACGTGCAGTACCAGCGCGAGATCCGGACCGATGAGACCGGTCTGTATTCGGAGAGAATCGGTGGATCGCTGCGGGCGATCGTCGGGGATGCGATCCTGGATGGAGGGATCACCTACGATCTCGCCTTCAAGGAGATCAACCTCGCCAGGCTCCAGATGACCTCGCCGCTCGGTGCGGGCTTCGGGCTGGTGCTCGAGGGCAAGCACTATCGACCCTTCTTCGAATACTGGACGATCTGGGGCGCGTTCAGCCCGGTCGCCTATACCGAAGGCCGCGGAATGCTCACCTGGTCCTCACCGGAGCTCGGTCTGTCTCTCGAAGCGGGAGGTGGATACCGCGACTACGACGAGACGTCCGCGGGAACCGAGTCCGTGGAAATCAAGGAAGACGGCGTCCGGCTCTACGGCGGTGGCCACTGGGTCAACGGGCCCTGGTTCGTGGACGGCGGATACCGCTCGGAGACCGGTTTCGGCGCCTCGCGATATGGCGGTGACCTGTCGGTCGGGCGGCGGATCGGGGCCGATGCACGGATCGCGCTGTTCGGAAGCTCTACGAAGTCGTTCGGCGAATTCCGGATCGGCGAGCAGCTCGGCACCGGCGGGGGAATCGATGCCTCGTGGAACCTCGGAGACTTCACGGTCAGCGGCAGTGCAGCGCTGTATCGGATCACCTTCGAGAACAGGTCACGGAACGAAGACTGGACCCAACCGAGGGCGCACCTGTCCGTCGCATGGCGATTCGGCTCCACGCCGAAGCCGCGCCCGTCCATGCGTGGGATCGGAGGCTACTGATGAAGCGCGCGATTCTGATCGGAACGGTGGTGCTGGCGGGCGCGACGAGCGCTCTGCTGTCGATGCCACAGCAGGAGGGCTTTCCGCACGCGAAACACCAGGGACTGTTCCCGAGCTGCAATGCCTGCCACGCTGGCATCGAGACGGGTGACGCGGAGATGTTCATCTCCGTCGAGCCGGAAGCCTGCCAGGCCTGTCACGACGGACAGGTCGCACCTCGGGTCAACTGGGACGGGCCAGGCGAACGACCGGCGAATAACCTGAAGACGGTGCACCCGGGACACCCGGAGCTCCCCTGCAGCTCCTGCCACCAGGTGCCGGGCCGATCCGGCGACATGCAGGTCCAGGCCGCGGGCTTCGAAGCCTGCCAGGCCTGCCACGCCCCGAATGCGGACGGGCACCTGGCCGCCGGGAACGACTGCGTCCAGTGCCACGTGCCGCTGACCGAGGCAACCGGGCTGACGGAGGCGCAGATCGGCGCGTTCCCCGCGCCTGCGACGCACGCATCGCCGCAATTCCTCTCCGAGCACGGGGCGATGGCGTCCGGCGAAGCATCGAACTGCTCGGTCTGCCATGCGAGGGAGAGCTGCACCGTGTGTCACGTCAATGCCGAGATGGTTCCGGCGATCATGGCGCTGGGGCCGGATCCGCGGGTGGCGGCGATGACCGCGGGCGTCACCTGGGACCCGCCCGTACCGCAGAGCCACGCGGTCACCGAGTGGAACCTCTCCCACGGGGCGGCGATGCGGGAGGCTCCGAACAGCTGCGCGACTTGCCATACGCAGAACCTCTGCGCGACCTGTCACATCGATACCAGCGAGCAGATCGCTCCCGACTTCGCCGTCGAGGCCAGCGCCTCGGCGGACGGTCCGCTGGTGAAGATCCCGGGCCACGGGCCCAACTTCGCGGTCGCGCACGGTGCGGCTGCCGTGGCCTCCTCGCCGAAGTGTGCCGCCTGCCACGAGGAGACCTACTGCGTGGACTGCCACGACGGATCCGGCCGGCCGTCGTTCCACCCGGCCGACTTCGTCCAGAGGCACAGCGCCGAGGCGTGGGGCCAGATGCAGAACTGCTCGGAATGCCACTCCAACGAGGTGTTCTGTCGGGACTGTCACACTACCCAGGGCTTCGCGAACGTCGGGCAGACGGGTGCGGCGTTCCACGACGCGGTACCCGACTGGTTCGTGGCACACGGAAAGGCGGCGAGGCAGGGTCTCGACGCGTGCGCCAGCTGCCACACGCAGTCCAGCTGCCTTCGCTGTCACTCGGCCGTCGAGGGCTTCCGGATCAACCCTCACGGACCGGACTTCGACGCGGATGCGGAGAAGGCGAAGGGCTCGTGCACGATCTGCCACGGATCGACTCCCGAGTGATCCGCCAGTCAGGATGAAGTAAGGCCCCGACCGGCACTGCCGGTCGGGGCCTTACTGCTTCGGCTTGCTGCGGGTGTTCTACCGTCGCGTCAGCCGGCCTTCGCGTGGCATACGGTGCAGTTCTCCTGCTTCATGTCGCCGTGGTTCTCCGGCGTCTTCGTAGCGCCCATCACGCCCTCACCATGACACATGGCGCAGTTCTCCTTGCCGGCCATGTCGTGCGGGATCGCACCGGCGGCGGCGGCCGCGGTCTGGACCGGCGACGACTCTCCATGGCAAAGCTGGCAGTTCGCCTGATCGAAGCCTTCGTGGCTCGCCGGCGACTTGGTGGCGCCCATCACGCCCTCGGCGTGACACATCGCGCAGTTTTCCTTGCCCGCCATGTCGTGCGGCGTGACCGGCGGCTTCTCCTGGGCGCTGAGGCTCGTCGCCCCGACGAGCAGCATGGCCGCGAAGAAGGCAAACGGTGTGGTACGACGCATAATACGCTCTCCTTCAGGAATGAAACGCCCGGTCGCCGGTAGATCCGGCGGCTCGCTCTCCATCGGGCATATCAACCATCGTGATGGTACATACCCGCCTGCATTTACGAAAGCTCCGGTCAGGTCACCAGGATCGATCGGATGAATGGCATCCCGAACATGATCCGGGTCCACTTCCCCCCGACTGCTCGCCCGAAATACAGGTTGCCCGACGATGTTCCGATCAGCCCGGCGCCCTCGGTCGCCGGATCGTCGGCCACGTCCATGATCGCCCCGGCGTCACGGACGCCCGAGAGGTGCAGCGGCGTCCAGCTTTCCCCCGCATCCGGGCTGAGCCACAGCCGGGCCTTCGCGTCCCCCTTCCGCCCGCTCCACTGTGATGGCGTGTTGTCCGCCGTCGCGAGCACGAGGCGGGACTGTCCCGAACTGGACACCTCCACACCCCTGGAGATCAGGTCGAACCGGGTACAATAGAGCTCCCCGATCTCCGTCTCGTGCCGCCTCCAGTGCAGGCCTCGATCGCGGCTGATGTGGAGTCCTCCGCCTGTCGCCGCGTAGAGACGGCTCGGATCCCATGGGTCGACCTCGATCTCGTGGATATCGTCGAAGATCCCCTCGTTGATTCCCGTGAAGCTCTGGCCTCCGTCATCCGTCCGATATGCGCCGCCGATCTCGACCCCCACGTACAGTCGACGGGGATCGTTCGGATCGCAGGCGATCGTTTCCACGTGGGCGGATCGCTTTCCGTAGTCCCGCCACGATTCACGAGCGCCCAGCTCCCGAAAGGCCGGAATCTCCTCCCAGGACTGGCCGTCATCGCGGGTTACGTACAGACCCGGTGGCTCGGTTCCGGCGTAGACGACCGAGGGATCGGACGGAGAGACCGCCAGCGCTCGCACCTGCGCGCCATCCAGTCGATCAAGGACGCGCTCCCAGCTGCCACCGCCATCGCCGCTGTAGAACAGTCCCTCCTCGGGTACGACCGCCCAGATTCGACGATCCGTCGCCGCGAGCCGGTAGACCTGGCGACCCTCGAAGTGCTTCTCGGCCGTTCGTCCGCTACGCTCGCCCTCGATCCAGCGTATGACGTGAAGGCCGTCGTCCGTCCCGACCAGGATCCGCATCTGTGAATTCCCCGCTTTCGTGGTTGATCGACTTCGACCGGCCCTGATCCAGGGTCAGCCTACGTTCGGCGCCGTCATCTTCGCGAAGTCGATAATCGCGTCGAGCTCTTCGTCGCTCATCAGCTTCATGTCCTGCACGACTTCACGCAGCGTCTTGTCTTCCTTCAGCGATCGCTTGGCCACCTCCGCGGCGCGGTCGTACCCGATCACGGGCGCGAGAGCCGTCGAGAGCGAGCCGGTCGTCTCGGCGTAACGCATGCAGACATCGACGTTCGCGGTGATTCCCTCGACGCATCGATCGGCGAAGGTTCGGCTGCCGGTGGACAGAATCTCCATCGATTCCAGGAGATTGTGGATCATCACCGGGATCATGACGTTCAGCTCGAGGTTTCCCCGCTCGCCGCCGATCGTGATCGCCGCGTCGTTCCCGATCACCTGGGCCGCGATCATGGTGAGCATCTCCGACATCACCGGGTTCACCTTGCCCGGCATGATCGAGGAGCCCGGCTGGAGCTCGGGCAGGTTGATCTCTCCCAGCCCGCAGCGCGGCCCGCAGGCGAGCCAGCGGATGTCGTTCGCGATCTTCATCAGGCTGCACGCGACGACCTTCAGCATGCCGCTCATCTCGACGACGGCATCGCGCGCGCCCTGCGCCTCGAAGTGGTTGTCGGCTTCGCGGAACCTCACCCCGGTGATCTCGCTGATTCGTTCGGCCATCCGGCGCCCGAACTCGGGGTGCGTGTTGATTCCGGTTCCCACGGCCGTGCCCCCGATCGCGAGCTCGCGAAGCGATTCACGCGCCATCTCCACGCGGCGCACGCCGTGCGAGACCTGGCTGGCGTAACCGCCGAATTCCTGTCCGAGTCGCATCGGCGTCGCGTCCTGCAGGTGGGTGCGCCCCGCCTTGTAGACCCCGTCGAATTCGCTCGCCTTGGACTCGAGCGCAGCACCGAGATGCGCGAGGGCCGGAATCAGCTCGCCCTCGACCGCGAACAGCGCCGAGACGTGGACTGCAGTCGGGATCACGTCGTTGCTCGACTGGCCCATGTTCACGTGGTCGTTGGGATGGACCGGCTCCTTCGACCCGACCTCGCCTCCCAGAATCACGTTGGCGCGATTGGCGATCACCTCGTTCGCGTTCATGTTGGTGGACGTGCCCGAGCCGGTCTGGAAGATGTCGAGGACGAAATGCTCGTCGAGCTCACCGTCCATCACCTCCTGGGCCGCCTGCCGGATCGCCCCCGCCCGCTCGGAATCGAGCAGACCCAGCTCCTCGTTCACTTCTGCCGCCGCCCGCTTGATCGCGCCGAGCGCATAGAGGAATCTGCGGTCGAACCGGAGCCGGCTGATCGGAAAATTGCGGCGAGCCCGTTCGGTCTGGGCACCGTAGATCATCTCGGCCGGAATCTCGACCGGCCCCATCGAGTCCTTCTCTACCCTGTGATTCGCCATCCTGATACCCGCCTTTGGATTCGACGAGAGTTGATTCCGCCAGCCGACGCGGCGCCCGCGCCCGCTCGCGGCGTCGCCTGGTTCAGAATTCCAGCCGGTCGCCGGGCTCCACGTCATTCGACGCGAACCAGTCCACGTTCATCTCCAGCGCATACATCACCGGTCCGGCCGAGATCGTGTTCTCGTCCGTCTGCGGCTCCATCTGCTCGATGTTCACGATCGACCCGTTTCGGTCGATGAACGCGATGTCGAGGGGAATCCGCGTGTTTCGCATCCAGAAGCTGCGGATCCTCTCGTCGGGATAGACGAAGAGCATGCCGTAGTCGTCGGGCAGCTCGTCACGGTTCATCAGACCGACTTCCCTCAACTCCCGGGTATCCGCGATCTCGACCGAGATCGGAACTCCGCCTACCGTCACGCGCTCGACGCGGATGGGCCGTCCGTCAGGACCCAGGCGCGGGGTTTCGCTCGTTTCCTGATCCGAACCCGGAGCGACCCTGCCCGCCTGTGCTCGGTCGTCGGCTGCGGCCGCGGTACCGCCTCCATCGGCCGCACCCCCGCAGCCGGACAGGAGCCCCGCGAGGAGAATGACGGCGAACACCGCGGACTGCCGGTTTCTCCAACTCGCGTCGGGTGTTGATCCTGGATTCGTGGACACGAAGCTCATGGTGACTTCCGTGCGATCGGGTGACTGTCGGAGCGAGATGCCCCGCGCGACCTCCGGCAAGATGCTCACCTGATCCGGGCGCGCAACCGATCGTACACCGAATCGGTGCAGCCGTCCCGGTGAGGGCAAGTTCCGGGAAGATTCGCGGGCTCGTTGAGACGCGCTCTCGATCGCGATAGTTTGCGCCGTCGGGTTTCCCCGACTTCCGGAACGTCCGGGTCGATCGACCCGGGCAGGCTTGACGATGACGAACCTGGAGAAGGATGACCGATTCGAGTCCGGCGGTACCTGCGACCCGCCCTCCGCTCGGCTGCGCTGCCCTCCTGATGGAGGTGCTTCGGGGTGAACTCCGGGAACGTGAGCTTCCGTTCACCCACCAGCGCGAGGCGATCGCCCGTCTGCTGTTCGAGTCGCAACGGAATTACTCGGCCGACGAGGTGGCCGCCGAGCTGCGCGAGCGTGGAGAGCGCCTTGGAAAGGCGACGATTTACCGCACGCTGGCGCTTCTCGTGGAGCTGGGCCTCGCTACCGAGCACGACTTCGATGAGGGATTCAAGCGCTACCAGGTGCAGCTCGGTGCTGCGCGGCACGACCATCTGATCTGCACCGAATGCGGCCGAGTGTTTCCCTTCGATCACCCCGATGTCGACCGGGCGCTCGCGGCCGTCGCCGAGGACGCCGGATTCGCGCCCATCACCCGCCACATCAAGCTTTTCGGAACCTGCAATGAATGCACGTGAACGCCTGCTGAACCTGTTCGTGGATCGCTCGTTCCGGCTCGGTGACTTCACGCTGTCATCCGGCCGCAAGAGCGACTTCTACATCGACTGCCGCACGACGACCATGCACGCCGAAGGCCAGGTGCTCCTCGGAGAGGTAGGCCTCGACGCGGTCGAGGCGTCCGGGCTGTCGCCGGACGTGGTTGGTGGACTGACCATGGGTGCGGACCCGATCGCGTACGCGATCGCCGGCGAGAGCTTCCGGCGAGGCCGACCCATCCACGCCTTCTCCGTGCGGAAACGAGCCAAGCGACACGGAACGGGACGGCAGATCGAGGGCTGTTTCGAGTCCGGAGCGAGAGTCGTGGTGGTGGAAGACGTGATCACCACGGGCGGCTCCGCACTTCAGGCCTGCGAGGCCGTGAGGGCGGAACAGGGAACGGTGCTGATGATCCTCGCAGCCGTGGATCGACAGGAGGGCGGACGCGAGACGATCGAGCAGGCGGGATTCAAGGTCGAGTCCCTGTTCGGAGTCGACGAATTCCGTCGTGTGCTCCGGGAACGGGAGGGGAGCTGAGCATGCTGCGAGAAACGCTGTTGTTCATGAGCGAGAGCCAGGGCGTCCGCAGCATCCTCACCAGCCTGCCGGGGGCGGGCCACATGGCCGCGAAGTTCGTCGCCGGCGAGACATCGGAAGAGGCCCTGGCCGCGGCGAGGGCACTGAACGAAGCCGGATTTCGAGTCACCCTCGACCTTCTCGGCGAGAGCGTCAGCGCACGTGAGGATGCGGAGGCCGCAGCGCACGCCTACCGGGCGAGCCTGGACCAGATCGAGGCCAGCGAGGCGGTATCGACGATATCCCTCAAGCTCACGCAGCTCGGATTGGACATCGATCACGAATTCTGCTTCCAGAACATTCTCGGAATCGTCCAGCATGCCGAGTCGTTGGACAACTTCGTGCGCATCGACATGGAGAGCTCGGAGCATACGGAGCGCACGCTGGAGATCTTCCACCGGGTGTTCGAGAGACACTCGAACGTCGGGATCGTCATTCAGTCCTACCTGAAGCGTAGCGAGGCCGACATCCGGGAATTGGTGCGGGTCGGCGCACCGGTCCGGCTCTGCAAGGGAGCCTACCAGGAGCCCGCTTCCGTCGCCTTTCAGCAGAAATCGGAAGTTGACGCCAGCTTCGTCCGGCTCATGCGGCTCCTGCTCGACGGCGGCACGCAGACGGCGATCGCCTCACACGACGAGCGGATGATCGATGCCACTCTCTCGCACGTCGCGCGGGAGGGGATCCCGGAGGACGCTTTCGAGTTACAGATGCTGTACGGCGTTCGGCGGGAGTATCAGCGCCAGCTCGTCTCCAACGGGCTGAACATGCGCATCTACCTCCCGTACGGCTCCGAGTGGTATTCGTATTTCATGCGCCGCATGGCGGAACGACCGGCGAATCTGATCTTCGGTCTTCGCGCCGCGCTCGGCGGCTGACTGGCTGTCTATCGGGAGGACGAACCGACTGTGATCACGTTCACGGACCAGGCGAGGGAGAGGGTCCTCGCATTCATGGAGATGGAGGACGGCGAGCTCGCCGTACGAATCGAAGTCCTGGACTCGAGCCCTCTCGCGCCCCGCTACGACCTGGCGCTGATCGAGACGAGCGAAGGGGATGACGGAGATCGTCGGCTCGACGGCGGCGGATTTCCCCTCCTCGTGGATGCCGGCAGCGCCGAGCTGCTGGAGGGCGCCACGGTGGACTGGGTCGAGACCCTCCAGGGGAGCGGGTTCAAGGTCGACAACCCGAACATCAAGCCGATCGGCGAGAACGCACCGCAGGGACCGCTGGCCGACCGGGTGAAGCACGTGATCGAACACCAGATCAACCCCTCGATCGCCGGACACGGGGGAGCCGTCGCCCTCGTGGACGTGCGCGACGAAGTCGTCTACCTCGAGATGCACGGCGGATGCCAGGGATGCGGAATGGCTGCCGTGACGCTCGCGCAGGGCATCCGCCGGATCCTGATGGAGTCGCTCCCGGAGATCCGTGAGATCGTAGACGTCACGAATCACGAGGCGGGCGCGAACCCGTACTACTGATCCCTGCTCGTCAACGAAGGACGACGGCGATCCCCGTGCCGGTGGGCATCCGGTCCGCATCGAGGGCCAGGGCCCGGCCTCCGAGCTGAAGGGTTCGCTCGGCGATCTCGTCGATCAGGTCCACCGCGTTGCCACCCGGGTCTGCTCCGCCGTCCGCGACGATCCGGACGTCGCCCGTGGACGGATCGAAGTGACCCCAGATCCTCCGCCCCTTCTCGCTGAGCAGCAGTCGGATTCGCCCGGCCACCGCGAGTCGGGCCGCGGCGGATACGTCACTCTCCACCTTGCCCTTCCCGTAGGAGTTCTCCCACAGCTCCAGCGCCCGGTCGATCTTCCGGTCCACGCCGGTCTTCGCGATCGGCCACGCCGCGTCGTGAAGCCGTGAGGTGTCCCAGTCGCTCACGTTCCCGTTGATGCCTTCCGGGGCCAGGTTCTCCAGCTTGCTGATGCCCTGGTAGATCGGGTGGTAGTAATCGACCGCCGCGAGAATGATCGGGCCGATCTCGTCCTCCAGCAGTGCTTGAACGCCCGCATCCACCTTGCGGAAGAACTGCTCCAGCTCGGACCTCGTATCGTCCTTTCCTGCGCCGTGGCCGTGGAACATCGGCTTGTGACCGTGCCCGCCGGAGCTGTGCATGGAAAGGCGATCCTTCTCGACCTGGAATCCCAGCGCCTCGCGAAGGCTGGTCGGGACGCTTCCCAGGTTCACCGGGGTCAGCCCGGAAACCGTACCCTCCCATAGCCGGACGTCCTTCTGGGTGAGACTCAGCACCCAGAAGCGCTCGGGCGCCTGGAGGAATTCCACCAGCGGACGCGTATGGAATGTCGGTGCCACGACGACGAGATCGGGAACCGGGGCCGGCAGCCGGTAGAACTTCTCCAGGCCATCGCTGGCGAACAGTGCCAGGCCGTCCGCCTGGTGCCGCCAGAATTCCTCGTCGCCCACCAGCTGCTCGAAGGGCTCGAGCAGGGATTCCGGGCGGGGTCCGTCGCCACCTTCCATCAGCTGTCGGGCCTGTTGCAGTGCAGCCCGCAGACGTAACGGTTGCGCCGCCACGTCCGGCCCTGTCCGGTGGGTCGGCATGTAGATGCTCACGGCGGGACCGGCCGTGACCTCGAACAGCTGCTTGAGTTGATCTCTTCCGAAATGATCCACGCTGGATTGTCCCTTCGATTACCGGTCAGTCGCTCTTCATGATCCCGTCGAGGAACGTCGCGACGAGCGAAACGATGATCGCGCCGAACAGGGCGGCCCAGAACCCGGAGACCGTGAACCCGGGCGTGATCCAGGCCGTGAATGCCAGGAGCCCCGCATTGATCACGAAATGGAAGAGCCCGAGAGTGAGGATCGTGATCGGCAGCGAGAGTAAGGACACGAACGGCTTGATGAAGGTGTTGACCACTCCGAACACCAGCGCCGCCAGCAGCAGGGTCGAGGTACTGGCCACCGAGATGCCGGAAAGGAGCTGCGCCGCTACCCAGAGCGCCGCTGCGTTGATCAGAATGCTGAGAATCAGGCCCACGTAAACCTCCCTCGATGGAAACCTGTAGAACGAGGTGACCGGATGGGCGCGACTGCGCGGTCCATCCTGCCCCCCCCTACGACTTGCTGCGCCTCAGAACGACTGGACCAGATTGAACTGGAAGTACCAGCCGCGGCCGGGCCGGTTGTTCGGGTGAACCAGGTCCATTTCCATAATAAGAAACCCGAGCAGGTTCAGACGAGCGGCGACCCCGTAGCTCGTGACGATCTCCCGGCAGTCGAGCCCCGGCGTCTCCTCGGATCCACACGAGAAAGAGGGGCTGTTCGCGTCGTTCCACGCGATACCGGCGTCGAAGAAGGGAGCGATTTCGAGCGGAGGGAAACCCGCCGACGGAATCACCCCGAAGAACCCGAGCAGCGGGATGCGGAACTCGAGGTTGGCCACGGCGATCTTGCTTCCGAACAGCTGGTTGTACGAGTTGCAGGTGGTGATGCCGCTCGTCGGGTTGAAATCGCATTCGTCACTGCTGTAGGAGCCGCTGTTGTAGCCCCGCACCAGGGTGGGTATGCCCAGATAGAGGTCGTTGAGCACCCGCGTGTTGGCCCACCCGGGCGGCGCGCTCTCATCGATCTCGAACCAGCGCGCCTCGGCGTCGCTTCCATACCGTCCATAGTGCATCAGCCGCGTGGCGATCGTGAATGGACGGGCCGGCATGAAGTACCTCCGATAGTCCAGCAGGGCCCCCAGGTAGTTTAGGTCGCCCACCCTCGGTGAGAGCTCGAATCGATATCGTTGCCCGAGGATCGGACCCGTCCCGCCGAACACCGTGTTGTCGTGCACCAGCGCCGTGCTGAACAGCCCCTGGTTGAGGGAACGGGGCGCCTGGAGTTCGAGGGTCTCCTCTCCGATCACCTGCCCCGTGAAGGCATCGTAGGCCACGATCCGCCGCTCATCGGAGTAATCGAGATTCTGGTACCCGCCCGAGATCTCGAACCGGCTCGCCCGGCTGAACGGATAGGTCACCCCGGTGATCAGCTGGCGGCTCACCTGCCAGATGCGCCTCTCGACCTCCACGTACTGGCCGCCCTCGAAGCCGGCCGCCTCGTAGCCCACGTTCACAAAGGGGATCTGACCGCCTTCAACGAACCAGTTCCAGCGGGTGCGCCGATTCTCGTAGGACGCGATCAGCGCCGAGCTCTTGAACAGGTCCCCGTAGGCCGTGTTGATGTTGAGGACGGTGCTCAGGTTCCGGTTGCCGAGCATGTCGCTGAAGAAAAGCGAGATCCCCCCGGCGAAAAATGCGCCGTACCGGTCCACACCCGCCCCGATCTGCGGCTGGCTCACGTAGTCGAGCCTCAGCTTCGGGCTGTACTCGGCAGCGCCGAAGGTCAGGGGATCCTGCAGGCCGAGCTCCGGCTCGTCGAGCATCACGGTCACGAGTCCGGGGGGCCGGTCCTGGGGCGGCAATACCGCGGGGCTCACCCCCTCGATCTCGCCCTCGATCGGAACGCCCGCCAGCTGTTCGGGCGTCTCGACGACGTAGATGTTGTAGTCGCCGCCCTCGAACGCGGTGTAAGCGAGGCGGTCCGCCCGGGCCGCGGTCGAGATCGCCGGACTGGTCGCGGTGATGCCGCTGATCCCGGTGATCAGGTCGGTGACCTGCGCGAGGTCTCCGCCCCGGAAGTCGAAGCGGTAGACGTTGCTGATCCCGCTCACGTCGGTGATGAAGTAGAGCCCCTGGCCGTCCTTCGTCCACTGCGGGTTGATGTGCTTGCCCCGGCCGAACACGGGCAGGGCCTGGATCTCTCCGTCATCCGGATCGATCACGGCCAGCCGGTAGTTGCCGAATCCGAGAGTCGGCAGATCGGTCGAGAACCGGTCGGTCACGAAGGCGATCGCCCCCCCATCGGGCGACCAGGCCGGCTGCAGGTCGGTGAACAGGTCCTGGGTCAACCGGCGCAGCTCACCGGTCCGGACGTCGGCCACGAACAGATCGGTGTAGCCGCCGACGATCGCAGAAAAGGCGATTCTGCTGCCATCCGGGGAGAAGGTGGGTGTGTACACCTCTCCGAGGCCGGGAAAACGGTGCTCGACGATCTTGTCCCCGTTGCTGGGATCCAGGATCGTGAGGGCTGCGTCACCCCCCACGATCGAGCCGAACGCGAACATGTCACCGCTTTGACTCCACGCACCGGCCGAGTTGATGAACTGAAGACTCTCGAAATGGGTGTCCGTCGCGTTCTTCGTGATCCGCTCGAGAATCTCACCGGTGTTGGCGTCGGCGAGGAACATTTCGATCGCGAACAGGCTCTTCTCGGAGAGAAATACGATCCTGCTGCCATCCGGGCTCAGGGCCGGCCCGATGTTCAGGCCGCCTCCGCTCGTGCGCTTCGAGAACAGGAGCCGTGCTCCGTCATGCTGGGCGCTGAACAGCTGCCGCGTCAGCTCCCTGCGTTCGTCCTCGTCGAGACCGAAATCCTGCGGTCGCGGATCGGCGCCCGGCTCCAGGGGCAGGTCGATGTCCGGAAGATCCGGAATCATCCTCGCCACCATCTCGGGGTCCACGACCTCGGCGGCGACCGACTCGTAGGCGTCGTAGATCGACTGGTGCCACTCGCGATTGATCTCGGCGATCGAGGTCTGAAGCACCACTTCCAGAGCGCCTTCCGGGTTTCCGGATCGGCCGGCCACCTTGAGCACTTTGCCCACGGCCTCGTCGCCCCAGCGTCCCGCTACGAATGCCCAGAACGCCTGCCCCCAGCGGTACGGGAAATACTCCCAGCTGGCCGAGAGGTCGGTGGTGGTCGGAAGACCGCAACATCCCGCCGCGGCGTCACGCATCCACATCGCCGTGTGCGGATCCACCGGGCCGATCGACAGGTATTCCGCCATCCCTTCGATGAACCAGAGTGGCAGCATCAGTGCCGTGGGACCGCGGAATCCGACACCCCCGCCGCCGGCGACGCTGGTCACGTCGAACTGGAAGGCGTGGACCAGCTCGTGTCCGATCACGTGATCGGATGCATCGAGCGGACCTGCGAGCGGAAGGATGATCCGGCGCTTGAGCACCTCGGTGACGCCTCCGGTCGATTCTCCGATCTCCCCGAAGACGGCGTTCGTCTGTTCGAAATGCGGGTGGCTGGTATAGAGAATCAGCGGCTGCCGGCCATTGAGCTGGTGATCGAGAAGCCGCGAGATCCGGGCGTACCACCGCTCGGCCATTCGGGCGGCCTCGGGGATGATCTCTTCCCCGTCCTCGTAATAGTAGATGTCGAAGTGCTCCGTCTCGAGCACTTTGAAGTCGAAGGACTCGTAGTTGACCTTGTTGCGGCCGAAGTACTGCGCCTCGGCCGGGGAGGGCATCACGAGATGTGAGGTGGCGGTTGCGGCGAACACCAGCGCCGGAAGGATCAGGCCCCGATTCCACTTCATGCACGTTCTCCCTGGACACATTGGGCCGCCCCTCCGGCGACCCGTCCGTTTATCCCGATCTCTCACTCCGCGACTTCCGGCATCCGACCATACCCTGTCGCAACGCGCGGGTTTCTGTTCCCGACGGCGCTCCAGGCCGAGCGCCTATGGGGAACTTTCGCAGGATCGAATTGCCCCCCCGAAACGCTTGCGAATCTCCACGGCCTCGGCGTAGTCCGCGAACGGACCGATCAACACCCGGCTCAGCCCGTCGCTCCCCCGTTCCACACGGACGGTTTCTCCGCGGCGGCGGATCTGTCGCGCCAGGTCCTCGGCGTTGTCGGGGTTCGCGAACGCGCCCGCCTGTACGTGGCTGCAGTTGGGCGGCGCCGGCGCCTCGAGCACCCTGAGTCGAACCTCGGCGACGCCGGTTCCGAGCATGCCCACCTCCCGGGCTGCCGCCTTCGAGAGGTCGATGATCCGCCCGTGCGCGAACGGACCGCGGTCGTTGATCCGGACCACCGTGCGGCGGCCGTTGTCGAGATTCTCGACCTGCACTCTGGTCCCGAAGGGCAACTGCCGGTGTGCGGCGGTCATTGCCTCCATGTCGTAGACTTCCCCGGACGCGGTCTGATTCCCGTGGAAGCCCGGGCCGTACCAGGATGCCTCGCCCTGCTCGGTCCAGGCCGAGGAGACCGAGGTCATCGGTTCGGGGTTCGAGGAACAGGCCGCGACACCCAGGAGCAGGACGGCGGGTAGAAGTCGATTCACTCGGAGAAAGGAACCGCCCGCGCGGCGGCGATGCAAGGTCGCGACCGGCCGGCGACGCCGGCGGACCGGAAACCGACAAGAGGAGTCGAGGACAGATGAGAGAGAACGAATTCGGAATGTACCGGGCGCTTCCGGGCGTTTCATACGACGAGGCCGTACAGCGCGTGGAGGCGGCCCTGCAGGACGAGGGCTTCGGGATTCTCACCCGGATCGACGTGCGCGAGACGCTGAAGAAGAAGATCGATGTCGACTTTCACCCGTACGTGATTCTCGGAGCCTGCAATCCTCCGCTGGCCCACCGGGCACTCTCGGCCGAGGACACGATCGGCCTCATGCTGCCCTGCAACGTGGTGGTGGCCGAAAGCCCCGAGGGCGCGGAGGTCTCGATCGCGCGGCCGACCGTGATGATGCAGGTCGCCGACGCCGAGGGGCTGGAGTCGGTGGCGAACGAGGCCCAGGAGCGACTCGAGCGTGCCCTCGCCAGAGTCTGACTTCAGGGGCGAGCCGGGGGCATCCATGCGATGCCGAGCGGAACGGGGCCGGTCTCGGTGGACCAGGCGACACCGGGTTCCGGCCCCAGGCTCACTGCTACGGTCCGCCCCGGCGTACCTGTGGTCCCCTCACAGGTGACGAAGGCGGTCTCGGCGGAACCGCTCAGCACGACTCCGTGCGGATGGGCCGCGCCGAGATCGATGCGGGACGTCTCTTCGAGGCTTGCGCCGTCGATCACCGACAGCGTGCCGTCACCCCGGTTCGCAGCCACCAGAATCGATTCGTCTTCCGACACGGCGATCTGGGCCGGCCGCCGCCCCGTGGCCACCTCGCCGATCTTCGCACCGCCAGCATCGAAGACGCGCACCCGGTCGGCCAGGTGGAGCGCCACGTAGAGACGGTCACCGTCGGATGACCAGGCCAGGTTCAGGGGCTTGAACCGGGGAAATCCGGGCTCGCCGGGATCGGGATCGACCGGAAAGCGGCGAATCTCGCTCAGGTCCGACGCATCGAGGATGACGATCTCGTCACCCAGACTGCAGGCCACGGCAACGACCCTCGCGCTCGGGTCGGGAAGCGCGTGGTGCGGTCCCTCGCAGATCCGGTTCCGGGCCTGCAGTTCGAGGTCTCGTGTCCGGATTGCCACGACCTCCCCATCGGAGCCCGGCATCGAGCGATCGTAATCGGCGATGTAGGCCACCGCCCCATCCGGGCTGAGCTCCACCCGTGCCGCGCCGGCCGAGAGCAGAGACCCGCGACCCACGAGCCTGTCTCCCTCGCGCTCGAATTTCGACAGGGTGGGATCGCCGTGTGCCAGGGTGACGTACCAGTGGGCGCCGTCGGGTGACACCGCCACCCCGTGCGGCTCATCGCTCTCGGAGGGCCGCGGATCCACCGGGATCCGTTCGAGGAGTGCGCCGGTTTCCGGGTCGAGGCGCAATACGACATCGGCGACGGCCACCGTCACCAGGAGGGCGGGTGCATCGTGCGTGGGCCCGCTCCCGGACGGGCGCATCGCTCCCCCGTCGCCGTCACAGGCCGAGCCGGCGACGGCCGGAATCGCCACGAGGAACGCAACGCCGAGGCGGGGGAGGCTCTTCGATCGGCCCTTGTCCCGCCCCGGTCCGCGACCGCTCAGAAGTCGGGGTCGAGTACCCACAGGCCCGTATTCATGTCGGAGATGTAGAGTCTGCCGTCGTGCAACTGGGGAGCCCAGGCGCACTGCTGGTCCGCGGTCACGCAGGCGCCTCCCGGGGCGTAGCCGGCATCCGCGATGAACCGGCCCTGTCGTTCGAGGTCTCCGAGCAGCACGCCCCTGACGTCGAACGCCTGAACCCCCGCCTCGTACCAGGCGAAGTAGCCGATACCGCGAGCCTCGTCGACCCAGAAGTTGTGAGGCGCGGCCCCCGGCCTGGAGATCGACGCGACCTCCACGGGACTCGCCGGATCCCTCACGTCCACGACCCGGACCCGTCCTGGCAGGTTGATCTCGTCGCCGAGAAAGACGTACCCGGCGTCCGGCCAGTACCAGGCGTTGTGGACCCAGTACCCGGGGATGTCGATCCGTCCCACTTCCCGGGGCGAAACGGGCGAGCCCCCCTTCACGCCGTTCCCGACGTCGAGGATGATGAGTCCGGCATCCCAGTGCGACAGGAAGGCCAGACCGTCCCGAACGTAAACGTCGTGCAGGAAGCTGGAGCCTCCATAGAAGGAAGCGACGATCGTCGGCGAGGCCGGATTCGAAATATCCAGAATCCTCAGGCCCGAGTTCGGCGAGGTCCCATCCACCACCAGGTAGGCGTAGTCGCCTTCGATCCAGACGTTGTGCACGCCCGGCGTCAGATCGGGCGCCGTGAACCGGATGATCACTTCCGGCCGGATCGGATCGGCCAGATCCAGCAGCGTGATCCCGTTCTGCATGTCGTCTGAGTGCTCGTGGGTGAGAATGCCGAGTCGGCCGTCCGCGCTGACCTTGATGTCGTTGACGACCCGCGCATCGACGATCACGGAATCGACCAGGGCCGGAGCACCGGCAGACAGGTCCCAGACGAACAGCGCATCGCCGCAGGCTCCCCCCGGCACGTTCCGGCAGCTCCAGGTTCCGGAGTAGGCCGTGGAACCATGCTCCCAGTGGTCGGAGGTATACCGAGTCTCGACGCTGCCGTTGGCGATCGTGCGGAACTGCCCGGTCGGGGCGGCGCGCGCCGCAGACGTAAGGGCGAAGGTGTCGGCAGCTGCCTGGGCCTCGGCCACGACCTGAATCGAGCCGGGCTCGTAGGCCACGAATCGCCCGTCAGTCGTCACCAGTCCGGCTCCCGCCGGGAGAACACGCCAGCCGACCTGCGGATCGACGACCGGAGCACCGTCCGGGTCACGGACTTCCACCGTGAACTGAAAAACCTCACCCTGCTCGAGCCCCGCAGCCGGACCGGAGATCTCCACGGATCCCACCGCGGGTCCGGTGGGCGGCACGACCGCGAAGGCGACGTCGAGGCTGGCGAGCGTTTCTCCGCCGGCTCTGGCCTCCAGGCCGACGTCGTAGCTCCCTCCGGCGAGACCCTGCGGAAGCGAGAGATCGACCGTGAGGTCCCGCTCGTCACCCGGGTTGAGGGTCGCGATCCGGGCGGGCGTCACCGACAGGCTGGCACCGGGAATGGCAGTGCCCCCGGAAGCCCGCACCGCGCTCGCCATCAGGTCCACGGGCCCGGCCGCCGCCGTCCCGGAGTTTCGGATCCGGATGAGCGTGGAGCGAGACTCGCCGAGACTCACTGTCCCCGGCTCGAATGCGAGCGAGGGCTCGGGATCCGGTCCCGGGGGGGCCGTTGGAGCGGCGGGACCGTCGTCCCCTCCGCACCCCGTCACCCAGCCGACAAGGACCAGTATCGACAGGGCCCTCGTGGCTCGTAGGACTCGCAGCATCGCATTCCTCCTGTAAGACTCGCTTCGAACGTTCTCACAACACGGTTGCGCTCACCGGGTTCCTGCGGGATCGAAACCGTGAGCTTTGCTCGTCCGTGAATTCGCGCGTAGGATGACGCAGTCGGGCCGGGGGGTACCGGGCCGGCGAGCGGCCAACCCCGGAGATCGGATTTCATGCCACAGCCAGTTCGGTCGGAGCGTCCCCGTACCGAGATTCGTGGGCCGTCCGGCCCCGGGAGATTCCGGTTCCTTCTGCTCGTCCTGACGCTGGCGCCCCTGGTCCCGGCTGGGGACGCGCTCGGGGAACGGGCAGAGAGTCATACCAGGCTGGAGCGCTCGGTCCCGGCGGACGGTGACGTACTCGCTGTGGTGCCCGACGAGGCGCTGCTCGAGTTCTCCACCGGCGTGGAGCCGACCCTCTCGCGTCTCGTGCTCCGATTCCCGACAGGTGACTCGATTCTCCTGAAGGTGACGGGCGTTCCGGGAGCTTCCAATCGGATCGGCGCGTCGTTGCCGGTCCTCGAACCGGGACGCCACTCAATCGCCTGGAGCACCGTTTCGGCGGACGGCCACCGGGCGAGCGGGACGATCGAGTTCTCGGTGGTCGGGGTCGAGGAAGCGGCTCGGTCGGCAGCGGAGGCTCCGACAAGTACCGGACCGGCCGACCCCGAACCGGTCATCTCCGAACTGTACTCCTCCGAATCAGCCGCGGGTCCCTCGCTACGGCGCACGCTGTTCCGGGGACTCGGCCTGGCCTTCCTGCTGGCCGCTGCCGGGGTGTTGTGGTTCGCCGGGGGCAGCGGTCTCGTCCGGGAGCCGTCGGTGCTCCGGGCGGCTTCGGCCACGGCGCTGCTCGCGACGGTGTTGCTCGGCCTGGACTATCTCGACTGGCTGCTCGACGTCCGGCCGACCGACATGGGTCTGTTCGCGGGATTTGCCGCGGCTGTCCGCACGCGCATCGGAATCGTCGAAGGCGGCCGGGTCCTGCTGGCGGGGCTGACGTTCTTCCTGGCGGGTGGAGCCCGAGCCGGCCGGATCGCGGGGTTCTTCGCCATGCTCGCGGTCGTGGTCGGCGCGGCAGCGGGACACCCGGCGACGATCGAGCCGGCCATGGCACTCCCGGCGAATGCCCTCCACCTGGGGGCGGCTGCGATATGGCTCGGTGGCGTGCTGCTCCTCGCCGTGCTTCCCGATCACCCGGAGACGCCACAGGGAGGCTGGCAGTACCACGAAGTGGCAAGTCGCGTCTCCTCGCGGGCCTTTCTCGCGGTCGGGGTCATCATCGGAACCGCCTTCCTGCAGGATCTCCTCTTCCTCGGCGATCCGAGCTTCCTGCTCTCGACCGATTACGGGCGACTCGTGCTCGCGAAGGGCGCGGGATTCGCGCTGCTCGTGGTCTTCGGCGCCTGGCACCGATGGAAGACCTTGCCGAGACTGGTAGCGACCGGCGACGCCTCCCATCTCAGGCTCGCGGTTCGGATCGAGATCCTCGTGATGGCCGCTGTCGTCCTCGTCGCCGCGTGGCTCGCGATGACCGTGCCCCCCGTCGCGGGCTGAGACATATCGTCCCTCTGGTGGCCAATTCATCACCGCCCGGAGCCGGGCCCGGTACATCCTTCAACCTTGGGTTCCTGGGTGGAAGTATCCACGGTCTGGCTATTTACGGCCTGCATACGTAGAATTACGGAGGCGGAGGAGTACGGTACGGTTCGTGCTCTGGAATCGCCCGTCGATATATGACTTCCGAGGCCGCCGGACCGGGTTTCCGGCATTTCGAGAAACGTGGAGGAGAGCAAATGAGGGGTCGAAGAGGGTTTGGATTCCTGCTGGCGCTTTCGGTCGCGCTCGTGTCGTTCGGATGCGAAGGCGATACCGGACCGCAGGGACCACAGGGACCAGAAGGACCGCAGGGACCTCCGGGCGACGACGGCACGGTCAGCGAGTTCGCCTTCCAGGGTGACTTCGGCTCGGCCTGCCTGCACTGCCACGCGACCATCACCAACAACTACGTGACCACCGGCCACCGGTTCGCCTTCGACGATCTCGGAGCTGAGAACCAGTCGAACCTTTACTGCGTGCAGTGCCACACGACCGGGTTCAACTGTGATGTCAATGCGGACACGGGCGAGATCATCGACGGAAGCTGCGTGGAGCCGGACGACGGCTACAGCGGCTACATCGGAGACGACTCCGAGGAAGGCCTGGCCCGCAAGGCGTCGCTCGAGGGCGTTCAGTGCGAGTCCTGCCACGGCGCGATGGGGCCGGACTTCAACGCTCACGTTCCCGAGATCTCCTTCTCGACGTGGGAGAACTCGCTGTGCGCCGGCTGTCACGACGCGCAGATCGATGAGTGGCAGACCTCGGGTCACGCCCAGGTCGCCGGCGGGGACGTCGACGCGTTCAACGAGGAACACTACGTCGGCAGAACCTCCTGCGATTACTGCCACACTTCCGAGGGCTACATTCGCGAGAACGATCCGTCCTACGCGGATTACGACTTCGGTGACAGGTTCAGCCACATCGGCTGCCCGACGTGTCACGATCCGCATGTCGGAGAGGACGGCGGCGGCAACGAGGCGCAGCTTCGCACGGTGGGCGTCGTAGAGCTCTCTTACACCACGCCGTGGGAGCCGGGCGACGAGGAAGCCCCGGTCATCGAGGGTTATGGCCCAGGCCAGACTTGCGTCCAGTGCCACAAGGCGCGGCGGGACAACGACAACGTCGCCAACCAGATCGCCAACGGCTATGGCCACTTCGGGCCGCACGGCAGCCCGCAGGGCGACATGTTCATCGGCGCGGGCTCGTACCTGATTCCGGACCTCGACTACGGTCAGGATGCTGACGGCTACGTCAGTCACCCGCATCAGGGGATCCCCGACGGCTGCGTGACCTGCCACATGGCCTTCGACGAGGCGTTCGGTGGACACATCGTGCACAACTTCAATCCCGACATCGGTGTCTGCGCCGATGCTTGCCACCCGGGCGCGACGGATTTCGACGTTAACGGTGTCCAGACGGCGATCAGGGGCAAGCTCGACCAGGTGGCGGTGCTCATGGGCTACGCTGATTGGGATACTCTGTATCTCACCCTGGACGCCGACAACTTCGACTGGACGGTAGAGCAGCGTGAAGCGGTGTACGGCGCTGAATTCGTCTATGCCTCCGGCGACCTCGGCGTGCACAACCCGAACTACGCGAATGCGCTGCTCGACAACGCGATCGCTTACCTGACGCCGTAACTCGGCCTGAGGAGCCCGCGAAACAGCGCTCTCCGCGGGAACGGCCGATCCCGGGTCCTGCAACGGGGCCCGAACATCAGAAGGCCCGGAGCGAATCCGCTCCGGGCCTTCTGTCATCCTCGGGCCACCCTTTATCTCCCGGCCTGTGGCTACCGCCCGGCGGGCCGACCCCCAACCGACCACCGCGAAGCGCGACCTACTCGATCGCGATGCTCTCTCGGGCCGAAACCCAGAGGATCTCGTTGAGGTTGGGATGTCGCAGCAGGAGATTGGAACCCTTGCTCGAGAGCCGCTGTTCGGTGAATCCCATCAGCACCAGGTCGGCGTCTGCTGACTTCGCCTCGACGAGGCGCGAGAAGTCGATCCGGTCATCGGTCGGGAATACCTGCAACTTTCGTCCGGAGATGGCGATCCGCCCCTCCTCGATCAGCCCCATGAGCTCGGCGGTCCGCTCCTTCACCTGGGTATCGGGGAAGGCCGCGAAAATCGAGAGATCCGCCTCGTCCCAGTCGGGATGTCCGAGCAGAATGTAGGCGAGCAGAATCATCAGGCTG